>JBGUSR010000021.1:0-23714 GCA_045132635.1 Akkermansia sp.
AACAAAGTGAGCGGGTGGCAGAAATCGCGCCTAACATATTAAGCCATAGTTCCTGCCACCCACTCGCTGCGCTCGGGGTTCTGGTAAATATTTTACTTGTTACCCAGGGTTCCGCCGCTGACGCGGCTGCACCCTGGGCTACCAGCTGCCGCCCTCCGGGCTCAAAATTCCGCGGGCTTACGCCCGCCTGACTTCAAAACTTCGTACTTCCCACTTCGTCATTCGTACTTTCACAAACTCCTATTTGGCGCAGCAATCTCTGGGACACATGTGTTGCGGCCCCGCATGCGAACTGAATTCGGGCTTGCCGCAAGGGGGAGCGGGTGGTATAGTGACCGCATGGACTTATCCGCCTTTCGTGAAGAATACCTGAAGGATACCCTGCACCGCAAGGACCTGGCAGCCACGCCCTTTGAACAGTTTGACCGCTGGTTCAAGCAGGCGCTCGAATCCGGTATTCCGGAGCCGAATGCCATGAGCATTGCCACCGCCACGCCGCAGGGTATGCCCAGCCTGCGCACGGTGCTGCTCAAGTATTATGACGCCCGCGGCTATGTCTTCTTCACCAACTACACCAGCCGCAAGGCACAGGAAATTGAGGCTAACCCGGAGATGTGCATGATGCTCCCCTGGGTGACGCTGGAACGCCAGATTATCGTCTACGGCCGTGCAGAGAAAATCTCCCGCGCCGAGACGCTCAAATACTTCCTGAGCCGCCCGCATGAGTCCCAGCTGGGCGCCTGGGTATCCCACCAGAGCCAGGTGATTTCCACCCGCAAGCTGCTCATGATGAAGCTGGCCGAGCTCAAGACCAAATTTGCCGAGGGCAAGGTGCCGCTGCCGGATTTCTGGGGCGGTTACCGCATTGTACCGCACCACATGGAGTTCTGGCAGGGCGGCCCCGGCCGCGTGCACGACCGTTTCATGTACTCCCTGCAGCCCGATGGCAGCTGGAGCATCGAGCGTCTCCAGCCCTGATTCAGAACAGCATGCTGCAATTCATCGAACAAACCTGGAACGGCATTAGCAATACACTGCTCAGCGGGTGGGATTCATCTATCGGCACCCCTGGTATTGCTGCAACGGTGCTGGCAGCCGTCTGGTTCTTCGTCCGCGTTATCCGCAAGGTGGTGGGCATACTATTCACGCTCTGCATCGCCTACCTGGTGCTGAAGGTCTGTTTTGATATCGACATCAGCCCCTGGCTGCACCCCCTCCTGAAGGAAATTTCCGCACTCTGAGACAAAAGCCAGCGGAAATGGGAGTTTGGCGAGCAGGCGAAGCCTGCGGAACTTTATGCCCCGGAGGGGCTATAGAGGAGAGGCAGGGGTAAGCCCGCGTCAGCGGGCGCAGCCCCTGCTAACAAACAAAACATGACGGAGCCCGCGGAGCGGGTGACAGAACAGTCGCAACAAGTTAAGCCACCGCTCTGTCACCCGCTCCGCGGGCTCTGAAACTTTTTTTAGCCTAGCCGGGGCTGCGAGCGCTGACGCGCTCTTACCCCGGCCTTCTATCTTTCACCCACTTCGTGGGCTCAAAATTCCGCAGGCTTCGCCTGCCCCCCCCAAATCGGAATCTATACCAAAGCGGTGAAAAGCCCGGCATCCCCGGCGGGCTCATTTCTTTTTTATCAGCTCAATCTTGCCGCCACGCTGGCGGATGCGCTGCGGCTCCGGACGCTTGAGGCGCAGCTTCACATGGTGGCTGTGGTCATCGGACTCGGTGCGCACGCGCACCGTGGTGAAGCGGGATTTCTCCACCTCATGCCCGGCACCGGCCGGTGAGGCATCCGGGGCGGCATTCACCTCGCAATACACCTTTCTGAGCACCTCCAGGAAAGCCGGGTCTGCAGCGGCTTCCTGTAGCAAGGGGTCAGCAGGCAGCGGCTCCTGCACACCGGCAGGGTCCGCCACAGGAGCCACCTCGGGGGTCTCACCCCGGGCAGCATCACGCTCCTGAATAATCTTCTCCATTTCCGGGTCCTTCTTCAGCAGCTCGGCAGCCTCATCCTCGGGGCTGACAGTCTGCAGAATATCCTCGCCGGGTTTCTGCTGGCTATCCGGGTGGTTACGCAGGTATTTCTCGAACTCGGGGTCGGGCTCGGCACCGTTCTGAATTGCGCGGTCGTAAGAACGGGCCGCATTGGGAATCTGCTTGAGCTCTGCATACAAGCGGGCCATGTTGTAGTGCGCATCGCCCAGGCCGGGCTTCAGCTTCAGCGCGGCGGCAAAGTGCTTGAGCGCCAGGTCGAACTGCCCGCTCACGCCCTCGATATTGGCGAGGTAGAAGAAGGCCTCTGCATTGCCGGGGTCCAGCTGAATCGTGCGGCCGAGCATGCGGGCAGCGTCATCCAGGCGGTCCAGGCGGTAGTAGCTGACGCCGGCCAGGTAGTAGGAAATAGCCAGATCCGGCGCCAGGCGGGTGGCGCGGGCAAAGAACTCCAGCGATTCCTCGCACTTGTTGCGGTACAGCAGAATCGTGCCCAGGTTCACCAGACCGGCCACGTGGTCCGGCTGCTCATCATACAGCGTGCGGTAAAGCTGCTCTGCGGCGGTGTAACGCCCCTTGGTGAATGCCTTGGATGCCAGGTCGGCCAGAGCCTCCATCTGCAGGCCCTCGCGCACGGCCTTGGTGCTTTCCTCCTCATTGCCCTTGGTGGCGGCCTCCATCACGCGGCGCTCAGCATCGGTCAGGTCCAGCGAGCTTTCCTCATCCAGCTTCTGCAGGGCAATGAGAGTGGCGGGGTCCTGGTTCTTAATCTGCTTGTACGTCTCGATGAGGAGCTTACGGCCCTCCTCCTGCATGGCCAGACTGCGGCGCTGCTTGGCAATCACCTCGCGCAGCAGCTCGTTTTCCTCTGCCAGGGCGGGGTCCACCTCCCCCTGGCTGGCGCGCTTGTCGAGGTCTGCCTCAATGTTGTTCAGGCGCTCGGTGAGCTCAGAAACGCGGCGGCGGTAGCCCATGTTCTCCTCATAGATACCGCTCATCTCATCGCGCAGGCGGTCGGCCTCGCCGCGGGCGGAATCCAGCTGCTGCTGCAGCACGGTGCGCTCGTCATCCGAGCCAGCCTGGCGACCCTCCAGCTCCGCAATGCGGGCCAGCGCCTCCTTCAGCTGCTGGTCCAGCGTCAGGTTCTGGTCCAGCAGGGCCTTGGTCTTCTCCGGGCTGTTCAGCTCCACAATGGCGCGCAGCTGCTCATTTTCGGCCTTCAGGGCATCGCGTTCCTTAGTCACACGGGCCAGTTCCTCCTGGGTCTGGGCCAGGGTGGTTTCCAGCTCAGTAATGCGGGCTTCTGCACGCTCGCGGGCCTCCTCGCTGGCGCGGTACTTGGCCTCCATCTCTGCCAGCTGCTGGGTAAGAGAATTCACCACCTGATTACCGGCTGTGCGCTCCGTGGAAATCTGCTGCTGCAGCTGCTCATAGCGGTCCTTATACATCTGCTGCTCAATGCGGGCAGAGGTCAACTGGCGCTGCGAATCCTCATACTTTGTATTCAGCTCGCGGTAGGCAGCAGCCATCTTGCGGCATTCCTCCTGCGCAGCTGCCAGGGCATTGTACAGCTTCCTGTCCGTTGTATCGTAATCCGGCAGCTCCACCGGGCGGTACTCGCTGTTCACCGGGTCAAAGGTGCCCGTGTTGCTCGGCATCTCCATGGAAAGCGGGCGCCCCGGCTGGCGTCCCGTCGGGATGCGTGCCTCAGATGATTTCTTGCGGTAACTCTCCATGTTCGAGGCCAGCAGGCGCCGACGCGTGGAAACCAGGTTCGTTTTCCAGTGGGGGAAATCCTTCACAATGCCGGCCAGCACTTTCTCAGCCTGCTGGCCCTTGTTAATAGCGGCATTGTAATTCTGCTGCGCTGCCAGCTGCTCCGATTCGCGGCAAAGACGGTAAGCCGTCAGGTAATACTCTGCGGGATCCTTAGAGCGCTGCTGTGTCCCCGCCGCAGGTGTGGTCTGTGCCTGCAGCGGAGCCAGTCCGGCCAGAGCCAGACCACATAAGATAACCAGGAAATTCTTGCAGAAAGCAGTCATGTTGCTGAATATATTACCATGATACCCTATACCCGCCACGAATCAAGCAGTAAACGTGTATGCCCGTGACATGCGGAGCCGTTTCCGCAGATACACGGGAAACAATCATGATAACCTTGCTCCCCCTGATACATTTTTACAAATGGGGGGCCTCTAAAAAACACAAATTGGCAGTTTAGCGGGGTCGCAAATCCATCGGAGCACGGGACTGTTTCTGCACGCTGCACCATTACCCTCCCCATAACTCACTCGGATTATGAGGAGGAATCGTGTTTACCCGAATAAAACATCAAATCCTATACGGATTACAGTTTTGTTTTCGAAATAAGAACTCCCACCACTGTATACGGTTCCATGTTCTTTTCGCAAATTTTATACGCCGGGTATATATCACACATTCTCATTTCAGATGGTGCATACACAATAAGTACTACACCTTTGCATCCGTAAAAAAACGGTGAGCGAAGGTTATTGCTAAGGTGCAAGTTTGCGTCTTTACACACTCTCAAAAGATTGACAGAACATAAAATATATCTATCATTCGTTCCTTGAAAACGTACCACTCGAATACAGTCAATACTTGTTTTTGTCTCTTCTTGAATACTCAATATCTTCCAATCATATCCATTAGGAGAAACGGATATTTCCTTTTCGTTATTCTTCAGGGTTATATCATAGTCTCCATCTTGGAACGCTTTCTCTATCATGCCAAGCATCTTTCCCCATTTATCATTATCTGAAAAATGGATAAGTTGATTTTCCCCGCATGCCAGGCCTGATAAGAACAGTATTAACAACAGTTTTACTATATGCATAACTTAAACAATTGAACTTACTGGTCCGGAGAATACACAAACATTAAAACCAGGACAGCTATTCGATGCTGCCAAGTTCTTCAACTCGTTAGTTACTTTGAATAAGTCAAAAGAGAGTAATGGCTATAACTACGGCGCGCGTTACCTGACGTTCTGCTTTCTTCATGATTATTTGGTTGTAAAATAATAAGTGGACACATTGAATTCTACTTTTTTTCTTGTTTTGAAATTATCAAACTCAAATTTATCATGCGGATTGATCGTGCGTTCAGACGAACTTGTTTTGAGTTTAAACAAAAAACAAGTATAATAATCGAACAAATCGCAGCTGCCACAGTAGTCTATAAAGTATTCAGCATCTGTCAAAGTTAAGTGTATTAATTCATTTTTGGATATATGCTTTACATTAAAAACGGAAAAATACAACACAACACATATCGAAAAAATCAAAATATATAATGAAGCTTTTTTTATTTTTTTAATTTTCATTTTTTTGATGATAACAATCCCATAAATAATCTTTATGGGATTGTTGATATAATTATAATTGGCGCTTAAAGAATGTTTTATAATAAGGGAGTAGAGTTTCTGTCATATGTTAAATTAAGTATGCTCTTGTCTCCATATTTTTCATATATAGATTCGGAATATCTTCTTAGAACATAACCTTTTCTTGCAGGGCGGCCACTTATGCGTCTTGCCATCTGCCAGCAAGCTGTCCGTCTCCTGCTCGCCGTACTGATTGTAGCCGATAGTGCGCACACCGGCAGCATCCGTCACCATGAGGGCGCGGCCCGCCTTATCTGCCACCGTGGTGGTGGTATTGCCACGGCCATCTGTCTGCGTGAGCAGCATCCCATTCGCCGTGTAGCTGCGGGTGAAGGTGGTGGCAACCCCTGCCGTATCCTTCTGCGCGAGCGCAAAACCATCCACCATCACCACTTCAGCGGTGATAGAACTGGTGGGTACCGTACTGTATTGCACTCGTTTCGTACCTCCACTATACTCCGTCCACTGAGTGGAAGTCAAGCCGCGTTCGCTAACAAAAACAGATTTACTCTCGATTTCTAAAAACCTGCAACACTGCAGGGATGCATGGCCGCAACCATGCATCCCTGGGTTAAATACGCTCAGAAACTGAAACGACAGGAAGTCCTTCGAGTTTAAAGCAAAAAAACTATTCAATCTCCATCACAGGAACGACTCCGGATTCTCTTTATCGAGCTGATGAGGGGCGTCCTGAAAAAGCGACAAAACTCATCACCATTAAGATACTTACGCGTTGGAACAATTAGCGGAGAGATTTATTGTTCTGGAGAGCATGTTTTGTAGCAGATTGATAAATCAAACTTTTGGCGAGCCTTCTCATCGGAGCACGGGACTTTAGTCCCGATTTTAAGCGTCATGGTTTTCGGGACTAAAGTCCCGCACCTCGAGAGCAACAAAGTCCGGTTTGTTGCTCTGCTCGTAATTATGCCAACACGTATTTCTATGTATCTTACAATCTGAATAGTGGCTGAAATAACCAGAATACACACACGCACGGACTTTTTCAGGTTTGACTTACTTAGTCCTTGCGGGAGCAGAGTAAATAGGGTAGAATGTGGGGCGTGAGTTATCAGGTTTTTGCCAGAAAATACCGACCCCGCACCTTCAAGGACGTGCTGGGGCAGGATCATGTTGTGCGCACGCTGTGCAACGCTATTGAACAGAAGCGCCTGGCGCACGCCTACCTTTTTGTGGGGCCGCGCGGTACCGGCAAGACCTCCACGGCCCGAATTTTTGCCAAGGCACTGAACTGCAGCGGGGGTCCGAAGGTGGATTTTGACCCGGATGAGGATGTGTGCATGGAGATTGCAGAGGGCCGCAGCCTGGATGTGCTGGAAATTGACGGTGCCTCCAACCGCGGTATCGACAATATCCGCGACCTGCGCGACAATGTGCAGTTCACCCCCACCCGCGGGCAGTACCGCATCATTTACATTGACGAGGTGCACATGCTCACCAAGGAATCCTTCAACGCCCTGCTGAAGACCCTGGAAGAGCCGCCGGCACACGTGATGTTCATCTTTGCCACCACGGAGCCGCACAAGATTCTGCCCACCATTCTTTCCCGCTGCCAGCGCTTCGACCTGCGCCCGATTCCCTCTGAAATCATTGCCAACCACCTGGTGAACATTGCCGCCAATGAAGGGGTGACCCTGAGTCTGCCGGCAGCCTTTGCCATTGCCCGCGTGGCCGATGGCGGTATGCGCGATGCGCAGTCCATGCTGGACCAGCTGGTATCCTTCTGCGGCAACAATATCAACGAGCAGGATGTGAACGATATTTTCGGCGTGACCAGCCGAGAGACCGTGGCCCGCGCCCTGGCCTACATTCTGGACCGCCAGCTGCCCAGCCTGCTGCACCTGGTGCATGAGCTTTCCGAAGCCGGCCGCGATATGGGCCAGCTGCTCAGCGAGATTATGGGTGCCGTGCGCGAGCTGCTCATCAGCAAGGTGGCCCCGCAGGAAGCCAGCTTCTCCATGCCGGAAGAGTGGCGCGATACCCTCAACCAGCTCATTGCCCGCACGCCGGCAGATAAGATTGTGCGCCTCATGGAGGTGCTTTCCGGCACAGAGGAGCACATGCGCTGGAGCACCAACAAGCGACTGCACCTGGAAATGGGCCTGATTCAGGCCGTGCATTCCCTGGCCGAGGCCAATATCAGCGATATTATCCGCGCGCTGAATGGCGCCCCGCTGCCGGAAACACCCATTGCCACCACCCAGCTTCCGGCTGTGCCGCTGGCAGCTGCTGCACCGGCTCCCGCTGTGGCTGCCCCCGTGGCACCTGCACCGGCTCCCATGCCTGTAGCCCCCGCCCCGATGCCTGCACCGGTGGCACCCGCTCCGGCCCCTGTGGCACCGCCCATGCCGGAACCGGAACCCGAGCCGGAGCCGCGCCCCATGCCCGCCGGGCTGGAGCCTATTGACGATGCCCCGCCCAGTTTTGAGCTGAACCCCGACCTGGAGGACGAGCCCCCGCTGTTTGACCCGGAGCCGGAGTGTATGGAAGCGTATGATGCCCCCCCCGCTGCCGGTCCCATGACCCCGAAGGGCTGGGATGCCCTGCTGGCAGCCATGCGCCAGGCCTCGCCGCTGCACTCCGCAGCCGTGGGTAACACAATGTTCATTTCCGATGATGATGGTCTGGTGACCATCGCGATTCACCCCAGCGACACCGATACGCGCGATGCCCTGCTGGGCGAGCAGCTGAGCGAGCTGATGGCCACACTGGCCCCGCAGTTCTGCGGGCACCCGATTACCCTGCGCATTGCGATGGATGACAGCGTGCCCCCGCCCGTGGTGGAAGAGCCGCCGCCCCCTGCCCCGCTGCCGGAGCCGGCTCCCCGCCCCGCAGCTGCCAAACCCAAGCCCCAGGAGAAGAAACCCGAGCCCGCAGCCGAAAAGCCGGCTGCCCCGGCATCCCTGAAGCCCACGGATGAGGAATTCTACCACGACCCGCTGGTGGAGCTGGCGCTCAAGGAGTTCCACGCCACCATCATCAAGTAATTTTCAAACAACATAACACAAGTACACATGAATCTGCAGAAACTCATGAAGCAGGCACAGGCCATGCAGGCCAGCATGGCACAGGCCCAGGCACGCTTGGCTGAAAAGGAATTCACCGCCGAAGCCGCCGGTGGCAAGATTAAGGCCACCGCCGATGGCACCGGCATGATCAAAGCCCTGAGCATTGACCCCGCCGTGGTGGACCCGGATGATGCCGAATTCCTCCAGAGCCTGGTGCTCAAAGCCGTGCAGGATGCCCTGACCGGCGCCAAAAACATGGCCGAAAGCGAAATGCGCAAGGTAACCGGCGGCCTGGGTTTCCCCATGTAAGGGCCACCACTACCCCACCCCCCTCATTTATGAAGCGTCGTCACGCACTGCTGCCCGCCCTGCTGTGCCACCTGCTGCCCCTGCTGCAGGCAGAGCCGGTGCAGGTGGCAGTGCTGCCGGCCAAGATTGTGCCGGAGCAGGCTACGACTCTTCACCTGGAAAACGGTATCGTTTCCCAGCTGGCGCTCCATACCGACCGCCTGGAGGCCGGCGCCACCATTGCCGTGCTGAACGAGGAACGCACCGCCCAGGAACGCGAAGAAATGGAGCTGAAGGTGGCGCGGGAGGAAATGCGCCTGCGAGATGAACTGCGCAAGCTGCAGAACCAGCGCAGCAAGGTGGAATTCTTCCTCAAACTCTCCCCCCGCGAGCGCCAGTACGCCAGCAGGGTGAACGCGGAGGACCCGCCACCCACACCCGATTCTCTGAATGATATCGACAGCCGCATTGCACTGCTGAAGCGCGAGATGAACAGCAGCCCGCGCCTGATGCGGCAGGAGTTTGAGCGTAACCATGCCAAGCTCACCCTCAAAATGCCCTTTACCGGGCGCCTGCAATACCACTTCACCCTGCCCAGGGATCCCTCCGCCCCCTTCGAGTTCCACAACCTGCCGGGGCGCCCCTTCGCCTCGGTGTGCGATGATTCCGCCTTCTACATCACCATCAATCTGAGCAAGGCCGAGCTCACCCAGCTGCCGGAGCAGAATTTCAGCGTCTCCATCGCTCTGCCGGAGGGCAAATCGCTGACCGGCCAGTTTGCCCGCCGCAGCGTGGAGAAGAACAACTCCAGCGGCGGCGATATGCTGGTGTACCATTTCCGGATTCCGGAAGCCGACAAGGAAACAGCATACAACATGCTGGGCAGCAATGCCAAGGCACAGCTTATCTATGACGCTGGTGACAACGTGCAATACGTCAGCAAGCTGGAGCTCATCGCCCACCCGGAAGCCGCAGAATGCGAAAGCTGGGAGCAGCTGGTGCAGCGCGTTTACCCTGCCCACCACCTCATCCTCATCGGCGAGCGCAACATCATCCTCAGACCCCGCAAGGATTGACCCACCCCCATGGAACTGGTTTGCGACAGCATCTCCTTTGCCTACACTCGCGGCGTCCAGGTGTTCAGTGGTTTTTCCCATGTGTTCAAGCCCGGTATCACCGTGCTCAAAGGCTATTCCGGCTCCGGCAAGACCACCCTGCTCAAGCTGCTGGCCGGGTATCTGCAGGTGAGCAGCGGGCGCATCATCACCCCCACCGGACTGAAGGTGACCAGCCGCCGCTACCACCGGCGGGACGTGGCCTACATGTTCCAGGGCATCAACCTGCTGCCGCTCATGAGCGTGGAACGCAACCTGCACCTGGCCGCAGAAATGGCCATGCTGCCGCGCAAGGAATGGCAGCCACGTTGCGAAACCCTGCTGCGCGACCTGGGCCTGGTGGAGCTGCGCCACCGCCGCGCCGATAAACTTTCCGGCGGCCAGGCCCAGCGCGCAGCCCTGGCCCGCACCCTCATGAAGGATGCCCCCACCATCCTGCTGGATGAACCCACCTCCGGCCTGGATGACGGCAACACCGATATTATCAAGAAACTGGTGAGCCAGGATGCAGGCAAACGCATCTGTATCATCAGCACGCACGACCAACGACTCCTCGAACTGGCAGATGATCTCATTGATTTTGACCATTCTGTACCTTGCTAAAGACACGGTACACCGCTGGTTCACGCGTGCCTCCAGTCCGCTGGCCCGCGTGCTGGTTGTCTTTTTCCTCTCTCTCTGCGCCCTGTTCTTTCTGGGCAGCTATGTTATCTCTGCCAAGGCGATTCGCGACAAAATCCGCAGCCGCGGCGGCGACCTGGTAGCCGCTTTCTTTGTTATCCCGGAAAACACCGGTACCCCCTGCCTGCCCTCCAGAGCCGAAACCCTGCAGCTGCTGGGGGCAGATTCCATTGATATCATTCCCGTGGGCAGTGCCACAGCAGGCGAGCGCAACCATGTGCAGATGATTACCTACAACTTCCGCCGGGCAGCGCAGTTCATGCCCCTGCTCTCACCCAGCGGCGGCCCCACCCTGCTGTACCCGGAGGACAACGCACCGCTGCCACCAGGCCCTGTGGATGTGAAAACCATGGGACCACAAAGCAGCTTCACCGCCATGGTACGCCACCTGCCCAGCGACCACCTGCTCATGCGCCTGCAACAGAACGGCGCCCTGCTGGTGCCCCCGCACATGGTGGAGCACATGCTCACCGGCAGCAATACGCGCTATGAACGCATGCTCCTGCAGGTGAAGGATCTGGAAAATGCAGAATCGCTCCACAGGGTAAGCCGCTTCCTCAACAGACTCAAGCGCCTGGAGAAGCTGGAGGGCAACATCTCCTCTGCCGCGCCGCTGCTGGAGGAAATGGATATCATCCTCGGTAACCAGACCCAGTGCCGCGCGGCTTTCTGCCTGGGAATTGTGGTCATTGTGGGCATTCTTCTCACCGCCCTTGCGGGCATGGAATACCGCCAGAATGAATTTATTTACACCCTGATGAAAAGCTTCGGCATTCACCCCATTCTGCTGGTGGGAAGCTTCATTGTGGAAAATCTGGTACTCGTCTCCATCTCTTTCGCCGCAGCAGTCACCACCTTCATGTACACCCAGAAAATCATTGTGACTCAATTCTTTAAAATGGGTATGTACACGCTGGAACTTCAGGAAATCATGCCCGAAATCCGCCTGATTTCCTACACCCTCCTCTTCTGTGTGCTGGTTTCCTCCATCCCCATCATGGTGGCTGCCAACCGACAGATTGGCCGCGTCTTGAAATAATTTTGTCAGCATATGCGCATGGTACATTTTGTGCTTGCAAGCGCATTAAATTATGGTAGAAGTAGAGAAGTCATTCTTCCCCCCGTGTGGGGATATGTCAGTTCTTAATTCCAACATCATATAAATACCATGGATATTCAAGTTGCCGTTCTTTGCGACTACGCCGCCGATTATCAGGGCAAGCTCTGCGTGCAGGGTGCCTTCGATACCCTCTTTGCACGTCAGTTCCCCGTGATTCATCCCGCTTGCGCTCTTGCTCTCCGCCTCTGCCTCACCCCCGAGGACTCCGGCGACCACAAGCTCGGCATCTCCATCGTTGACGAAGACGGCGTTGCTCTCGACAAGGAGCGCATGCCCATCGTTGGTGACCTCAAGGTAGCTCTTCCCGAGGGCGCTTCCTTCCTGACCCGCAACCTCATCATGAACTTCCAGGGTCTCCGCTTCGAGAAGGTTGGCACCTACGCCATCAACATCACCCTCGACGGCGAGCTCGTGTCCACCACTCCCCTCCGCCTCGTTATGGTGCAGCAGGGTGAGCAGGCCTAAGCCTCGCGATTCTGAACAATCTTCTGTTCCCCATTTGCTCCTGCCCTTCTCTTCTGAGGGGGGCAGGAGCATTCCTTGTTAAATCTCGCAAACACCGTTTGCAAAATTCTCTCCACCCAGTGGAAATTCTCTCGGCGATAGCCGAAATTATCTCTGCCCCTCAAGGGCAGAAAAGCAAGGTACGAAATTGGAGTTTGTCGGGCGGCTGTTTTTTGTCGGAGCAAGGGACTTTAGTCCCTCATCGCTTGAGTTTTCGGGACTGAAGTCCCGTGCTCCGATTGATTTCTAACCTCGACAAATCGCCATTTTCCTTGTCCCCCCATACCCACAAAGCGCCGCCCGGCTTTCACCGGGCGGCGCTATGGCTTTTCAATCTTCTTCCGTTGCGTGCAACGGTAAAATCACCTTAGTTCTTCTCGCACTTAGGAGCGCAGCAGGGACGACGATGACCCTTCTTGCCGCACTTCGGAGCGCGCTTCTGGAACTCAGCCTTAGCGGCTTCCTTCTCAGCGTCGGAGAGCTGGCCGTCCTTGTCGGCATCGAACTTCTCCATGAACTTAGCCTTGCGGGCTTCAAACTTAGCCTTCATCTCAGCCTTCTGTTCTTCGGTCAGCTGGGGGCGCTGGCCCTTCGGGCCACGCTTACCGCAGCAACCGGGACGACGATGCCCCCTCTTACCGCACTTCGGACCCTTCGGGCCGCGCTTCTGGAACTCAGCCTTAGCGGCTTCCTTCTCAGCGTCGGAGAGCTGGCCGTCCTTGTCGGCGTCAAACTTCTCCATGAACTTGGCCTTCATCTCAGCCTTGCGAGCCTCGAACTTAGCCTTCATCTCGGCCTTCTGCTCCTCCGTAAGCTGGGGGCGCTGGCCCTTCGGGCCACGCTTACCGCAGCAACCGGGACGACGATGACCCCTCTTACCGAACTTCGGGCCGCGCTTCTGGAACTCGGCCTTGGCGGCTTCCTTCTCAGCGTCAGAGAGCTGGCCGTCCTTGTCGGCGTCGAACTTCTCCATGAACTTAGCCTTCATCTCAGCCTTGATGGCTTCCTTCTCGGCGTCGGAGATCTGACCGTCCTTGTCGGCGTCGAACTTCTCCATGAACTTGGCCTTCATCTCAGCCTTCTGCTCCTCCGTCAGCTGGGGACGCTGCATCTTCATGCCGCAGGGCTTCTGGGGGGCGCAGCAGGGCTTCTGGGGGCACTCCTGAGCCACGAGGGGCATGGCGGCGAACAGAGCGATAAGCAGGGACTTCTTCATATATTGATGTCTTTCTTTGTTTAGATTTCAGGATTTGATGGTGCAGAATGCACCGTTCCTCACAATAAGGAACGAGGCGAATTTTCAAATTCTACAGCTAAAATTAAAAAAATGAAGAATTTTTTGCCGTCAATCCTGAAGAAACCCTGAAATGGGAGTTTGGCGAGCAACTGTTTTTGTCGGAGCGAGGGACTTTAGTCCCTCATCGCTTGAGTTTTCGGGACTGAAGTCCCGTGCTCCGATTGATTTGAGCCCCCACCAAATCGCCATCTATCGGGCTCACTCGCTTCTTTTTCAACCTCGCATCTCCCGCCTCGTACCTGCAAGTGCCATAAAACTGAGACACCGCCTGGATTTCTCCAAGCGGTGCTCAGCGTCTCTATGCTGTGCCGTTGAAGTCAACGGCAAACTTGTCTTAGTGCTTCTCGCACTTGGGGGCCTGCGGGCCAAACTTAGGGCCGAAGGGGGCCTTACCACCAAACTGGGGAGCAAAGGGAGCCTTACCGCCGAAGTGGGGGCGACGACCCTCACGCTTCATGCCAAAGTGGGGACGGCGCTCACCGCGCTGCATGCCAAACTTCGGGCACTGGGGAGCCTGGGCACCGAACTTGGGACCGAAGGGGGCCTTGCCGCCGAAGTTGGGGCGACGACCCTCGTGCTTCATGCCGAAGTGGGGACGGCGCTGACCGCACTGCTTACCGAACTTCGGGCCGAACGGAGCCTTTCCACCGAACTGGGGAGCAAAGGGAGCCTTGCCGCCGAAGTTGGGGCGGCGACCCTCGTGCTTCATGCCGAAGTGGGGACGGCGACCCTCGTGCTTCATACCGAAGTTGGGGCGGCGACCCTCGTGCTTCATGCCGAAGTGGGGACGGCGACCCTCGTGCTTCATGCCGAAGTGGGGACGGCGACCCTCGCGCTTCATACCGAAGTTGGGGCGGCGACCCTCATGCTTCATACCGAAGTGGGGACGGCGACCCTCGTGCTTCATGCCGAAGTGGGGGCGGCGACCCTCGTGCTTCATGCCGAAGTGGGGACGGCGACCCTCGCGCTTCATACCGTGATGAGGACGGCGCTCGGCCTTCTTGTCGAACTGGGGACCCTGGGGGCCGAAAGGAGCCTTAGCCTCGAACTGAGGAGCAGCCTCCGGCATCTGGGGAGCAACGGGCATCTGAGGAGCGGCCTCCGGCATCTGGGGAGCAGCGGGCATCTGGGGGGCACCTTCAGGCATCTGAGGAGCCTCCTGAGCCATGAGGGGCATGGCTACGAACAGAGCAAATAACAGGGACTTCTTCATGGTGATTTACGTATTTTTGTGTTTAGAATTGCAGGAGGGGGAGATGCAGAAAGCACCGCTCCTCACCAAGAGGAACGGTGCTTCTTTTTTAAATTCTACAGGAAGAATTTATTTTTTCGCAAAAAAATCCTTCAGGGAGTTGAAATCATCCGTGCTGGGAGTCTCTGCGCGGGCAATAGCGGCCTTCTGCGCAGCGGTGATAGTGGCAGCCCCCTTGGCAGCCAGAGCAAGCATCTGGGCCATTTCCTCAGCCGTGAACACGGCCTCCTCGCCACTGCCCTGCACCTCCACATACTCGCCACGCTCGGTCATCACCACGTTCATGTCCACCTCGGCATCGCGGTCCTCCACATAGCAGAGGTCCAGCAGCGGCGTGCCCTGCAGCTTGCCCACGGAAATGGCGGATACCAGCTGCTTCATGGGATTCTTCTCCAGCGCACCTGTGGCCACCAGCTTATTGAGCGCAATCTGCAGCGCCACGGCAGCACCGGTGATGCTGGCCGTGCGCGTGCCGCCATCGGCCTGCAGCACGTCGCAGTCCACGCAGATAGTGCGGGCACCCAGCGCCTCCAGATCCACCACTGCGCGCAGGCTGCGGCCGATAAGGCGCTGAATCTCCACCGAGCGGCCATCCACCTTGCCGCCGGAATCGCGCTTCTTGCGGTCCAGCGTAGAGTAGGGAAGCATGGAATACTCCGCCGTGAGCCAGCCACCGGGCACATGCTGCAACTTCATCCAGCGCGGCACATCCTCCTCAATCGTCACTGCGCAAATCACGCGCGTGTTGCCAAAGCAAGAAAGCACAGAAGCTGTGGCATTCGGTGCCACGCCCAACACAAATTCCAGCGGGCGCATTTCATCCACCCCGCGATTATCCTGTCGTTCCATGCCCCCAGTTTTACCACAAAATCCTGGATTTCTCAACTCCAAAAATGAAAGAGCTGTAGGGGATGGTGGTATTTCGGGATGTGGAACCTTAGCCCTGACTTCAATTCGATTCAGGAGGGCATTATGACTTTGGCTCAGCAGCTTTTTCGGCGCGGTCTTTTTCGATTTTTTCCAGCACGGGTTTGTAGCTGGCTTCCATGCCGGAGCCGCCACCAGCCTGGTATCCATCGAAACGGATAGCCTTGTAGCGGTAAGTGTTGAAGTCCCAGAAAGTGGGAGTAGCTTTGCCAGCTGCATGTTGACTTTCTATTTTTGAACGGAACACGCAAGGAGCCTTGACGTTTCTCTTTTTGAGATATTCCTTGGCGCGTTTACTGGCATTGCTGGTGTTACCGTCCTCATTGCAGGAAACAACAATTTGAATTCCTTGTTCTCGCAGTTCCGCCTCGCGTTCGAAAAGCTCCACCCATTCCGGGTTATTGTCTCCGATGATGAAGGAACAGATGAGGTAATAGTCTGCAGTGGAACTGATTTTACCACCCATCAGGCCGCCTTTTTTCAGAATTTTGGCAGCTACTCCTCGTTTACCCAGGCTTTTTTTCAGGAAAATTTCATCCGGTTTTTCCAGCATTTTTACCTGGGCGAAACATTCTGATGTAAGTATGACACCAGTCAGAAGAAAAATTGCAGAAAGGAGAAAGCGGTACATAAGAGGATATGTGTTATATGTTTAAACACCGAGATAAGCAGCAGCGGCTTCAGCGCAGCGACGGCCATCCAGCGCGGCGGAGACGATGCCGCCGGCGTAGCCTGCACCTTCACCGCAGGGGAACAGGCCGGTCAGGTCGGGGTGCTGCAGGGTTTCATCTGCACGGGGAATGCGCACGGGGGAGCTGGTGCGGGTCTCGCAGCCGATGAGGAGGGCATCCTCCCCAGCGAAGCCGCGCAGCTTGCGGTTGAAGAATTGCAGGCCTTCGCGCATGCGCCAGCAGACGCTCTGCGGCAGCAGGGCATTCAGATCCCAGGAGGTGATGCCGGGATGATAGGTGGTTTTCGGCAGGGTCTGGGAAACGCGGCCGGCCAGGAAATCCACCACGCGCTGGGCGGGGGCTTTCTGCATGCCGCCGCCAGCCTGGCTGGTGGCAATTTCCAGAGCCTTCTGGTATGCAATGCCGGAGAGCACGCCGTGCTCCGCCAGGAAAGCATCCGTATCCTCCGGTTCCACGGTCACCACAAAGCCGCTGTTGGCAAAGGGGGAATTGCGGCGGGAAAGCGACATACCATTCACCACCACTTCATCATTCTCTGTGGCGGAGGGCACAATGAACCCACCCGGGCACATGCAGAAGGAGTGCACACCGCGGTCCTGAATCTTGGTGGCCAGGGCATAGCGGGCAGCAGGCAGCCCCTCCGGGCGCTCCTGACCGGGGCGCAGGTGGTACTGCGCGGTGTCGATGAGGCTCTGCGGGTGCTCAATACGCACACCCACAGCAAAGGGCTTGCGCTCCAGGCGCACACCTTCATCATGCAGCATGCGGTACACATCGCGGGCGCTGTGGCCAGTGGCCAGAATGACGGCATCGCCGGTGAATTCGCGGCCATCTGCCGTGCGCACACCTAGCAGGCGCTTGCCATCGGCGCTCTTCAGCAAGCCATCCACGCGGGTCTGAAAATGCACCTCGCCCCCGGCGGCAATGATGCTGCCGCGCATGGCCTTGATGATATTCGGCAGGCGGTTGGAGCCGATGTGCGGGTGCGCATCGGTCAGAATCTCCGGGGCAGCACCGTGGGCCACAAAGGTTTCGTAAATCTCCATGACCGGCCCACGCTTCGTGGCGCGGGTGAACAGCTTGCCATCGGAGAACGTGCCGGCACCGCCCTCGCCAAAGCAGTAGTTGGAATCCTCCACCACATAGCCCTGGCAGTTAATGGGCTGCAGGTCGAAACGGCGGGCGGAGACATCCTTACCGCGCTCCAGCACCACCGGGCGCAGGCCCAGCTCAATGCAGCGCAGGGCGGCAAACAAGCCACCGGGACCGCTGCCCACAATGATAACCTTCTTTGCCTCTGCGGCCACCGGGGTGTAGTGGCGCTCCGGCAGGGAAGCCGGGGGCAATTCCTCATCCACACCCACCAGCAGACGCAGCTGCTTGCAGATGGGGCGTCGGCGGGCATCGATGCTCTCCTTAATCAGGCGCATACCGGTGATGCGGTAGGGAGAAATCTGCAATTTCTGCGCAGCAGCCTTGCGGCGGGCGTCCTCGCGCAGCGCGCGGGCCAGCGGCAGGTGGATGTCCAGTTCCGTTATCATAAACTTGTTTTCTCAGCTCAGGCAATGCTGCATGAAGAGGGCGGGTTCGCCCACGGCAGCACCCACCTCCACCGCCGGAATACCGGCCACCGTGGTGTGCGGGCGCACATCGGAAAGCACCACGGAGGAAGCGGCCACCTTGGCGCATTCGCCCACCTCCACACGGCCCAGCACCTTGGCGCCGGCGCCAATGAGCACGCCACTGCGCACCACCGGGTGACGATCGCCCTCCTCCTTGCCGGTACCACCCAGGGTCACCTCATGGAAAAGGGACACATCATTCTCGATAATGGCGGTTTCACCTACCACAAAGCCGGTACCGTGGTCCAGCAGCACCCCGCAGCCGATGCGGGCCGCCGGGTGAATATCGATGCCGAACACCTCGCTGCCCACGCTCTGGAACAGCAGCGCCAGCATATAGCGCTTCTGCTTCCACAAAATATGCGCCAGGCGGTAGGTGGCCAGGGCATGGAACCCCTTGAAGAACATGAGCGGCTCCAGCGCGTTGTGACAAGCGGCATCTCGCTCCACCACAGCCTTCAGGTCAGCAGCCATCATTTCCACCACCATGGGGTCGCTCTTGAGCAGGGAGCGGATAAGCGGCTCCAGGTCATCACGGCCGATATCGCGGCGGGAAAGCTTGCGCGCCAGGCGCACCGAAACAGCCGTGCCCAGCTTGTTGCGGCTCAGCACCACGTCATCCAGCAGGCCGGTGAGCTTGGGCTCCTGCTCGGCGGCAGATTCAGCGGCGGCATAAATATCTGCCCAGATTCTCGTGGCGAGATCCGCTTCCTGGGGCACCATCTTGTCCGGGCGTAACATGCGGGGCAGCAGGTAGTTTCATTTAACCCACGCAGCACTCGCGCAGCATCTCATCCAGGCGGTAGGTCATCTCAGCCAGCGCCTCGCGGGCAGGAGATTCCGGCAGCATCCAGAGCACCTCGCGGGCCTCCTCGTTGCGGGAAAGCCCCTCCTCCACCGACAGGCGGATAGCCTCGGCAAAGGCCTCGGTATGGCGCAGGCGGGAGTAGTCAATCTCCTCGTGCTTCTCCACGCAGCTGCGGGCGTATTCTGCCACATCATCGCTGGTGGATTCCATGAGGAAGAACACCGGCAGGGTCAGCTTACCCTTCTCGTTGTCCGTGCCCAGGGTCTTGCCGGCGCTTTCATCGCTGCCGGTCAGGTCCAGGCAGTCATCATAAATCTGGTAGGAGATACCCAGCAGCGTGCCCATGCGGTTCAGCTGCTCAATCATCTCATCATCAAGCCCCTGCAGGAAGGCAGCACCGGCCATGGCCATGGCAAAGAGCGTGGCGGTCTTCTTGCGGATAAGCTCATAATAATCCGCACGGCTCATGTCGATATCCCACAGTCGGGTAGACTGCTCCACCTCGCCCTCGCACAGGTCGCGCACACCCAGAGCCATACGGCGGATAAAGCGGGAATCGCCAATCTCGGCACCCATCACCATGGCCTGAGCCAGCATGGAATCGCCCAGCAGCACAGCCAGCTCATTGCCCCACAGCGCATTCGGCGTGGGCTGGTCGCGGCGCGTCTCGGCCTTATCCAGCACGTCATCATGCACCAGAGAGGCCATGTGCAGCATCTCCAGCATGGCGGCGAAGGTGGTGTGCTCCTCCTTGATACCACCGGTGGCGGCTGCGGTGAGCAGCACCAGCCCCGGACGAATCATCTTGCCCTTCCCCTTGCACACCTGGCGCATGTACTCCCGCATGTGGGGGGCGAAATGCCCGGTCTGCGCATCTATCGTGTCGCGGACTTTCTGAAGCTCAGTCTCCACAATGCGCATGTAGGCTTTTCTGTTACGCAGCTTGCTGAAAAAAGGAAGGCTCATGTGAGGAAAAATAAGATGGTACACCACGCCGGTGACTACACCGCCGCTGCGGTGAGTTTAGCAAAGATTCTGCCACTTGGCAACCCCTAACCCCCAAAAATAACCCCATAAGAAAAAAATCATTGCATTTTGTAACGCATCAGACCATTCACCAGAGAAAAAATTAATGTTATATCCCTCTCTGAAGCCAAATTTTCTTGTATTACTCTGCCGCTGTGCTACCGTTGATGATATGGACAAAGCAGGGTTACACGCTTGGGTGAAGCAGAATTTGCAGGATGGCGAGCAGATAGTGTGGGCCGGGAGTCCGCGGTTGGTGTTTTTCCGCGGGGTATTCCTTACCCGCATTGTGCCGGGGCTTATCCTGCTGGGGCTGGCCGTGTGGTTCCACTGCGGCGCGCCCGGCATTCCGCTGCCGGAATGGGCCATGTTCCTGACCGCCGCTTTCCCGAAGGAGATTGTGATGCTGCTGGGCGTCCTCCTGCTGGTGGTGGTGCCGCTGCGGGGCTACATGCTGCGCCACACCAGATATGTGCTCACCAATCGCCGCATCATCAAGACCCGCGTGTTCAGCAACCGCGTGCGCCAGTGGCCGCTGGAAATCCTGACCAAAGCCCGCCGCATCGACTACCGCGATGGCCTCACCTCCTACATCTTCGATGAGTGGGAAGACACCCCCCACCGCCACGAGCTCATCACCCGCGGCATCTACTACATGCGCCCCGATTTCCGTGAGGCGCTGGAAAAAGCCTCACAAAAGTAGGGAATTCAGATTTCAGAGCACAGCCTCCCGGCTACGCGTGGTCACAAAAATCACCTGAGATTTCTCAGGTGATTTTGCTTACCGGTGCGGCAAACACCGCACACGTATTCCACACTTCGTACTTCGTAACTCGTAATTTGTGCTTCCCCATTTCCTCTGGGAATATTGGCTTGCTATGTGGGGATGAATATGTTATAATACCGCCATGGCAGATATGTCTTTCACTGCACAGATGGCAGCCAAGCTTGGGCTGGATGAGAAGTATGTGATTCCCTACGGCTACGACAAGGCCAAGGTGAGCCTGGAGGTCCTGAAGCAGGACCGCAAGCGCGGCCGCCTGATTCTGGTGAGCGCTCTGACTCCCACCCCCGCCGGTGAGGGCAAGACCACGGTTTCCATTGGTCTGGCTCAGGGTCTGCAGGCAGTGGGCCAGAAGGTGTGTCTGGCGCTGCGCGAACCCTCCATGGGCCCGGTGTTCGGCCGCAAGGGCGGTGCCACGGGTGGCGGTGCTTCCAGCATCACCCCGGGCGAAAGCATCAACCTGGGCTTCACGGGCGACTTCCCCGCCATCACTGCCGCCAACAACCTGCTGGCCGCTGTGATTGACAACGCCCTTTTCTACAAGACCACCCGCCTGGACCAGAACAAGGTGACCTGGAAGCGCGTGATGGATATGAACGACCGCGCCCTGCGCCAGATTGTGGTAGGCCTGAATAAGAACGGCGTGCCCCGCGAGGACGGCTTCAATATCACCCCCGCCTCCGAAATCATGGCCTGCTTCTGCCTGGCCGAGGACCGCGATGACCTGCGCCGCCGCCTGGACAACATGGTCATCGGTTTCACTGCCGATGACGAAGCCGTGTATGCCCGCGAACTGGGCGTGACCGATGCCCTGCTGGCTATCCTGAAGGAAGCCGTGAACCCCAACCTGGTGCAGAGCCTGGAGGGCGTGCCCGCCTTTGTGCACGGTGGCCCCTTCGCCAACATTGCCCACGGCTGCAACTCCGTCATCGCCACCAAGATGGCCCTTTCCTGCGCCGACTACGCCGTGACCGAAGCCGGTTTCGCCTTTGACCTGGGTGCCGAGAAGTTCCTCGATATCAAGTGCCGCCAGAGCGGCCTCTCCCCGGATGCCATCGTCATCGTCGCCACCATCCGCGCTCTCAAGATGCACGGCGGCGTGGCCAAGACCGACCTGGAAACCCCGAACGCCGAGGCTGTGCGCCGCGGCCTCGTGAACCTGGCAGCCCACATCGAAAGCGCCCGCCTCTACAAGCGCCCCGTCACCGTGGCCATCAACCTCTTTGCCGCTACGGATACCGAGGAGGAAATCGCCGAGGTGAAGGCCATGTGCGCCGAAATGGGCGTAGGCTGCGCCGTGGCCGATGTCTTCGGCAAGGGTGGCGCCGGCTCCACCGAACTGGCTGAAACCGTGCTGGCCAGCATGCAGGCAGAAAACGAACCCTTCGAATGCCTGTACAGCCTCGACCTCAGCGTGGAGGAACGCATGACCACCATCGCCCGCAAGATTTACGGCGCCGATGGCCTGGTGCTCACCAAGCCCGCCCAGAAGAAGCTGGCTCTCATGGCTAAGAACGGTCTCACCGACCTGCCCATCTGCATGGCCAAGACCCAGAACTCCCTCTCCGACAACGCCGGCCTCCTGGGCCGCCCCACCGGCTTCACCGTGACCGTGCGCGACTTCGAAATCGCCAACGGTGCCGGCTTCCTGGTAGCCCTCTGCGGCGATATCATGCGCATGCCCGCCCTGCCCAGGGTGCCCGCCGCCTGCGATATCAAGGTATCTGCCGATGGCACCATCACCGGCATGAAGGGCTGATTCAGCCCTCCCCGGTTGTAACATCATCACCCCCCGCCTGAACCCTCAGGCGGGGGGTTTATTTTGCCCGTTCTGCCCCCCTCAATGTCACTAATTTTTATTAGGAAACCTTAAGCGTTTTTTAATAACTTTATAACAGAACTAGCTTATAATATAGCCGGGCTCACGCGGCAGTCTCATCCGAGACACACCGCAACCCTCACACAACCAGCAAAAAACAAGAAAATATGAGTACTATTGACATGCGTTCCTTCGACTCCTACTCCTGGCTTCGTCACTCCGCAAAATGCCAACTCGTACACCCCGGCTGGAAATACAGCGCAGATTCCGCCACCCTGCCACTACAGGACCTGGCTGCCGCCTGGGCAGGCGTGCAGCAGTTCATGAAGGAGGAGAACCTCCGCAACGTCCAGGGCTTTGCCTACCTCCTGGAGAAGGAGACTCTGGAGCAAGCCCTGCAGCAGGCCCCGGCCCAGACCATGGGCATCCGTTTCAACGGTGGTGAGTACACCGTTTTCACCATGGATATCATGGATGAGAACCCCACCCCGTTCCGCAATATCCGCATCTGCCCGGCGGATATCAAGAACCTGGCCGTGCAGACCCTTGCTCTGCTGGCCAGCGGCATCTCCACCCGCGTGGAAGCCTACCGCTGCATTCCCGCCGGCCTTTCCGATATGCAGACCAGCATCATTCATGGTCTGTTCGACCGCCTGGCCACCGTTTTCCGCCAGGCCGGCTTTGCAGTGAACCTGCACCCCCTCACGGTAGAGCAGATTCGCGAGGATATTCAGGGCTTCGGCCCTGAGTTCCCCTCCCGCCACTTTGTGAAACTGGATCGTCAGAATTCCAGCTCCAGCTGCTCCCCCACATGCCAGAACCCCGACCTGATGTGGGTCAATATCTCCCGCAAAAAAATCAACGACTGCGCCAAACTCAACGCAGACTACCACTTCTACTGCGTTTCCGCAGAAGAGTGCATCGAGGTCATTTACTCGATACCCGCGCAGCAGCTTCTCTGTCACCTCAGGCGCCACTGTAGCCTCATCAACAACGAGAAGTGGTCCTGCTACGTGAACTTCAGGACCGGCCACCTCTGCGCCACTGTATCCGGCTCCAGCCCCCTGCCGCTCCAGACCATCCTGAAATCCCAATTCTAACCACCAATTGAGTAGGGGGACTCTCGTCCCCCTACTCAATCTGTGCCCATTTCTGCCCTCAAATTCCCGAAAATCGGGAGTGGTATTCCCGATTTTCGGGAATCAGAACAGCACAGGAAGCGGGTTGCGGCAGCCAGAAATGGCGATTTGGCGGGCTGGTGGCTCGCGTCGGCGAGCGGAATTTAGAACCCGCGTCAGCGGGTGTCAGCCATTAGCCCAGCGTGTAGCCGCGTAAGCGGCGGAACGCTGGGTAACGAG
>JBGUSR010000022.1:0-32343 GCA_045132635.1 Akkermansia sp.
GAGTTCTCCCTATAGGAGCGTGGAAGACGACCACGTTGATAGGGTGCAGGTGTAATTGCAGTAATGTATTGAGCCGAGCACTACTAACATCCAATAGACCTTATACACCACCCCGGTGACAAGCAATTTCTGCTTGAATCAAGTGTAACCGAGAGTGAGTGCAAGACAAGGAAAACGCAAAACCCAAAGCCACGCGGATGTCAGCCTGCTGCCAGCAGCCGGCAGCCAGCACACAGCACAGCAACCCGCAAGCGCAGATGATGACCAGACAAACTGAAGTACGAAGTACAAAGTTGGAAGTACGAAGTAAGGCAGAAGCCTGGTGGTCATAGCCTGATGGCCCCACCCGGTCCCATTCCGAACCCGGAAGTGAAACATCAGCACGTCGATGGTAGTCGGACGATAGGTCCCGCGAGAGTAGATAGCTGCCAGGGTAAATGAAGCCCCGAAACTGAAAAGGTTTCGGGGCTTCTTCGTCTGCAGTCGCAGCCTGCAGATTTCGACCGAGCGAAGCGAGGATATCGACCATGCGGAGCATGGATTTCGTCCTGCCCGTGCCGGGCAGGATTTCGTTTTCCTGATTGACGAATGCCAATTGACAATTGACGATTGGGAAATGCAAGGCCAGAGCAAGTACGGGACTAAAGTCCCGTGCCTCGATGATTAATGCTGCCGTCTATGGTATCCTCTCCGTTTGCGCATGAAGAATGAAAACGCGCCTGAGGGCGCGAGTGAAAGCGCAAACGTGCGTTTGCGCATGAAAGATGAAAACACGCCTTGCGGCGTGTGAGAGGCGGGCGGACGGAGGATTGCAAAAACGGCTACAAATGCGTTGCAGCGAGGTCATGCATCCATTCGCTGACTGATTGGTAGCGATTTTCGACCTTGGGGGCGATGGCGCGGTCAATGCTGGCCAGGAGGGGCTGGCCGTAGAGTGCAAGCAGGTCCGGATTGGTGGAAAGCGGGTCGGCGGTGTCGTAGATTTCGCGCTGGCGGGAGGGGGGCAGGCATTCTCCTGTCAGGGTGTAATAGAGGGTGGCACCCAGGGCGTAGATATCTGTCCAGGGGCCCATGTTGCCGTCGGGCGAGCCTTGTTCGGGCGGGCTGAACCCGGGGGTTTCCACGATGTTGGCACCGAGGTCGCCGTAGGCCTCGCGGGCAGCACCGAAGTCGATGATGACGGGGAGCCCGGCACGGGTGATGAGGATGTTGTCCGGTTTGATATCGCGGTGCAGCAATTTATGGCTGTGAAGGTAGTCCAGGGCATCGAGCAGGCGCACCATGAGGCCGAAGAGGCTGGACGGGGAGATAGGCGTCCCCATGTCGGCATGCTGGCTGGCTAGTTTGCCGAGGGAGATACCGTTGATGTATTCCACCACGTAATAGGCGGTGCGGTGTTCCTCGAAATAGGCGTATACCTTGGCAATGCAGGAGTGGTCCAGCGTGGCGAGGAGGCGAACCTCACGCAAGAAGTTACCGAGTGCCCAGTCGAAGCCGTCCTGTCCGGTTTCGGGGTTGTGCAGGCAGACATCCAGGGTGCCTTCTTCTCGGTAGCAGAGGGAATCCGGGAAATTTTCCTTGATGACCACGGTGCGGTTGAGCAGGGATTCCTGCGCCAGGTAGGTCACGCCGAAGCCGCCGCCGCCGATGCAGCGCAGCACGCGGTAGCCATGCAGCAGGGTGCCGTTGGGCAGTTCCTTGGGGGCAATGGGGCAGATGGGAAGTTCGTCTTCCGACAGCTCGACTTCGCCGGCTCTGGCAATCTGGGTGAGGGTGACGGTTTCCTCTCGTGCAGCAGCCAGAATGTCCTCCATGAAACTGCCAGCCGGGCGGCTGAGCATGCCTCCCCGGGTGGGCATGGGCGCGGGGCGCGTCTCTGGCAGAGAGCTCGGAGGAGCTGCCGGCAGCTCCGCCTCGGGCATGTAGTCAGGGACGGTCTGGGGGCAGATCGGAGTGCTGTCGGGGAGTTCGGAAGGGAGGGGCTGAGTCATACCGTTTGCTTATTCTACTCTGTACGGGCTGATGTGTCGAGCATAAAGGCGGCGCTTCCATTGCTTTAGGCTTGCCAAGGGCGTGAAAATAAGCTAATCTCTGGGCATGTTCGTAGACAATATTCGAATTTTTGCCAAGGCCGGTAAGGGCGGGAACGGGCTTGCCTCGTTCCGTCGCGAGAAGTTTGTGCCCCGCGGCGGCCCCGATGGCGGCGATGGTGGTGATGGTGGCAGTGTGATTCTGGAGGTGAGCACCGGCACGAATGATCTGCGCAATTATTTCTATGACCCGAAGCTGGTTGCCACGGATGGCATGCCCGGCATGCACGCCCGCAAGCACGGTAAGGATGGCCGTACGGTCATCGGCAAGGTGCCGCCCGGCACGATTGTGTACCGCAGTAATGCGGCTACCATGCAGGAGGCTACCTGGCTGGAGCGCGAGGGCGACGGCATCGAGCTGGAGCAGATTGCTGACCTGACCGAACCGGGCGAGCGCTTTGTGCTGTGTCAGGGTGGCAAGGGCGGCCGCGGTAACTGGCATTTCCGTACGGCTACGGACCAGGCTCCGCTGAAGTTCGAGTACGGCACCGAGGCCGAGAGTGGCGTGTTCTTCTTTGAGCTGCGCCGCATTGCCGATGCTGGTCTGGTGGGTTACCCGAATGCCGGCAAGAGCACACTGCTCACCGCTATTTCCAATGCTACGCCGAAGGTGGCCAGCTATCCGTTCACCACGCTGCAGCCCATTGTGGGTGTGGTGGAGTTCGAAGACTACAACCGCTGCATCGTGGCCGATATCCCCGGTATCATCGAGGGTGCTTCCAATAACCGTGGCCTGGGCCATGAGTTTCTGCGCCACATCATGCGCTGCCACCTGTTGCTGTTTGTGGTGGATATGACCGGCCTGGAGCACGACCCCGTGGAGGCTATTCAGACCCTGCGCAAGGAAGTGAAGCTGTACTCCGATGAGCTCGCTGCCCGTCCCTGGGTGATTATCGCCAACAAGATGGACGAGGCCTGCGCCGTGGAGAATCTGGAGATTCTTCGCCAGCGCTTCCCGAAGGTGGAGATTATACCGATTTCTGCCGCCATGGGAGACGGAATCCCTGCATTCAAGGAACGTCTGCAACAGTTGCTTAAGGAGGGTTAAGAGGTGCTCGTTGCCGTTCTTTCCGATATACACGCCAACCTGGAAGCCCTCCAGGCCGTGCTGGACGATATGAAGTCCCACGGTGCTGAGGGGATTCTGGGGCTGGGTGATTATATCGGTTTCAACGGTAATCCTGCAGAATGCCTTTCGCTGGTGCGACCGCATCTTCTGGCGGCGGTTCAGGGAAATCACGAAGCTGCGCTGGTAGATCGCGCAGTGTTTGGTGTGCCCTTGTATATGGAGATGATGGACCGCACGCAGGATATGCTCAGCCTGGAGCAGCTGCGCTGGCTGCGGCGGTTGCCGCACCACACATCGTGGCAGGATTGTCTGCTGGGGCATGCCACCCCCGAGGCTCCGAAGCGCTGGGGGCGTATTGCGAATGTGAATGAAGCTCGAAAGGTTTTTTCTTCTGTGAAGAACCGCATTTCATTTTATGGACATACTCACCGGGCTTCTATTTTCCGCCTGTGCAGGGGCGAGGTCGAGAAACTGGAGATAAATTATGATGCCCGGGGAGATTTCACGCTGTATATGCCCCGGGATTGCCGCTTTCTCATTAACCCCGGCTCCGTGGGTCAGCCGCGAGATCTCGACTGGCGCGCAGCTTATGCGCTCTATTGTCCGGAAACGTCGACTCTGCATCTGCGCCGTGTGGCGTATGATGTGGCAGAAGCTGGCAGTAAGATAGCGCGCACCGGTTTGCCCGCTTCATTTGCCGAGGCATTGCAGCACGGCACTTCTCCCACGGGCGATTAATTCAACATTTCTACCCGGAAAGAGTTCATCATTATATGAAGATACACAGTGTTGTTTCGGAGATGGTGGGGAATACTCCCCTGCTGGAGGTGCAGAATTATTGCCGCGCTCATGGGTTGAAGGCCCGCTTGTTTCTGAAGCTGGAAATGCTTAACCCTGCGGGGTCTGTCAAGGACCGGGTGGCGCTCAGTATCATCGAGAATGCTGAGGCAAGTGGCCGCCTGCAGCCGGGGGGAACTATTGTGGAACCCACCAGCGGGAATACGGGAATCGGTCTGGCGGCTATCGGCTGCCCCAGGGGGTATCGGGTGATTCTTACCATGCCCGATACCATGAGCGTGGAGCGTCGCAACCTGGTCAAGGCTTATGGTGCAGAGGTGGTGCTCACCCCCGGGGCTCTTGGTATGCAGGGCTCGGTGGATAAGGCGGAGGAACTGGCCCGCACTATTCCCGGTGCTATTGTGGCGGGGCAGTTTTCAAATCCCGCCAATCCCGCCGCACATTATGCCACCACCGGTCCGGAAATATGGACTGATTGTGGTGGAAAGGTGGATGCGCTTGTGGCGGGCGTGGGCACAGGTGGCACTATATCCGGCACGGGGCGGTATCTGAAGGAGCAGAATCCAGCCGTGCATGTGGTGGCGGTGCAGCCGGCGGCATCTCCCCTGCTGACGGGTGGTGTGGCTGGGCCGCATGCCATTCAGGGTATCGGTGCCAACTTTATTCCGGAAACGCTTGATTGTGGCGTTTATGATGAGGTGATTTCTGTGGACAATGAAACCCCGCTGAGTATTGCCCGCGAGCTGGGGCGCCTGGAGGGGGTGCTGGTGGGTATTTCCTCTGGTGCGGCTCTGTGGGCTGCCACGCAGCTGGCCGCTCGCCCGGAATGGGAGGGCAGGAATATCGTGGTCATCATGCCCGATGGGGCTGACCGTTATTACTCCACACCGCTTTTCTGCCATGAATAAGAGCTTTGATTTGAATCTGTACCTCGTGACGGATGCGCCGGAGCGCTGCCGCTACGGTTTACTTGAAACGGTTCGCCGGGCCGTGGCTGGCGGGGTAAGCATTGTGCAGTACCGCCGCGAGAACTCTGACCACGCCACCATGCTGGCCGAGGTGTTGCCCCTGCGCGATTTTCTGCGTGGGGCAGGGGTGCCGCTCATCATCAACGATGATGTGGAGCTGGCTGTGGAAATTGATGCCGATGGTATTCACATTGGTCAGGAAGATATGCCGGTGGAGCAGGCTCGTGCGCTGATTGGCCCGGATAAGATTCTGGGGCTTACCGTCACCAATGCTGCTGAAATGGCAGCTGTGAATCCGGAGCTGGTGGACTATGTGGGCTGCGGCCCGGTGTTTCCCACCATATCCAAGTATGATGCGCCCACGGAGCTGGGGGTGCAGAAGTGGGGCGAACTTGCCGCCACCTGTCCGGTGCCTGTCTGCGCCATTGGCGGGTTAAATGCGGAACGCGCCCGCGCTGTGCGCGCCACCGGGCATTGCGATGGTATTGCGGTTGTCTCTGCCATCTGCGCAGCTGAGAATCCGGAACAAGCCGCTCGCGAACTCGTATGAAAACAGAAGCCTTAGCTGCCGTGCTGGAGAATTTGCGGGAGAAGAAACCGCTCATTCTGTCGCTGACCAATAGTGTGGTGCAGAATTTCACCGCCAACATGCTGCTGGCCGTGGGGGCATCGCCTGTCATGCTGAACGATGCAGAGGAATGCTCGCAGTTGTTGGAGGTATGCGGTGGCGGCCTGCTGGTGAATGTGGGGACTCTGTCACATGCCCAGGCAGAGGTAATGCGCCGTGCGGTGGATGCTGCGCATGCTGCCGGTGTCCCCTGGGTGCTCGACCCGGTGGCGGTGGGGCTGCTGGGTTTTCGCACCGAATTCTGCCGGGAATTGTTGAGCCTGCGCCCCGCGCTCATTCGTGGTAATGCTTCTGAGATTATGGCTCTGGCTGGTGAAGCCGCCGGCGGTCGTGGAACTGATACTACAGAGGAAAGCTCCGCGGCTGTGCAGGCAGCCCGCAAACTGGCTCTGCAATGTGGCTGCACCGTGCTGGTCACGGGACCTGTGGACTATGTGACCGATGGCGCACGTCTGCTGGCTCTCGGGAATGGCGATGCGCTCATGACCCGAGTGACGGGAGTGGGCTGCGCCATGGGTGCGCTGGCTGCTGCCTGTGTGGCTTCCGCGCCGGATTGCTTCACCGGTGCAGCAGCCTGTGCGGCTATTCTGGGGCTTGCCGGGGAGCGCGCTGCGGCCCGATGCCCGCGCCCGGGTAGTTTTGCCGCCGCTCTGCTGGATGAGTTGGATGCGCTTACGGCAGCAGATGTGGTGAGCTTCACTCGCCTTGTGCAAGATTCTGAATTGTAAGGGAAATTCCTGCTTGCGGTGGCACATAGAGTGTGCTAGAGTAAGGTACAATGCAGAACGAACAGCTTTCTCTGGAATGGAAACAGCTGGCAGATTTGCCGGATGTTGAAGGTTTTGCCGGTTCCTATGCCGGCGTGAGCAACGGTGCCCTCATCGTGTGCGGTGGTGCTAATTTTCCGGAAAAACCGCTCTGGGAAGGTGGCCCCAAGCGCTGGACGGACCGTATCTATGTGCTTCCCACCGGTGAGCCGGGCTGGAAGGATGCCACCCCGCTGCCCAAGCCCCTGGGCTATGGCGCTACGGCTACACTGCCGCAGGGTGTGATGCTGATTGGCGGCAGCAATGCTGATGGTGCTGTGGCAGATTGCTACATGCTGAGCTGGGATGGTTCCGATGTGCAGTGCAAGGTAGTGGCTCCGCTTCCCACCACGCTGACCGGCCACGCCGCTGCCGTGATGGGTGGTAAGGTCTATGTGCAGGGTGGATCCGTGGCTCCCGGCGAACAGGATGCCGAAGCCCGTATGTGGGTGTATGACCCCGAGACCGACACCTGGAGCGATGGTGAGCCCATGCCCTGCCGTGGTCGCTTCCTGCAGCAGATGGCCACTATCGGCCACACTATTTATGTGCTCGGCGGCATTGGCCTGCAGCCTGGTGATGAAGGCCGCATGGCCCGCGAGATGCTGACAGATGCCTGGAGCTGGAGTGCTGAGACCGGCTGGCGTCGTCTGGCTCACCTGCCGCACTACTGTGGTGCAGCTCCCACACCCGCTCCTGTGATTGGCGGCCGCATCTACCTGCTGGGTGGCGATGATGCCACTGTGAAGGGCTTTACGCCGCAGAATCACCCCGGTTTCCACAACCAGAGCCTGTGCTACTGCCCCGGCAGCGATACCTGGTATGATGCCGGTGAAATCGCTGTGGCCCGTGCCGTGCTTCCCTGCGCGGTGTGGAATGGCATGGCTGTGATTGTGAACGGCGAACAGCGTCCTGGCAAGCGTTCCAACCAGGTCTGGGGTGCCAAGATGTAACCGAATTGAATCCGTATGTTGAAGAATCTCTTTATTCTGGCCGCAGTGGCCGCCCTGCCGCTGGCAGCCCAGTGCTGCCCCGGCTGCGGTAAGACTGCCCCGGTCAAGGTGGCATCCCTGTCGCTGGCCGAGAGTCCGAAAATCTCTGACACCGTGGGTCGTGCCGGTATGGTGGCCAGTGTGGTGCGGACCGCTGAGGGTCCGCGTATCCTGGCTATTGGCGGTGCTAATTTCCCGAATGCCAAGCCGGGTGCCAAGACTCCGGCAGAGCGTGGTGCCAAGGTGTTCTACGATGAAATCCTGAGCATCAACCCGGCAGATGGCAGTTGCTCCGTACTGGCGAAGCTGCCGTACCCCATCGGTTATGCTGCGCACACCACCAAGGGCTGCTGCATGGTGATTGCCGGTGGCTGCAATATGGAAGGCCACCTTGCCACCGTGACCCGCATCAAGGCCGATGGCAGCAGTGAGGCTCTGCCCGCACTGCCCACCACCATTGCCTACCCCGCCTTTGTACAGGTGAAAGGCAAGCTCTATGTGTTCGGTGGTCAGGAAAAGGCAGAATCCGTGACCTGCCTGAGCAGCAGCTATGTGCTCGACCTGAAGAACCCCGCTGCCGGTTGGCAGGAACTGGCTCCCATGCCGGGCGAGGGCCGCATGCTGGCTGCTGCCGGTGTGTGGAAGGACGGCAAGATTTATGTGACCGGCGGTTGCTCCCTGCATCCGGATGCCAAGGGCGCTGCAGAACGCACCTACCTGAAGAGCACCTGGTGCTACGACCCCGCTGCCAACACCTGGACCCAGGCTGCCGATATGCCTGAGACCATCGTGGCCCCCGCTACTCCCATGCCCACCATGCGTGGCGGCATGCTGCTGCTCTGCGGTGACCCCGGCAATTTCTACCGCGCCAGTCTGGCTGGTAATGCGCCGGCTGACCACCCGGGGCAGAACACCACGGTGTACAGCTTCAACCCGGAGACGGGCGCCTGGACTGTGGCCGGTCAGAACAGCATCGGCATTGCCACGGCTCCTGCTGTGAAGGTGATGGGCACCGTCTTCATTATCTCCGGCGAGACACATCCCGGTGTGCGCACTCCCGTCATCTCTACCTTGAATCTCTCCAAATAACAACAAAGAAACAAACATATGCCTGAACCTAATCCCGTATTGTCGTTCCTGGCCGATCTCACCCCCTGGGTAGCTATCGGTATTGCAGTGCTGGCCGTCATGGCTGCCTGCAAGAAGGGCCTCAAGAAACCCGCCATCTCTCCGAATGCACCCGTGACCAAGCCCGGTAAGTGGGCCTGGATTGCCGTGGCTGTGCTTTGGGTAGTGGTGATGCTGAACTACTTTGACCGCCAGCTGCTGGCTGTGCTCAACAAGTCCATGACCGAAGGTCCGGGCTGCATTGAGATGACCCAGGCACAGTTCGGTATCGTGACCTCTGCTTTCCTCATTGTGTATGCTGCCCTCTCCCCGGTGGGTGGTTACCTGGCCGACCGTTTCAGCCGTTCCTTCATCATCATGTGCTCCCTGGTGGTGTGGTCGATTGTGACCTGGATGACCGGTAAGTCTGAATCTTACGAGGAACTTATTTTCTGGCGCGCCATGATGGGCGTGAGCGAGGCTTTCTATATCCCCGCTGCTCTGGCTCTGATTACCGACTACCACCGCGGTAGCACCCGTTCGCTGGCCACTGGTCTGCACATGAGCGGTATCTATGCCGGTCAGGTGATGGCCGGGTATGGTGCCATGATGGCCGGTGACCCCTGCCAGATGGGCTGGCGCCTTACCTTTGAAATCTTCGGTTTCATTGGTGTGGCATACGGTCTTATTGTGCTCTTCTTCCTGCGCGACCCGAAGGCCGAGGAAGCTGCTGCCACCGAGACTGCTACGGAGACTGCCGCAGCTCCCGCTGCGCCCAGCTTCACCCTGGGCCAGATGCTCAAGAGCATCTTCACCGGCCGCGGTATGTACCTGCTGCTGCTCATGATTTCCTTCGCCGGTTTTGCCAACTGGTTCCTGCTGGGCTGGTATCCGCGTCTGCTGCAGGATATGTTCCCCATTTCCGAGGCCGAGGCCGGTCCTGCTGCCACGAAGTGGATTAACATTGCCAAGTACATCTCCGTGCTGGCCTGCGCTGTGATTGCCGACCGCTGGTGCCTGCGCAACAAGAATGCCCGCGCTTATGTGCCCGGTATTGCCTTCTGTATCGCCGGTCCCTGTGTGCTGCTGGCCATGATGTTTGGTGAAGGTATTGGTCTGGCTGCTGTGCTTGCTCTGGTTTCCATGCAGGGTGTGGCTCAGGGTTCCATGGATGCCACCCTCATGCCGGTGCTTCGCAATACCATCGACGAGCGCTTCGCCGCCACGGGCTACGGCCTGCTGAACCTCACCTCCGTGGGTGCCGGTGCTCTGGTATCCTGGCTGGGTGGCATGCTGAAGGACGCCGGTACTCCGCTCTCCGCTGTGCTGAGCCTTGCCGGTATCCTGATGGTGCTCTGCGGTATCATTCTCTTCTGCCTGCCCAAGAAGGACAATGCCTAAGATGATGAAAATCTCATCAATTTTACTGTGTGCCGCTACCATGCTGGTAGCGGCACCGGTTTCTTTTGCTCCCGCCTTTGCCCAGTATGAACCGGTTGAGGACCATCCGGTGAAGAAGAAGGGAAAGAAGAAAAAGAAGGGTCAGGAATCCCAGCTGGCAGGTAAACCTGCTACGACAGCCGAGCTGGCTGCGCTGGATAGCGAGCCGTATGGACGTGCGGTAGATGTTTTTGTGGCGGGAGAGGGCAATCCCTACGCCAGCATCCGCATACCGGATATCATCAATGCCAACGGTATGCTGGTAGCCATGGCCGAGGGGCGCTACCAGGACACCGACCAGGGGCAGAATGACCTGATTGTCTCCACTAGCCGGAATGGCGGCAAGACCTGGAGCAAGCCGGTAGTGGCCGCCGCCTCCAAGGGGGCTACATTCAATAATCCCTGCCTGATTTATGACCAGGCCAGCAAGCAGATTGTGCTGTTTTTCCAGCGGTATCCGCAGGGAATCAAGGAACGTACGCCTGATATCCCCACCGGCTGGAAGGATGACCGCTGCATCCGCAACTTTGTCTGCTTCTCCCGGAACGGTAAGAAATGGAGCACGCCCAAGGACGTGACCCAGTTCACCAAGAATGAGGGCGTGACCATCACCTGCAGTGGCCCGAACCCCGGTGTGCAGATTACCCGAGGCAAATACAAGGGCCGCATCGTGGTGCCGCTGAATGAGGGGCCTTTCGGTAACTGGACGCTTGCAGCCGCCTATTCTGATAATGGTGGCAAGACCTGGAAAATCGGCAAAAAGTCTGATGCCGGCCGCGGTATCAATGAAGTTTCCATTGTGGAAACGACCGATGGTGGCCTGTTTGTGGTATCCCGCGCCTGGGGTGGCGGCCTGCGCAAGGTGGCCTATTCCGAGGACGGCGGCGAGAGCTGGGGACCGGTGAATGACCACCCCGAGCTGACCAGCCCGAATTGCCAGAATGGTCTGACCCGTTATTCCCACGAGGATGATGCCTCGCTGGGCGGGCGTGGCCGCATTCTGTTCTCCTCGCCCACGACAGGCAGCCGTACCAACGGTATTATCAAGATGAGCTATGATGATGGCAAGACCTGGCCTGTGGAAAAGCGCGTGGGCGATGGCCCCTTCTCCTATTCCGTGCTTTGCCCGGTGAAGCCGGGTGTAGCCGGTATTCTGTATGAGGTGAATGGCCACCCCATCAAGCATATCCGCTTTGCTCCGTTCAGTATCTCCTGGCTGACGGATGGTGAGGATACGGGTATGAAGAAGGATTAAGGACTAATTCAAATACAGTCGAGGGCCCGGGTGGCGAAGCTCACCCGGGCCCTCGTGGAATTTAATTCTTGTGGTTTATTGCCACTTGCCCTTGCGGAAACAGGTAATGCTGACGCCGGCCAGCAGTACCAGGAAGCCGATGCAGGTGAATACCCACTCGCTGGGGGAGAGCCATTCACCACGGGTTTTCAAGAATTTGTACTCCGCCTTTCTTGCCTGTGCAGCAGCATCGCTGGCTACCTCGGCAGTGTTGGTGCTTACCCTCGGATCCACAGAGATGATTTTGACAAGGTCCAGATTGGCTGTAATGGAGGAGTAATCCTTGTTTTCGGCAGAGGCCAGGAGCGGAAGGTTGATGATGAGGTCGCCATTGGTATCATAGCCCATGATGCCGCCGATGCCATTCCAGCCGGAGCCGCAGCAGCCGGAGGCTACCACGGTGAAGGTGATGTAGGCCGAGCCATTGCGGCTGAGGGCGGAGGGCAGGTTGGCCAGCTTGCCGTAGGGCACTGTTTCGCCCCAGGTCTGGCCGTGCCAGTTGCCGGTGATGCCCTCGGGGGTGGCCATGAGGCCCAGCTCATGGTCGCTGCTGAAGGTGAGCAGCTTGGTGGGCTCCGTCACCTTTGCTGCGGCAGAGAGGTCAACTGTCATCGCTACGGCTGTGGTGGCAGCTTTAGCCTTGCGGAAGTGAGAAATGTTGTAAATGGAATGGCGGGAGTAGAGCGCCCCATGCTCACCGGTAAGCGTGCCGGCGTTGCAGGTCACGGACTCGCGCTCGTAATTGCCGGCAGGGTTGGTGAACAGGGCCGTAGCATGCCCCGGCTGAAGAGACAGCAGCATTGCAGCCAGCAGGAAGAGGGATTTTTTCATGGTAATATCACTGAAACTTCCATAACTCTACCGCAAGGCTGGGGCTTTTGCAAGAAAGATTTTAAAGTTTCGGATGAGTGAAATAAAAAGCGGTCGTTGCCCTCGTGGCGTAGCTGAAAGTATGCTGCCTGAGCATCCCGTAATGGGCGAAATCTTGTATTATTCCAGCAGATATGGGTGAAACTCCTTGACCTTTCGGAGAATAACCGTTAAACTTTTGGGCATGCAGGAGTTGGAAATCATGGCGCCCGCCGGGTCGTTTGAATCCCTGGCAGCAGCCTTGCGCGCTGGGGCGGATAGTGTGTATTTCGGTGTGGGAATGTACAACATGCGCGCTCGTTCCACGGTGAACTTCACCGTGGAGGATTTGCCGAAGGTGGCTCGCCTGTGCCATGCCTGTGGCGCGAAGGCTTACCTGACCTGCAATGTGATTATTTACGATGAGGAGATGGAAGGCATGCAGCAGCTGCTGCGCCAGGCAAAGGATGCCGGCGTGGATGCCGTGATTGCTGCAGACCTGGCCGTCATCTCCTATGCCCACAGCATTGGCCTGGAGGTTCATATCTCTGTGCAGGCAAACGTGTGCAATATGGGGGCTGTGCGTTTCTTTGCCGCGTATGCGGATGTGATGGTGCTGGCCCGCGAGCTGAAGCTGAGCCAGATTCGCCATATCATCGAGGGTATCAAGCGCGAGAATATCACCGGCCCCTCCGGTAAGCTGGTGCGTATTGAGGTGTTTGCTCATGGTGCTCTGTGCATCGGTATTTCCGGCAAGTGCGGCATGAGCCTGGCCGCCTACAATGCCAGTGCCAACCGTGGACAGTGCTACCAGCTCTGCCGCCGTAAGTACCGCGTGACGGATACGGAGACCGGCTTCGAGATGGATATTGATAACCAGTATATCATGTCCCCCAAGGATATCTGCACCATCCGTGTGATTGATCAGCTGGTGGAGGCTGGTGTGTCGGTGTTCAAGCTGGAAGGCCGTGGCCGCTCAGAGGCCTATGTTTCCACCGTAACTTCCGTGTACAAGGACGCAGTGCAGTGCTGCGCTGCCGGTGACTGGGCCCCGGAGAAGGTGGCCGCCTGGGAGGAAGAACTGCTGCGTGTGTTCAACCGCCAGTTCTGGCATGGTGGCTATTACCTGGGCGAGGAATGGGAAACCTGGAGCGGTTGCTCCAACAGCCTGGCGCTGGAGCAGCGCCAGCACCTGGGGCGCGTGATGCGCTGGTATGCCAAGCCCGAGGTGGCGGAAATCCGTCTGGAAGCCGGGCCTGTGGCGCCCGGTGATAAGATTGAGATTACCGGTGTGACAACCGGCATTGTACGTGTCACCGTGCCGGAGGTGCGTTGCGATGATGAGAACGGCGTGACCCAGGTGGTGCCGGTGGCGCCCAAGGGAGCTACAGCTCTCATCTCGGTGCCCACCAAGGTGCGCCATGGCGATAAAGTTTATATTGTAACCCGTAGGAAACTCAAATAATCATGAAAATAGAACCTCTCTTCACTGCAGAGCAAATGGATGCCGCCTTGCGCGATATGGCGGCCAAACTGATTGAGCGATTCGGCGACGAGCGCCCGGTGAAGGTGCTTTCTCTGTTGAATGGAGCCCTCTGGTTTACGGCAGACCTGCTGCGTCTGCTGCCGGTGAACTTCATTCTTGAGACCGCTCGTGTTTCCAGCTATGGTGCCGCTCGCGAGACAAGCGGTAAGGTGACCTGGAAAACGCCTGTACCCTATTGTGAGGATATGAGCGTGCTGGTGCTGGACGATGTGCTGGACAGCGGTGTGACGCTCAAGAATGTGAAGGCTGAGCTCCTTCGACTGGGCGCCGCAGAGGTGGTGACCGCCGTGGCTGTGGATAAGCCGGAGGGGCGTCGCGTGGAGTTTGAGGCCGATTATGTAGGTCTTGTGGCTCCTAACCTGTATCTTGTAGGCTACGGCATGGATGCTGATGGCACGCTGTACCGCAATCTGCCCTATGTGGGTGTGGTGCGCGATTAATTTATATCAATCATTCCGTTTTCCCCGCAGGGTCTGCCCGTTATCCGGTGCCAGGAACCGTTCTGCGGGGATTTTGTTTTCCTGCAAGGCGCGGTGCAGGTCATCCAGCGTTTCCTGGTAACCCTCGTTGGCCAGCTGCCAGGTGCCGAAATGGCAGGCAATGGCCTGGCGGGGCTGCAGAATCTGGAAGGCTTCCACGGCCTCGGCGGGGGAGATGTGGCCGTTGCGAATCCAGTCCGGCTTGTAGGCGCCGATGGGGAGCAGGGCTACATCCGGTGCGCCGAGGTGGGCGCGGATATCAGCAAAGCAGTTGGACTTGGCGGAATCGCCCACGTAGTAGATGGAAGGGCCCTCGGCAGACTTCAGATAAAATCCGCACCAGAGCGAGCGGTTGCGCGTGTAGGTCTTGCGGTAGCGGTTGCTCCAGTGTTTGGCGGGAGTGAGGGTGATGCTCAGATTGCCGTGCTGCACGCTCTCCCACCAGTCCGCCTCGATGACGTTTGCCTCCTCACCGCAGTGGTATTTCACCAGGTTTCCGAGCCCCAGGGGTACAATGAAGAGGGGATTGTGCTCCTCTTCCAGTCGTTTTACCGTGTCGGCGTCAAAATGGTCATAGTGGTCGTGAGAGAGCAGGCAGATATCAATTTTCGGCAGCTTTTCCCAAGCAATGCCCACCGGGCGGCAGCGCTTAGGGCCAAAACCCTGCACCGGGCTGGTGTAGTCGCTCCATACCGGGTCGGTCAGGATGTTGAGCCCTGCTGTGCGGATGAGCATAGTCGAGTGATTCACCATGGTGACCTCCCAATCCCGGCCATCCACCTGGCTGGCAAGCTCTGGCTGGTGGGGCAGGGTACTCACCGTGGGGTAATCGCCCTTGGTGTGGCGTTCGCGGAGCCACTGGAGCAGGTTGCTGGTCCTGTACAGTGTGCTGGGCTCCGGGTTGTAGAAGAAGGTGCCGTCGAAATGGTCTGTCACCGGGCCATCCCATTCGCCACCGCGGCAGAGCCAGCTGGGCATCAGGAAATCACCCGCCAGCAGCAGGGTTCCCAACCCGGCCAGCAGCGCAGAAACCAGAGCGCATGTTCTGCGGAGGCTCATGATTCAAAGCGGTGCTGGATAAGCACGTTGAAGTGGTCGCCTGCGCCGGGCACGGCAATCAGGTGGCGGTCAGCCGCGCTGGTGGGGTCTGCCAGGTCCTTCAGGTAATCGTATTGGCTCATGTACTGCACGCGGTCGCCCACGCAGTTGGCGGCCAGTTGGTGCAGATCGGTGAAATTCACATCGGCGGTGATATCGCAGCGTCCGGTCAGGGCGGGCAGCTCATCTGCGCTCACCATCTGGTGGGCCTTGTAGCCGCGCAGCGTGCCGGCGGGGCGGCGGTGGTAAAGCGTATCATTCATTTCGCCGTAGTCGATAGTGACCATGGTGCCGCATTTCCAGAGCGGCTGCCAGGCGGCATACCACTTGTGGTAGCTTTCCTGCACCTCCACAATCTGCCCCTCGTAGGCCCAGCGGGAGAATACGCTGGATTCCGGCAGCGGGCGCTGCTTCACCGCGCGCACAATGTGCCCGTGGTGCACGGAAAGCCCCAGTTCCTGCCATGCGCCGTCCTGAAACACAAACTGGCGGGCAGGGAAGGCATCCGGCAGCTCATTGGAGAAAATGAAGGCGCGTCCCCCGGCGTGCTTGATGGCTTTTTCGATGGTATCGTACACGCGCACGAAATTGCCGCCCACCATGAGCTGCAAATCGCGCAGTGCCTTGGAGCGGTCCACCATGTAGTAGCGCACGCGCAACCGCTTGAAGAACCCGAGCGAGCGCGCCATGCTCACGGCCATATCACCGTTGCCACCGCCAATTTCGATGATGGGCAGACAGCGGTTGAACGCCTTGCAGCTCTGCTCCCACTGCTGCACCAAGCGGCGGGCCAGCAGGTCGCTCATGGTGGCAGTGGTGGAGAAATCGCCGCGGATGCCGATATCCGCGATATTGTTGTTGTAATAACCGCCTTCCGGGTCATAGAGGGCTATTTCCATGAACTCCTCCATGGAAATCCAGTTGCCGTGGGCCAGGATATGCGGTGCCAAGTTCATGGGCGGTTTCAGAGGGAAAGCTCCAGCATGCGCTGCAGCGGGGCAGCGGCGCGCAGGCGCAGCTCCTCCGGCACGCGCACTTCGGGTGCCATGTCGCGCAGGCAGTTGCGCAGCTTCTCCAGCGTGTTGAGCTTCATGTATTCGCACTCGGCGCAGGAGCAGGTGCCCATTTCTACTGGGATGAATTCCTTGCCCGGCACCAGCTTGCGCAGACGGTGCAGAATGCCCGTTTCTGTCACGATGATGAATTGCCCGCACTCGCTCTCGCGGCAGTAGGGTATCATCTTTTCTGTGGAGCAGATATGGTCTGCCAGCAAGCGGATGGGTTCCTGACACTCCGGGTGGCACACAATCTGCGCCTCGGGGTATTTTGCCTTGGTGGCCAGCAGCTGGTCGCGGGTGAATCGCTCGTGCACGTGGCAGGATCCGTTCCACATGGTCATGGCGCGGCCTGTCTGCAGAGAAGTCCAGGCTCCCAGGTTGCGGTCCGGAACAAAAAGGATGGGGCGGTCCGCCGGAGCGGTCTCGATGATGCGCTGGGAGTTGCCGCTGGTCACGATGACATCTGCCAGAGCCTTCACGCCGATGGAGCAGTTCACATAGGCCACCACGTAGTAATTCTTGTCCTTATTCTCCTCCAGGAATGCGGCCAGTTCCTCGGCAGGGCAGGAGGCCTCCAATGAGCAGGCGGCGTTCGCATCCGGCAGCAGCACGGTGCGGGTCGGGTTCAGGATGCAGGCGGTCTCGGCCATGAAATGCACGCCGCAGAAGACGATGACATCACACTCGGCCTCCTGAGCCTTGCGGGCCAGGGCCAGGGAATCACCCACAAAGTCGGCCAGGTCCTGGATTTCCGGGCGCTGGTAGCTGTGAGCCAGAATGACGGCGTTGCGCTCCTTCTTCAGGCGCAGAATTTCGTCGATGAGATTTTCGTTAGACATAACAGGGCAGGGAAAATTCTTATTTCTTTTCGCGGGTCATGTACTTCATGAGGGCATACAGACCAGCCACCATGACAATGGCGAGCACCACCAGGTGGGATTCATCCTTCACGGCGTGCACCAGGTCCTCCGGGCTCTTCATGATGTCCGGGTGGTCGGTGCCCACCTTGTCGCCGAACCAGGCCAGCACCCAGCACCAGATAGCGGAGCCGATGATGGTGGCCAGGCTGAACATGGTGAAGTTCATCTTGACCAGACCGGCGGGAATGGAAATAAGGTGGCGGATAACGGGCAGGAAACGGGCAAAGAAGATGCCGGCGGTCGAATACTTGTTCATGAACACCTCAGCCTTTTCCACCTTATGCGGCGGCATCAGGAAGTACTTACCGAAGCGGTACACAAACGGGCGCCCCAGCCACAGGGCCATGAAATACATCACGCACGAACCCAGGTAGGAACCCACTGTGCCGGCCAGCACTACACCCCAGAAGGATATCTCAGCATCCGGGTAGGTGGCAATGATAGCAGCTGGCGGAACCACGATTTCGCTCGGAACCGGGATGATGGAGCTCTCCATGGCCATCAGGATGACCACGCCCCAATACCCCCACTGCTGAATGCAGTCCATACAGAAAACAAGGAATTCGTGCATGCGGGCATTATGCACACATTTTCACGGATTAAAAGTCTTTTCTTGCAATTTTTCGCGCGCGTGGTAGAGTAGAGGCATGAAGATATACGTGGTAGCCGGCGAGAAGAGTGGCGATAAACAGGGTGCATTGGTGATTCAGGAACTGCTGCGCCGCCGCCCGGATGTGGAAATCGTGGGGCTTGGCGGTAACCGCATGCATGTCCTTGCACCGGGCGTGGAGGACTGGGCAGATGCCGCCGCTGTCATCGGCATTGTGGAGGTGCTGCGCCACATCCGCTTCTTTGCAGGCAAGCTCAAGGAAATGACCGAGCGCATTGCCGCCGATCAGCCGGACTGCCTGCTGCTTATCGACTACCCCGGTTTCAACCAGCGCCTGGCTGAGCGCGTGCGCAAGGTGTCGCCCAAGACGAAGATAGCCTGGTTCATTGCCCCCATGGTGTGGGCCTGGAAGAAGGGGCGTATCCCCAAGCTGGCCGCCGTGCTCGATTTGATGATGTGCACCTTCCCCTTCGAGAAGCCGCTTTTTGAAAAGGCCGGGCTGCGCACCGAATTTGTGGGCCACCCGCTGGTGGATGATATTCTGGCCGCCCGCCGCACCGATGTGCGCGAGAAGAACCTCATCGGCCTGTTCCCCGGCAGCCGCAACCGCGAGGTGGAACGCCACTTCCCCGTGTTTATCGACGTGGTGAAGGAACTCCGCACCCGTCACCCCGAGTGGCGATTCGAGACCTCCGCCAGTTCTGAGAAACTGGCCGCCGTCATGCGCCGCATGGCCGATGAAGCCGGCATGCCTCAGGAAATCATCAACATCTGCCCCGGTAGTTACCATGACCTCATGGACCGCTCTGAGGCCGCCCTGGTCACCTCCGGCACCGCCACGCTGGAGGCCGCGCTGCACGAGCTGCCCTTTGCGCTGGTATACAAGGTGGCGTATGGCACTTACCTCTTTGCCCGCATGGTGCTTACCATCAAGTATGTGGGCATGGTGAACATTCTGGTGGACAAGCCGGTGACCCGCGAGCTGCTGCAGGATGATTTCAACGTGGAGAACTGCATTGCCGAGCTCGAACGACTCACTCAGCCGGATTCCCGCGCCAAGGTGCTGGCCGAAATGCAGGAATCCATGGCCACCCTCGGCCACGGCGGTGCTGCCGCCAAGGCTGCCGAGGCCGTACTTTCGCTGTTTGAGTGATGGTGTGAGCCACCATGTGATTCTGATGCCCTAATCGATTTCATACCTGGAGATTTGTAGAAATGGGTAAGAAAATTCAGATAAGAAATAGCACGGCTGAATTCCTCATATTTACAAATCAGGCCAGGGAGGATGGAATTGAAGTCAGGCTTCAGGACGATACGATTTGGTTGAGCCAGAAATTAATGGCAACCCTTTTCGATTGTTCTACGGATAATATAGGTTTACACCTCAAGAATATTTACAACGAGGGAGAGCTGGACGAAAAATCAACTACCGAGCTTTTCTCGGTAGTTGCCACAAATGGTAAAACCTATAATACAAAACATTATAATCTGGATGCGATAATTGCAGTGGGTTATCGTGTTAACTCAAAGAAGGCGACAGCATTCCGTAGATGGGCGACCAGTATTCTCAGAGATTATGCAATACGTGGATACGTCATCGATAGAGAGCGAATGAAGAACGGAACTTTCTTCAATGAGAACTATTTCACAAGTTTGTTGGAGGAGGTTCGGGAAATCCGCGCAAGTGAGCGCTTGTTCTATCAGAAGATAACGGATATATATGCCACGTCTTTTGACTATGATGCCAAGGCACAGACCACACTTGACTTTTTTGCTCACGTGCAAAATAAATTGCATTTTGCGATACATCGGCATACCGCAGCGGAATTAATAATCGACCGCGCTAGTAGCCAGAAAGAGCATATGGGGCTAACCTCGTGGAAAAATGCGCCGTCCGGGAAAATTATCAAGAGCGATGTTTCCGTTGCTAAAAACTATTTGACAGAACACGAGCTTCGCAGGTTAGACAGGGTCGTTTCGATGTACCTGGACTATGCTGAGGAACAGGCTGAAAGGCATATTCCCATGTCGATGGAGGACTGGGCAAAAAAATTGGATGCATTTTTGCAGTTCAATGAGTATGAGTTGCTCAATAATGTAGGACGTGTTTCAGCCCAGGTGGCAAAGGTATTCGCTGAAAGCGAGTTCGAGAAATATCGGATTATTCAGGATAGACTGTTTCAATCTGATTTCGATAAATATAACTCAGATAACTTGCTGGATTTGATTTCTTCTCATTCCAATGAGGGCAGAACATGAAGAGAGTAGAAAAAGGCTCGGATAAGGCTCTTGGATGTACGTTGAAAAAATTGGGGTTAAAAACGTGCAAGGTCGCAGGATGGATTTTTTGTGTCTTGCTCCTGTGTCTTGTTTCGGCGTGCAGCTGCTTGGTGGAGCATTCTGTTGAGCAGCCGGTGAGCCGCCCTGCACCTGAAGCGGAGCAGCGGCTGAGAGGGCATGTGGAGCAGCTCTGTGCCCAGCCGCGCTATGGCGATACGCTGGAGCAGGCGCGGCTCTATATCGAGAAGAAACTGGCTGCTGCCGGCTGGGCGGTCACCTTGCAGGAATTCACTACTTCCGATGGGGAGACCCACCATAATATCTGTGCCTTACGCCGCGGGAAGTCGGGGAAACGCTATATCATCGGTGCGCACTATGATGCCTGCGACACCGGGGAAGGAGAGAATCCCGGGGCTGATGATAATGCCAGTGCCGTGGCAGCCCTGCTCGAGCTGGCAGCTCAGTTGCCCCGGGATACGCCCGTGCATGATATTGAGCTGGTGGCCTGGGCCTGTGAGGAACCGCCTTGGTTCGATAGTGAGGACATGGGCAGTGCCCGCCACGCGGCGGCCTGCGACAGGGAGAAGGTGCTTGGCCTTATCTGCCTGGAGATGCTGGGGTATTTCAGCGATGAACCGGACAGCCAGCCCTCTCTGTTTCCCGGCTATTCTCTCTTGCTTCCCACAGTCGGCAATTTTATAGCCGTGGCGGGCAATCTGGAGGCATACGGCCTGGCAAAGCAGATTTATTCCGGCTTGAAGCAGCAACTGCCGGCCGCCCGTATCAATGTGCCCTGGGCTGAGGAAACAGAACTGTTCTTCAGCGACCACCGCAATTACCACCCCCTGGGCATTCCTGCCGTTATGGTGACGGATACGGCCATGATTCGCAATCCCAACTACCATGAGCCAACCGATACCCCCGATACGCTCGACTATCACCGTCTCAACCTGGTTACGCGCGGGCTTGTCCGCATAGTGACCAGCCTCGCCTGGCCGGAGTAAAAACGGAGAAACAACGACTGTTCCTTTCCATGGTTGATGCCGGCGCAGCGATTCGTGCCGGTGCTATTTCCGGTCAAAGAAACGGTTGAAGAGGCAGAGCAGGATAGGAAACGGGGCGGTAACCAGGGCCAGGCATATAACGGCGATGTAGGAGAAGCCGCTGTCAAGTTCACCTACCAGGTCTCTCAGCAGGTGGATGGGGAGGAACCAGAAACTGACCAGCGCCACTACCACCAGCTCCTTGCCGATTCGGGGGAGGTTGAGATGGCGAAATACCCCGAATGCCACAATGCCCTGAATCATGCCAATGACCAGAACCCCGACTGCTATCACAAGCCAGGTTTCCACCTCTGCCAGATGATACCTGCGGGGTGTCAGCAGGGTAAACGGCAGGAACAGAGCGGTGTACGTGGCGGCTGCGGCCAGTGAGCTGGTGAGAAGCTGGCCGAAATCCGCTTTGCCAGCTTTGAGCTTATTGACCCGCGGTGCCCGGAACACCGGTTCCGGCAGCCCCGGCAGCTCACGGATGGGACGCCAGTCGTCTGCATCGGCGGCGGTATAGAGATAATCCTCCGTCACTTCGCCCTGCCTGATCAACTCTGCAACAATATCCAGTGCCAGAGGCCCCATGGGGGTACCACCCGGCAGCTTCAGCATGTATTCTCGCGGTGTTGGCTTAGAGCTTGCATTCATGGCTGCATGCAGTTGAGGATAACGGAAATGATGGTTTCCATCTCATCCGGGCGGGATTCTGCGATGAGGATGACCAGCGCCACGAGGGTGGCATCGACAAGTCGTTTGGTGCCGTTGAAAAAGAGTGCGTTGTTACGGTCGAGGAAATACAGGAACACGGCGGCTGCAATGCGCTTTTTATGCACGGATGCAAAACAAAAGGATATCGGCTGGGGTCAGGGGCGTAGCTAGCCGCAGGAGTGGCACAGCAGAAGATGGAGAATGCAGACGACTACAAAGCAGGCAAGCCTGTGGAATTTGTCATCCGGCTTTATTTTTACGGCCAATTCTGCAATGCTGTAGAGACCGTGCAACAGCACCAGGCATAGGAATGAGCCTGGGGCGGCGATGAGGAAACTAAATGTGGTGTAGTTGATGTCCGGGAAGAATCGCAGCGGGGAGGCATAGGCAAAGACGCTGGCCCAGGCTGTGATGGTGAGCCAGAGGCACAGCCATTTTCCCAAGTGGGGAAGGAGGCGGTTTGTGCAGAATACGCGGGAGTACAGGGTTGCTACGGGGAAGAGAAAAATGGAAACCAGCCTGTATGCTTTCATGAGCAGCCCCCAGCGGTCATCGCCTGTGGGGCGGGGCAGGGTGAGCAGCTCCAGGTTTTCCAGAATGAGAACCAGAAGCGTTCCCAGGAACAAGGATAGTATCGCATAGCCGGAAAACAGATATCGGCCGCATGCTCTGGCTGTACATCTGGTGTTCATGCGGTGGCTTCCTGTTGCATGCAGTTGAGGATAACGGAAATGATGGTTTCCATCTCATCCGGGCGGGATTCTGCGATGAGGATGACCAGCGCCACGAGGGTGGCATCGGCCAGCCTTTTGCAGTCGTTGATGAAAAGTGCGTTATTGCGGTCGAGGAAATACAGGAACACGGCGGCGGCAATGCGTTTGTTGCCGTCGAAGAATGCGTGGTTCTTGACAGTGAAGTAGAGCAGACGGGCAGCTTTTTCCTCCATGGTGGGGTAGATATCAGTCCCTCCGAAGCTCTGGTATATATTGCCCAGCGCGCCGCGGAAAGAATCGTCCTTCTCCCTGCCGAAAAGGTCTGACTCAGCGCCAAAGCTCATGCTGTCGATGAGTTTGCGGCATTCATCGTACTCCAGCATATAGCACTGGGTGGAGCCTGCCGGGCGGGTAAGACACTGGTGGTCGTAGTCATCCAGCAGGTTCAATCCCGTGCTGTAGTGCTCGATGACATCCAGCACCTGCCGCGCATCCAGCCGGTTTTCCACCCGGCGCATCAGCTTTACCACCTGCCCGAGTTGCTGCAGGCGCTTTTCGTGCACCACGTAGCCGCGCACCAGGTACTCGCGCAGCCGCTGGGTAGCCCAGATGCGGAACTGCGTACCCCGCCGTGTATTGACGCGGTACCCCACGGAAAGAATCATGTCCAGGTTGTAGAAATTGACCGGACGCCGCACGTTTCGCGAGCCTTCTTTTCGAACTTGTAAGAAATCCTTACAAGTTCCCTCTCGTTGAAGCTCAGATTCTTGGTATATATTCCCGACGTGCATGATGATGTTTTGCACCGTTGTCTGGAACAAATCGGCCATCATCTGCTGGGTCATCCACAGGGTGTCCTCCTGCAGGCGGACATCGAGCTGCACCTGTCCATCGGGGGAGGTGTAGAGCAGAATCTCGCTGTCGGGAATTGGAGAGGATGTTTGATTCATAGAGAAGATAGGTTAATCATTAATCATTCCACCAAGGTGACGGTGCGGGTGCTTTCGCCGGTGTGGCGGAGGACGAGCCAGCGGGTGTCGATGGGCATGAGGGTGCCATCGAAGCGGTCGGCCCATTCCACCAGCAGGATGCGGCCGCTTTCCAGATATTCATCCCAGCTGATGCCGATGGCCTCCTGCGGGCTCTTCATGCGGTAGAAATCAAAGTGTGCCACGGGCAGGGCGCCGTCATCGTGCTCATGCACCAGGGAGAAGGTGGGGCTGGCGGCGGGGTTGCCGGCCCCGAGCCCCTCTAATATACCCTGCACCAGGTGAGTCTTGCCGGCACCCAGGTCGCCCACCAGGCCGAATACCTGGCCGGGCTCCAGTTCGGCTGCCATGGCACGGCCAAGCGCCACCATATCGGCTTCGGAGGTAACCTCTATAGGAGAATTTTTAAAAATTTTCTGCAAATTTTTCATTTTTGTGTGAAATTTTTCTTTACAAATGCGCTTGCGTGCCTATAATGTGCCAGCCCGCATGAGTGGGTGCAACATCAAAATTCTGAAAATTATGGCATACGCAGTTTTCACTTCCGGCAGCAAGCAGTACCGTGTGACGGTCGGTGATATCCTCACCGTAGACCGCCTCGCTGGTCTGGAGAAGGATGGCGAGACCACGTTCGATCAGGTGCTCCTGGTGGAGAACGAGGGTGAGACGAAGGTGGGCGCTCCCACGGTGGCAGGTGCAACGGTGACGGCCAAGGTGCTGGACCCGGAGGCTCGTGGCGCCAAGGGCATCGCTTTCAAGTTCAAGCGCCGCAAGGGTTTCCACAAGAAGAAGGGTTTCCGCGCCGCTCTTACCAAGGTGCAGATTACCGCTATCAACGCCTGATTATTAACCCCCTATCCCATAGATACTAACTAGTCATGGCACATAAGAAAGGTCAAGGTTCCGTCCGTAACGGTCGCGATTCCCGCAGCAAGCGTCTCGGCGTGAAGAAGTTTGGTGGTCAGACTGTGATCGCCGGCAACATCATCGTTCGCCAGCGTGGCACCAAGTTCCACCCCGGCAAGGGCGTGGGCATGGGCCGCGATTACACGATTTTCTCCCTGGTTGATGGTCGCGTGTTCTTCGATCGCGAAGGCCGCCGCGTCAACGTTGCTCCCGAGGCTTAAGTTTTAAGCAGACGAAGCAAATAGAAAAGCCCCGTTGCCCCAGTGGCGATGGGGCTTTTTGATTGACGATTGACAATTGACGATTGACTATTGCGTGTAAAATAGGGTAGAATGGGGGTGCGATGCTCAGGAGTAAGCTATACACCGGATTAGTAGTTCTGGCCATGATGTGGGGGAACCCCGCTGCCATTGGGCAGGAGGGGGGAGTGCCGTTTGTGGCTGATATGCCGGATGATGAAGCTGCGGAAGAGATTGTGGAGACGGTGAAGCTGGGCGGTGAGGACCGCGCGCCCTCCATGCAGGAGGGTGTGGAGCAGGCAGAAAGCTATGAGAAAACCGTGGACCCGGATTCCCCGCTGAATGCTGAGACCGGGAGCGCCGCCCAGGATGAAACCGGGCTGGATACGCTGAAGCCCACCACCTCGGTGAATGACCCGACGGTGCATGACCCCTCCCGCGTGGCCTATGCTACCAACCGTAAGAACGCCCGCACCATGTCGCTGACGGTGCCGGGGCCGCGTGGCATTATTTCTGACCGCAACGGGTTGGTGATGGCTTGTTCTGAGGTTGCTTACCAGCCTGCTGTGAACTTCGGCCAGCTGAAGGATGAGAGCAAGGAGAATATTCTGCGCATTGCGCGCAAGGTGATTGCCGCCTATGAAGCCGCCGGGCTGAAGGTGTATGAGAAGACAGATGCCCAGTTGCTGGACCACTACAAGCAGCGCCGCTGGCTGGCTCTGCCGGTGGGTCCCACCATCCGCATTCGTGAGCTCGAGCCCGTACGCGACAAGGTGAGTGGTATTGAATACGGCCACCTGATTCCGCTGTATATCCGCAACTATCCGCACCAGACCTCAGCGTGCCATATTCTGGGCTATACCGGTGTGAAGGCCAAGCTGCCCACCGGCCCCATCAACCACAATGACCCGATTTTCGAGCGTCAGGAAGGCCGCGCCGGCCTGGAACTGAAGTTCAACAAGCAGCTTACCGGCCGTCCCGGTATCTGGCGCCTCATGTTCGATGAGAGCGGCAACAAGATTCTGGACGAGCTGCAGAGCAAGCCCAAGCCCGGTGGTACCATCGTGACCACGCTCAACCTGGAGTGGCAGAAGGCCGCGGAGCAGTCGCTGCGCGACAATACCCTGGGGCGCGGCGCTTTCGTGATGATTGATGTGCACACCGGTGAGGTGGTGGTCATGGCATCTGCGCCGAACTTTGACCCGAACACCTTTATCCCCGCCATCTCGCAGAAGGATTACGATGCCCTGCGTCTGGATTCGGATACCCCGCTGGTGTCCCGCGCCTTTGCCGGTGTGTATCCTCCCGCTTCTACCTTCAAGACCATCACCGTGGCTGCCGGTCTGCGCCATGGCGTGATTACCGAGGGCACCTACGTGAACTGCCCGTACAGTGTGCGTATCGGTGGTCATGAATTCAAGAACCATAATAAATTCTCCGGCTCCATCAACTGCGTGACGGCTCTGGTGCTTTCCAATAACCCCTTCATGTACCAGATTGCCGCCACGCGCGAACCGCGCATCGGCGCCGCCCGCCTGTGTGAGGTGGCACGTCGTTTCGGCTATGGTTCCACCACCGGGCTTCCCCTGCCGGACAAGGCCGGCAACGTGCCTACCGAGGCCTGGATGCACCGCAACTACGGCCGTGGTTTCATGGCTGGTGATGCTGCCAACCTTTCCATCGGTCAGGGTGCTCTGCTGGCTACCCCGCTGCAGGTGGCTCACGCTGTGGCCGGTATTGCCAATGGTGAATACCTGCCGAAGCTGCAGCTGGTTCGCCAGGTGCTGGATAAGGATGGCAACGTGGTGTACCAGTTCACCCCCGCCGCCCAGAGCAATCTGCAGGATATGAGCAGTGCCCTGGCCGTGGTGCGCAAGGGTATGAAGGCCGTGGTGAATGGCGGTACCGGTCGCCGTGCGGCCCTCAGTTATACCACTAATGCCGGTAAGACCGGTACGGCTCAGTGGGGCCCGCCCTCGCTGGATTGCCGTCTGGCCTGGTTTACTGGTTTTATGCCGGCAGATAATCCTCGCTATGCCTATGTGGCTCTCTATGAAGGTAAGCCGCACCAGCGAATCTCCGGTGGCCACATGGCTGCCATGGTAGTGAAGAGCTTCTTTGAGAGCATTAAGCCCAGCATGGAGGAAGAGCTGGCCGGCCCCACCCGCAAGGCCAATGTGCCGGAAGGCCTGGAGGCAGAAGAAGAAGAGGCCGAACCCGTGGACTCGGAGGCCCAGGCTGCTGCCGAGGCCGCTGCTCAGCGTGCTGCTGAAGCTGAAACCCGCCAGCGCGAGGCCGAAAAACGCCACTCCCAGACCGATTGGGATGACGGCCGCTCCCGCCACTGATTTTTTTCGGAGCATGGGAAAGTCCGTGCTCCGATTTTTATGAGCCACCTTCTGCAAATTTTTTGTAGAAAAGGCGGTGGAAAATCCGTTCGTTCATGGTAGGAGAGCCGTTTTGAGGAAGGCGGCTTGACTGTGATAACTGGAAATAGTAATATACAGCCGTGAAATCGATTTTTAAATGGGGTGGCGCAGCCCTTGTCTGCGCCGGTGGGGCAGGGTACTGGTATTTCTCCGGTGACACTGCCGCAGCTCAGACTCAGTTCAACACTGTTTCTGTGGTGCAGGAGGATTTTGTGAGCAAGGTACAGGCCACAGGTACCCTGGAGCCCCAGGAGCTGGTAGACGTAGGCGCCCAGGTGACGGGTGAAATCAAGGAATTCGGCGTGGATGTGGACGGCCGCCAGGTGGACTATGGCAGTGAGGTGAAGGCTGGTCAGCTGCTCGCCCGCATTGACGACACCATCGTGGAGCTGAACATCAAGCGCGCTGAGGCTCAGGTGGCCCAGGCTAAGGCTCAGATTCTTTCCTCCGATGCCTCCGTGGCTCAGGCCAAGGCTTCCATTTCCCAGGCTACGGCCAACAAGAACAAGGCTGACCGCGATCTCACCCGTGCCAGGAATCTGGGTGTGGGTGATGCTCTGTCCCAGATGCAGTATGACCAGTATGTGAACACGGCGGAGATTGCTGCCGCTAATCTGGAAAGCGCCACGGCGCAGCTGCAGACCGCCACGGCCCAGCAGGCCAGTGCCGCTGCTCAGCTGAAAAGCGCTGAGGCTCAGCTGGAGAGCGAGATGCGCAACCGCGACTACACCCGCATTACCACCCCGGTGGACGGCACGATTGTGGTGCGCCAGGTGAACGTGGGGCAGACGGTGGTGAGCAGCATGAACGCCACGACCTTGTTCCTGGTGGCTCGTGACCTGAGCAAGATGCAGATCTGGGCCAGTGTGAATGAGGCCGATATCGCCAAGGTGAAGCCCGGTCAGGAAGTGCGCTACACGGTGGACGCTCTGCCGAATGAGAATTTCGTCGGCACGGTGAACAAGATTCGCCCGAATGCCACCATGAGCTCCAACGTGGTGACCTACATCGTGGAGGTGGACATCGAGAACCCCGGCCGCAAGCTGCTGCCCTACATGAGCGCCAATGCCAACTTCATTGTGAAGGAGGTGAAGGATGCTCTGCTGGTGCCCGATGCTGCTTTCGATTTCCGCCCCAGCCCCGACCAGATTGCCGAGGGTACCTTCCAGCGCGGCCCGAGACCGTCTCGTGAAGAAGGGGAGGCCGGCGAACGCCCTGAGCGCCCCACTATGGTGTGGCGCAAGGTGGACGACAAGACAGTGGCCCCGGTGCGCGTTATCAAGGGGGATTCTGATGGCACCCGTACCATCGTGACCCTGCCGGAGGGCGAGGAGCTGAAGCCCGGTGATGAACTGGTGACCGGTGTCAGCGTGATTCGTGGTGATATGAAGGCCGGTGCTCCCGGCGGTCAGAAGGGGCTCTTCGGCATGAATGGCCCGCAGCGCCGCCAGCGCGGCACCGGTGGCGTGGATGCCAAGCCCGGTCAGGCTCCTAAGGGTGGTGACCGTCCCGGTCCTCCCATGTAAGCTTTCAATCTCAATTCACACCCATGATTGAGCTGAAGAATATAACCAAGGTGTACCACCTGGGTGAGATTGACCTGCCGGTGCTCAAGGGAATTTCCCTGCGCATTGAGGACGGCGAGTTCGTCTCGCTCACGGGTGCTTCCGGTTCCGGCAAGTCCACCCTCATGAATATTCTGGGATGTCTGGACCACCCGAGCGGCGGTGAGTTCTGGATTGACGGCCACAACGTGGCCGGTCTGAATGCCAATGAGCGCGCTCTGCTGCGCAACAAGCGCATCGGCTTCGTGTTCCAGAACTTCAACCTGCTGGCCCGTACCTCTGCACTGGAGAACGTGATGATGCCGGCCTATTATTACCACCCCGCCAAGAGCACGGCGGAAATCCGCAAGCGTGCGCTGGAGCTCATCGAGCTGGTGGGCCTTAAGGAGCGCATGCACCACACCCCGGCCCAGCTTTCCGGTGGGCAGCAGCAGCGCGTGGCCATTGCCCGCTCGCTCATCAATAATCCCGGCATTCTGCTGGCCGACGAGCCGACGGGTAACCTGGATTCCACCACTTCCGTGGAAGTGATGAACATGTTCCGCGAGCTGAATCGCACGCAGGGCATCACCGTCATCATCGTGACCCACGACCCCAAGACCGCCGCATTCACGGACCGCGCCATCAACATGTGCGACGGCCTTATCCTCGACGGCGTATCGGATGAACTCTCAGCCATACTCCAGAAATGAAGTTCAATACCTTATTCTTAACATGCCTTAAAGCCCTGGTGCGCAACCCGATGCGTGCAGCCCTCACGGTGCTCGGTATCGTGATTGGTATTGCCGCTGTGGTGGCCATCATGGAGATTGGTGAAGGCTCCAAGAAACAGGTGGCCGATAAGTTCTCCTCCATGGGTACGAATGTGGTTACCGTTTCGGGTGCCTCGGTAAGTACCGCCGGTGTGAGTTCCGGTATGGGTGGCCGCGCCTCGCTTTACGCCACGGATGCCACCGCCCTCATGAAGGATTGCCCGGAGTTTGTGAAGGCGGCTTCCCCCGTGGTGCGTGCCAGTGGGCAGGTCATTGTGGGTAACCTGAACTGGAGCCCCCGTTCCATTATGGGCGGTAATGAGCATTACCTCACCATCGAAGGCTGGAAGGTGGCCCGCGGCCGCGCTTTCACCGATAAGCAGGTGGAGGAAGCTTCCCGCGTGTGCCTTATCGGCAACACCATTGCCAAGGAGCTCTATGCCGATACTGAACCCATAGGCCAGGATATCCGCATCAAGGATGTGGTGTTTACCGTCATCGGCGTGCTCGATACCAAGGGTGCCGACGGCATGGGTAATGACCAGGACGACTGCATTATTCTGCCCTGGACCAGTATCCGCACGCGCCTGATGGGCTCCAGCGGTACGGCCACCATCATGAAGGGCGGTGCGGCCAACAGCGGCCTGTCGGTTTCCTCCACCAGCACCTTCCCCACCTCCGGTGTGAATTTCTATCCCGGTTGCGACCTGCAGCCGTACTCTAATGCCCCGCACCCGCTGCGCACGCGCACGGTGGATTCCATTGCCGTGCAGGTGAAGGACGGCAAGGACCCCAGCGCCGCCATGGATGCCATGACTCCCGTGCTGCGCCGCCAGCATGAGCTGGAACCCGGCGTGCTGGATGACTTCACCCTGCGTGATCGCTCCCAGTTCGTCAAGATGATGACCGATACCACCTCCACCATCAGCAGTCTGCTGATTTCCGTGGCCATGATTTCGCTGGTTGTGGGCGGCGTGGGTATCATGAACATCATGATGGTGTCTGTAACCGAGCGTACCCGCGAAATCGGCCTGCGCATGGCCGTGGGTGCCCGTCCGCGTGATATCATGTGGCAGTTCCTGCTGGAGGCCGTGCTGCTCTGCACCATCGGCGGCTTCATCGGCATTGCCGTGGGGCGTATCGCCTCGTACCTGGTGAGTATGCAGATGGGCTGGCCGGTCTCTGTATCGGTGCCTGCCATGGTGCTTTCCGTCACGGTGGCTGCGGTCATCGGTATTGTGTTCGGCTGGTATCCGGCCTGGAAGGGTTCCCGCCTGGATCCCATTGATGCTTTGCGTCACGAGTAATTTTAACGACTTTTTTCGAGATGAAACGAATCTTACCTCTTACCTTTGCCGGTTTTCTGCTCAGCTCCTGCATGATGGGGCCGGATTTCATGGGTGCCACGGCGCCTGAATTGCCCGCTACCTGGGTGAATGCGCTGCCGCCCGGCACCGAAAGCGAAACGCTGGAGGAATGGTGGCACTGCTTCCGCGACCCGCAGCTCACCCGCCTGATTGAAAGCGGCTTTGCCGCGAATCCGGATATGGTGAGCGCCGCGCTGGCCATTGCCAAGGCTGAATCTGCCCTGCGCTCCACCCAGAGCGGGCTCTTCCCGAGCCTGGGCCTGAGCTTCGGCGGCACCAATAGTGGCGATTACACCACCTCCACCTCCCATGGTCGCTGGAGCAGCGGGCTTTCCGCCTCCTGGACCCCCGATATCTGGGGCGGAACCCGACGCGAGGTAGAGGCCGCCGCTGCTTCCCTGGGCTCCACCCAGGCTGCTGCCGCCGCCACCCGCACGGCGCTGGCCTCCAGTATCGCCACGGCCTATTTCCAGTGGATTTCTGCCAAGGAAAGCCTGCGCATTGCCAGGGAACAGCTGGCATACCAGGAACGTACTTACAAGGTGACCCAGGAGCGCCACGCCAATGGCATGGAGAGCTCGCTATCCCTCTCCGAATCCCGCGCCACGATTGCTTCCACCCGCGCCCAGATTCCGGCGCAGGAGGCCAATATCCGCAGCTGCGAGATGACCATTGCCACCCTGCTGGGTACCACCGTGGATAACGTGGCCCTGATGCTGCCGCCGCAGAAGGTGTACAACCTGGTGCCCAGTGTGCCCACTGGTCTGCCCAGCGAGCTGCTGCGCCGCCGTCCGGATATCATCCGCGCGGAACATGAGCTGCACGCCGCCACGGCCCGCATCGGCGTGAGCGTGGCCAATCTCTTCCCCCGCCTTTCCCTCACGGGCAGCACTTCCGGCGGGGCAGGGACCGATTTCTCCCAGTTCTGGCAGAGCACGGCATGGAGTCTGGGTGCCTCCGCCAGCTATACCCTGCTGAACCGCACGGCGCTCAATGAATCGGTGAACCAGGCCGAGCTGAACCAGCTCAGCGGCATGCAGAGCTATCGCAAGACGGTGCTGGCCGCCTTTGCTGAGGTGGAGAATTGCCTTATCGACTACGCCAAGCTGACCACTCAGCTGCCTCAGTACGAGGCTTCCTGTGCAGCCAATAAGGAATCTGCTGAGCTTTCCCTGCGCCTGCACCACGAAGGTATGGCCGATTTCCTGAGCGTGGCTGCCGCTGAACGCGCCTGGCTTTCCTCGGAGCTGAACATCATCTCCACCCGCCAGAATATCCGCATCAAGCTCGCCCAGCTTTGCACAGCCCTGGGCGGCGGCTGGAAGGTGCAACCCGAGCAGAAGTAAGATCTTCCAGAGATACCAAAATCACCTGAGGCAACTCAGGTGATTTTGTTTGGTACGCGCATTGAGCCCGGAGGGCGGCAGCTGGTAGCCCAGGGTGCAGCCGCGTCAGCGGCGGAACCCTGGGTTGGCTAAGTAAACAAAACGAACCCCGAACGAAGTGAGCGGGTGGCAGAAATCGCGGCTAATATATTAAGCCATAGCTTTCCGTCTCCGGGTTGACACCCTACGCCGTGACAGGCTGCCACCCA
>JBGUSR010000023.1:0-42785 GCA_045132635.1 Akkermansia sp.
GGAGATTGGTTCATTTTTTAGCACCGCCAGTTTAGTAGCTGGCACCCCAGAACTCAATCTCCATTTTTGTTTTCTTTTTTCTTCTTAGTTTTGCTTCTCTTCCCCCGGCTTTCTTTAGAACGCTTTTTGGACAGCTATGCCTTTTTTACGCCCCGGCATCCGCTTTATGCTTGTATTCTCCAGGTTTTGTGAGATAATGAGTCTGGATTACTCATCTTATGGCTGACGAAGAAGAGGATTTTTACAAAGAACCGACCCGCAAGGAATGGACCGGATTCTGGACGCTTGTAGCGGTTCAGGCGCAGAATGCCTTTAATGAAAAGGCCGTGCAATTTTTGCTGATACCGCTGGGCGTGTGGCTCTGGCAGGCGAGCGGAAGTACCCTGGAGTACATTCTGGGTGCCATTTTCGTGTTGCCGTACATTTTATTTTCACCGCTTTCGGGCTGGATATCCGACTGTTTCTGCAAAACCCGCATTGTGCAGGTCATGAGCGCGCTGCAAATCATCATCATGAGCTGCATGCTGTTCTGCTTCTGCCAGCGTGATATGGAAGCCTCCATCATGTGGTTCGCCATCTTTGCGATTCAGGCCACCATTCTCTCCCCTGCCAAGAAAGGCATCGTCAAGGACCTGCTGGGCTCCAAGTATATCGGCTTCGGCTCCGGCATCATTGAAATGAGCCTGGTATTTGTGCTGCTGCTGGCCCAGATTGGCGTATTCTTCCTGTTCTCCTATCTGATGTCGTATTTCGAACAGATGCCGGAACAGTTTTTCGCGGATATCCCCTTCATTTCGGGCAAAGGCATCGCCCCCGGGGAATACAAGGAACAGCTGCTGGGATGGCTGACCGTCATTCTCCCCACAGCAGGCTTCATCTTCCTGGCATGTCTGGTGCTGGCAGCTTCCTTCCTGCTGCCCACGTATCCGGCCAAGCAACACAGGCCCTTCAGCTGGAGTCTCTTCTATGAGCATTTTGGCCAGATTAAGTACCTGTGGCAGGACCGTCTGCTGCGACTCAGCGAGCTGGGCATTGCCTATTTCTGGTGCCTTGCCGGCTCCCTGTTCCTGATTCTGATTCAGATAGCCAAGGGCATGCAGGCAGCAGACCCGAATGTCGACTTCTCGCTGCAATGCGGTATCCTGATGGCCTGGATGACCGGCGGCGTGGTACTGGGCGGCGTGGTGGCCTCCCAGCTCTGCAAGGGCAAGAACGAACTGGGGCTCATTCCCTTCGGCGCCATCGGCATCACAGCCTGCACCCTGCTGCTCACCATTTTTGACGTCAACACCTACATCAGCAACACGCTGCTGGCGCTCACAGGCGCCTTTGGTGCAGCCTACCTGGTGCCGCTGAACGCCTTCCTGCAGGACAACTGTGACCCCAGCAACCGCGGCAACATCATCGCCGCCGGCAACCTCATTGATAACCTCATGGGTCTTTTTGCCGTGGCGCTCATGTGGGTAATGCACGAGGTGTTCCATGCCTCCCCGCAGCAGCAGTTCTTCGTGCTGTTCGTGATGAGTTTCTTCATCCTGATTTGCTCGCTGCGTCTCATTCCCCAGGAATTCATCCGCATGATTGGCATCTGGTGCCTCCAGCTGGTGTACCGCCCGCGCACCATTAACCTGGAGCGACTTCCCATGCGCGGCGGCGCGCTGCTGGTGGTGAACCATGTCACCTATGCAGATGCCCTTTTCCTGACCATGGTATGCCCGCGCACTGTGCGTTTCATTGTGGCAGAGGAATTCATGGCCATGCGTCTGCTGGGCTGGGCACTGGAAATCTTCAACTCCCTGCCCATTTCCACCCGCAACCCGCGTGAAACCATTATCAAGGCAGCACGCGCCATCGAAAACGGTGATATCATCTGCATCTTCCCGGAAGGCCAGCTCACGCGCAGTGGCTGCCTGACCCCCATCCGCCGCGGCATGGAAATGATTGCCCGCCGCGCCAAGGCCCCCATCATTCCGGTGTATATGGACGGGCTCTGGGGCAGCATCTTCTCCTTCTCACGCAACCGATTCTTCACCAAGCTGCCCAAGACGCTCAACTACAATTTCACGGTGGCTTTCGGAGCCCCGCTCGCCCCGGACACCTTCACCAGCCGCACGGTGCTGCGCGCCTTCCGCGAGCTTTCGGCCACCTGTCTGGAAACGGCAGAAGACATCAGCCGCGAAGGCCTTATCCGCATGCTGGAGGAACGTGGCAACAAATCGCTGGTATTCTATCCCGGTGGTTCTCTCACCGCCATTCAGATTGCTGCTGCCCTTATCAGCCGACAGGCCGATGAGCAGTTCCCCCTGCTGCCCCGCAAGTGGCTGCAGCTGCTCATCGACGGCACGGAGGACCTGCTGGCCCTGCACAGGTACTGGCTGAACGTGTGCCAGGTGCGCCGCGTGAATGCCCTCAAGGAAGGCCGCCACCACCTGCTCACCACCGTGGGCCATGGCGAGCCTCAGGAGCTGGTGCTGGCTGTGCTCTGGCCGCTGATTACCCGCACGCCGGTACATCTCATCGAAAGCCCGCAGGAAACGCTGGATACCGCAATCTCCCAGATTGTGGGTGGTGCCCACATGCGCCGCATTCTGCTCACCACCATTCCGCCGCGCCAGATTCCGTTCTACGATTTCAGCGGCGCTCCGGCTATCTCCACCCCTAACATGCGCTGGCGCCCCTGCCTCTGCACGCCCATGGGCAATATCATCTCCATGAGCATGTGCCACAGCGTGTTCAAGATGAGCGACGGCACCATCCAGCTGGGTGTGCGCCCGCGTACGCGCGGCCTGCTCCTGCCGGGATACCGCGTGGAAACACCGGCAGAGGGTTCCACCGCCATCATCAGCGCACCTTCCCTGCGCACGGAATACACCCTGCCATCGCACATTTACCTGGATGAGAGCGGCTTCCTGGCCGAGCTCTCCTGAGCCTGATAACTTACACGGCTGCCGGAAACGGCAGCCGATTTTCTTCTGTACCGAGCAGAACCAGCAGCGCTCTTCTTACAACTCCCGGCCAAAGACACCGGAGGTACGCCCGCTGGATTCCAGAATCTGCAGACGAGCAGCCGGCAGCACCGTACGCGGCAGCGGAGCATATTTCATGCGGTCGCGGAAATATGCCACCGCGCTCTGGGAAATGGCAAAGATACGGGAGAAGCCCATCTCCCGGGCCTTATCCTCCACAAAGCGGCACATGGCTTTGCCATAGCCACGGCCCTCATAGTTTCTCTTGATAAACAGGCAGCCGAGTTCTGCGCATGAATCTTCCGGATAGGGATAGAGCGCCACACAGCCCACGATAGTATCGTCCAGGGTATAAACGTAATAGCTTTGCAGATGCTCACAAATGGTCTCATAATCGCGATGCACCAGCTTGGCATCAGCAATGCTGCGGGCAATCATGGAGAGCAGCTCGGGGATATCTTCCTCACGCAGGGGGCGGATTTCGCGGTAAGAGTCGGTGTGCACCATGGTGCCCACACCTTCCTCAGAGAATAACTCATCCAGCAGCACACCACGGCTGCGGCCATCCAGCAGATGCACGCGCGGCACCCCGAGGCGGCATAATTCAGCAGCCTGACTCAGCAGCTCCGGGTGAGTGCATTCTGCCAGCTGCGCAGCCACCTCTCGCTCCGGCACAGAATAGATAGGCTGCCCCTCGCGGGTAGGAATACCACCCGCCAGCAGGCAGATATACTTGGCAGCGCCCAATTCCTGCGCCAGACTCACGCTGGCAGCATCAAACGGGCCCTCACAGCCGGAGGCCACAATAGCCACCTGCCGGCGCTCCACGATTTCGCGCACGCGGGCCACGGCAGGTGCACCCTCGGTCAACGCCAGCTCGGCCAGCGCCGCGTGCATCTCACATTCCCCTGCCCGGTGAGCAAGAGCAGCGGCATCCGCGCCCTCTGCCACCAGCACCAGGCGCACGCCTACCTCATGCAGGGCATCAGAATCCAGCAGAGCATCCACCAGCTCCTCTGCCCGCAGCAGGCCGGCCGCCACATGCACCACAAACAGGCGGCCGCAGAAATAAGGCACATACTCCAGCGCAGAACGGACATTCATAACAGTTCGAACCAGATTGCCAGAGTATGTGCCTCAGTAATTAAAATCAGGACTTATCCTTCTCTGCACCGCCAAAGAACTGGGGCACATAGCCGGAATCCACGGAACCAACAGTCATGCCCTCTTCGTCGTTCTCCAGGGGCATATCGCCGGTATCCTTCACGATGTAAGCCTCCTTATTGGCGGAGGGCTTCAACTTGAAGCTCACCTTCTTCTTGGGAAGCGTAATCTTCTTCTCAGCATAGGGCACAGCCTGCTCCATGGCGCCGCTGATGGATTCGCCGTACATCTCCGGTTCCTCATCCACCGGAATGGCGGGCTCGTCATCCAGTGTGGGCAGCGGAGCGGGCTCCAGACCGGCGGCACGCTGGCGCTCATGAATCATCTGCAGCTGCTCACGCAGAGCAGAAAGCAGGTCGCCATTGCCCAGGATATCGGTCACATCAGAATCCTCCTCCTCTGCGCTGCTGGTAGGCAGGCTGGCCAGGAAATCCTCAAATGCGGAAAGATTCGTGGTGCTGCGGAACATACCGTTGAGAATCTCGTAGTCGATGTTCTGCATCAGGCTCTCGAAGATGGTGTAGGCCTCGCGCTTGTATTCCACAAGCGGGTCACGCTGGCCCTGGGCACGCAGGCGCACGCCTTCGCGCAGGGCATCCATATCCGTGAGGTGCTTCTGCCAGAGCTTATCGATAGCCTGGAGCATGATGGAACGCTCCATCTGGTCGATGCGGTCGGGGCGCTCACCAGCCACCTTCTTCTCGTACATCTCCTTCACGCGAGCCACAATGTGCTCTGCCACCTCCTCCGGGTTCTTACCCTGCAGGTCAGATTCCTTCTCGCTCCAGCCCATGGGGAAAGTGGAGTTAATCCACTGCAGCAGGTCGGTGTAACGGAAGGCTCCCGTCTCATCCTCGTTCAGGTAGAGCTCGCACTTGTTACCCGTACCGGTCACCAGGCACTCGTACAGCATTTCGCGTGGGTCCTCGCACAGCAGGGCATCATTACGCATGGCGTATACAATCATACGCTGCTGGTTCATCACATCATCATAGTCCAGCACATGCTTGCGCCACATGTAGTTGCGCTGCTCCACGCGCTTCTGGGCGCCTTCGATGATGCGGTTCATGAGGGTGTTCTCCACGGCCTCACCTTCCTGCATACCGAAGCGGTCCATCATCTTGGTCATGCGCTCGCTGCCGCCGAAATTGCGCATCAGGTCGTCCTCGAAGGAGAGGAAGAACTGAGAACCACCGGGGTCACCCTGGCGGGAGCAGCGACCACGCAGCTGGCGGTCGATACGGCGGGACTCGTAGCGCTCCGTGCCCAGCACGAAGAGGCCACCCAGCTCTGCCACGCCTTCACCCAGCTTGATGTCGGTACCACGACCGGCCATGTTGGTGGATACCGTCACGGCGCCGCGCTGACCGGCACGAGCCACGATTTCGGCTTCGCGCTGGTGGTTCTTGGCGTTCAGCACCTCATGCGGCACCTTGGCAAAGCTCAGCATGCGGGAAAGCGTCTCAGAGGCTTCCACACTGGCAGTACCCACCAGCACGGGCTGCCCCTTCTTGTGCAGCTCCACAATCTTGCCAACCACGGCGTTGAACTTCTCACGGCGGCTGCGGAAAATAAGGTCGTTCTGGTCCTCGCGGATGCAGGGACGATTGGTCGGAATGGGCAGCACGTCCAGCTTGTAGATATCATGGAACTCAGCAGCTTCCGTCTCAGCCGTGCCGGTCATACCAGCCAGGCGGCTGTACAGGCGGAAGTAGTTCTGAATGGTGATGGTGGCGTAGGTCATGTTTTCGGCCTCAACCTCCACACCCTCCTTGGCTTCCACAGCCTGGTGCAGGCCCTCGCTCCAGCGGCGGCCCGGCATCTCGCGGCCCGTGTTCTGGTCGATGATGACAATCTTGTTGTCCTTCACCACGTATTCCACGTCCTTTTCGTAGATGGTGTAGGCCTTGAGCAGCTGGCTGGTGGTGTGCAGGCGCACGCCGGTTTCGTCCAGACGCTTCATGAGGGCGGTCTTGCGGGCCTCCTTCTCGCGCTCGCTCAGCTTCTCATCTTCATCGATGTTCACGAACTCGGTGCCGATATCCGGCAGCACGAAATTCTCCGGATGCCCGGGGCTGATGACCTCGCGCCCCATTTCCATGAGGTCGGCATCGTGGGTCTTTTCATCGATGGTGTAGTAAAGTTCTTCCTTGAGCTTGAAGAGCTCAATCTTACGCGGATCCTGGTAGAGGAAAAGCTCATACTTCTCCACCATGCGGCGGAATTCCGGGTCCTGCTGGGAGCGCATGAACGCACGGTTGCGCGGCTGGCCCAGCTTCACCTTGAACAGGCAGCGGCCGGCGCGGTCGGTATCGCCTTCCTTGGCATACTTCACAGCCTTTTCCATGAGCTCATTGCACAGAGCAACCTGCTTACGCACCACGTTCTCGATAAGCGGCTTGAGGGTATCATACTGCTGTTCGTGTTCAATAACGGCAGGGCCGGAGATGATGAGCGGGGTACGTGCCTCGTCAATCAGAATGGAGTCCACTTCGTCGATGATGGCGAAGTAGTGACCGCGCTGCACCTGGGCATCCTTGCTGGAGGCCATACCGTTGTCGCGCAGGTAGTCGAAGCCGAATTCAGCATTGGTACCGTAGGTGATATCCTGAGCATACTGGCGGCGGCGCAGGTCGCTGGGCATCATGCTCTGAATGCAACCGATAGTGAGACCGAGGAAGGAGAACAGAGCACCCATCCACATGGAGTCACGGCGGGCCAGGTAGTCGTTCACCGTCACCACGTGCACACCCATGCCGGTAAGGGCATTCAGGTACACCGGCAGCGTTGCCACCAGGGTCTTACCTTCACCTGTGGCCATTTCTGCAATGAAACCACGATGCAGCGCAATACCACCAATAAGCTGCACATCGAAATGCACCATATCCCACTTGATGGGCGTGCCGCACACATCCACCATCTGGCCGCAAAGCAGGCGGGCACCACACTTCACCACAGCAAAAGCCTCGGGCAGAATGGTTTCCAGATACTTGGCGCGCAGCTTGGCAAACTTGGGTTCGATTTCAGCCAGGGCCTTCTTACCAGCCTCAATGGATTCCGCCGTAGCCTCCACCTTGGGCAGCTTGGGGAACTCAGGAGCCAGGGATTCAAAACGGGCATTCAGCTGAGCGGCATACTGCTCCAGCTGCTCGGCAGAAGAAGAAAGCACCACACCACGGGTGGGCAGGTCCATGGGCGTGAAGCGGTGCAGATGAGCCTGCCACTCGCGGGTCTTGCCTACCAGGAAATCGCGGTCCTTCCCTTCCCAGGATTTTTCAAGGTCCAGAATCCGGCGCACCACCGGCTTCAACTTGCGCACCTCGCGCTGGTTCTTAGAACCCACGATTTTGTTCAGAATCCACTTAATCATATCAGAAAGCTTTCAGAAAATATCAGATGACAGTCCACCACGCCCGCGCACGCGGCGGGTGGCTCGGCATTGTAGCACAAGCTCCAATCTTTGGCAAGCCAATGTCTACCTATGAAGCAAATATGACTCAATCTCCAGCCCCTGCACCGGCATCCCGATAGCTGGACCAGATATAACGAGTGAAAAGTACCTTCAGGGAAGCCGTGAGCGGCACGGCCAGAAGAGCACCCACCACGCCGCCGATGACGAAGCTCCAGAAGAGCACGGAGAACATGATGGTGAGGTCGTGCATCTTCACGCGGCTGCCCAGGATGCGCGGCTGAAGCACCCAGCCATCGAACTGGCTCACACAGGCAAAAATGGCACTTACAATGACCACATGGCTCACATCATGCCAGGTGAACCAGGCAATAAGCACCGCGGGAATCCAGGTTCCAATCATACCCAGGTAGGGAATCACCCCCAGCAGAGCCGCAGCGGCAGCAATCGTGACCGCATACGGCAAGCCCATAATCTTCAGCGCAATAGCCAGAATAATACCATCAATCACGCTCACCAGCATCTGGCCACGCACAAAGGAAATGATGTAATCATTGATTTCCTGCAGGGTTCCCACCACTTCCTCACGGAAGGCGGAGCGGCGGATAGGCAGCACCGTGTGCCAGTTTTTCGCAATACTGGCACTTTCCAGCAGAAAATAGAACAGGAATACCGGCACCATGATGGCACCGATGAGCACCATCGACAAGCCGGAAAGCGCCCGGGTGCCCGCCGTGAGCCAGGCGAGGCCCTTTTCGGTGAGATACGATGAATTAAAGCTCAGAATAGCGGTCAGCTTACCCTCATAAGTTGTTTCCTGGGAAAGATTCTCATAATCCTCCAACGGCAACTCGGATGCACGGGCATCCTTGAGCATCTTACCGTACAGCATATCAATCCCCCTCTGCAGCAGGCGATTTTCGGCCAGTTGAGCCTTGCCGCCCTCCACGGCGCTCACCAGAATCTGCTCGCGCTTGGAAATCAACTCACCGGTCTGATTCACCAGCGGCGGCACAATCGTAAGCCCCAGCCCCACCAGCAACACTCCCGCGACAGCCATGACCGATACCACGGCCCACACGCGTTTCTTGATACGCTTCTGCACCAGCGCCACACAGGGCGACAGAATATAAGCAAAGAAACCGGCAATCACCACAGGCAGAAGCACCGGCTCCAGCGCCACAAACAGCGCACCCAGACCAAAAAGCAAGCCGCAGACCAGTATCACCACCACAGCCAGGGCAATCCCGGTAAGCGCAGCCCAACAAATTTGCCGTTGAAAAATTGTAGGTACGTCCCTATCCTGAAGCTTCATGCAGGAATAATACCCTCATTCCGCCTTACCGTCAACGCCAAAAGCGCGCACCATCCGCACAATCTGCCAGAGAGACAGCGCAACCACCGCAGTGGAAACGCCTGTCCAGCAGGCATCGCGCACCCCGCCGAAGCAGAGAAAAGCCACCGCCTCCAGCAGCAGCATGAGCCAGATGGCCAGAGGTGCACTTTTCCCAGCCTGCCGCCAATACACCAGACGGAATATCCCCAGGAACAAAGCAGGCAGCATCAGAAGCATGCACTGGCTTACACCCGCATTCCACCACACCCGTTCCCTCGCATAATAATCCGTTGACAGAAAGAAACTTTCATCATCCACCAGCCCATGTACCGGCTTTATCTCCGCCCCTCTCTGCACACCACGCACCACCACAACCGAACCATTTGCAGCCATACTGCCGTGCATCCGGCGTGCTGTCTCACCCTCGAACTCCAGATTCAGGTAATACTTCTCCTCCCAGCGCTCATCCTGCACCACGCGGCAATGAGGCACCCAGGCCTCGGGCAGATTCAGATACTCCCAGGGAAGCGCTTGTCTTCCCATATACCTCGACATCCGTTCACCCTCCATATGAACAGAGAACGCACCCAGCCGGATATGGCGGGCATAGCAGCAGCGCCCCCGCAAAGGCAGGTCCATAAACGAACGTTCCTGAGTGTAGGCACTATCACACAGCTCCAGCCGGAGCGCCTGGCAACGCACACCGATATCCGGCAGTTCCAGCCACTCATCGGTATACGCCGGAGCTGTCACCTGAACCCGGCGCCCTTCATTGGCAGGGTCAACTACATCCGGGTTGATGGTCAGATACGGTTCCTCATGCAGCACACCATACAAATTCCTGAGATTCCAGGCATGAAGATACGGCAGCCCCAGCACCGGCACCAGAAGCAGCACCGCCAGCACCACCCGCAGCGTGACGTACAAATACTTCATTCACCCAGCAAGTGAGCCGCCAGCTCTGCCATCGTTTCGCAAACCGGTGCAGGCCAGGCCCGCAGAGCAGCCGGGTCAGCGGCATACCCCCAACCCACCAGCACCAGCCCGGTGCCGGCATTTTCCGCGCAGCGGGCATCAAAGAGAGAATCGCCCACCAGGGTTATCTCCGAAGGAGAAATGCCCCACTTCTCCGCAATATGGTGCATGGAAGCCGGATTCGGCTTGCGGGGGAATGCCGGGGTATACCCCAGCACCACATCAAAAGGCACCGTGGGGAAGATATGCCGCACCATGGGTTCTGTCACCTCATGCGGCTTATTGGAAAGCACCGCCATGCGCACCCCGGCGGCAGCCAGCTGTTCCAGCAGGGAAATGATACCATCATACGGGCGGGTGTACTCCTCCCCACACCAGCAGTCCGGGTACTCCCGGCGGAAAGCACCATGCACCGTCTCCAGCTCCCCCGCCGGAGCATCCGCGGCATCGGCATACCCAATCGCAGCAGCACACAGATTAGCAGCCCCGCGGCCTATCATCCCGCGCACCTTTTCCGGCGCATGGGTCGGATACCCGCAGGCAGATAAAGCACGGTTGATTCCCGCCGCTATACCGGGCAGAGAATCAACCAAGGTGCCATCCAGGTCAAAAACCAGATATTTTTTCATTAGCGGGCAAATCCGCGCTGGGAAGCACGCAGGAAGTCCACGAGGTAAGTAATATGGGCATTGCTGCCGTACTTTTCATCGCCCTGCACCTCAGCCAGTTTATCCTCCAGCTTGGTCTTATCTTCCTTGTACAGGAACAACTTGCGATACGCAAAGCGAATAGCGCGGATATCCTCATCCGAGAAACCGCGGCGGGAAAGCCCCACCTGGTTCACCGAGCGCAGGCAGGCGGGGGAGCCCTCAGCAATCATGTAGGGAGCCACGTCCTGCACCACCTTGGCCATACCACCCACCATAGCGTGGTCGCCAATGCGCACAAACTGGTGCAAAGCAGCGCAACCGGAAACGATAACCCAGTTACCAATCTCGCAGTGGCCGGCTGCAGCAGCATAACCGGAGAAAATATTGTGGTCGCCCACGTGGCATTCATGACCGCAATGAGAGTGAATCAGGAAATTATTGTACGAGCCAATCACCGTGCGCAGGTCAGGTGCCGTGGAGCGGTTGATGTTGCAGTACTCACGGAAAACATTGTAATCACCAATTTCCAGCGTGGTCGGCTCACCGGCATACTTCAAATCCTGAGTCTTGGTGCCGATGGTGGCAAAGGGGAAGAATTCATTTCCCTTGCCAATCCTGGACGGGCCTCCAATCACCACATGGCTATGCAGCACGCAGCCCTCGCCCAGCTGAACATGCGGCCCTACTACACAATACGGCCCAATCTTGACATCAGCGGCAATTTCGCAAGTCGGGTCAACAATAGCTGTCGGATGGATATCTGCCATATTCCGTATACTAGCACCGCATCCCCCGCGGCTTCAAGCACAAAATAGTAAAAATATCCGAAAATATGCCGGGAACACGCTTGCCGCCGCGGCACGGCTGTGCTACAATGCCCGCACAACATCATGGCCGACCGCATTCCTGTACGCAATCCTAACGAAATCTGCAAGCTCCGCAAGGCGGGTGAAGTATCCGCCCGCATCCTCATGGAGCTGCAGACCATCATCCGCCCCGGTATCACTACCAAGGAGATTGATGACTACGCCAAGGAACTCTTCCGCCGCGAAAAGTGCGGCAATGCCTTCTTTGGCTACGGCGGCTATCCCGGCCAGCTCTGCATCTCGGTGAATGAGGAGATTGTACACGGCATCGGCGGTCCCCGCGTGCTGCGCGACGGCGACATTGTGAGCCTGGATGCCGGTGCCATTGTCGATGGCTGGTATGGAGACAACGCCATGACCGTAGGCGTAGGCGAAAACGTGAGTGTGGAAGCCCGCAAACTGATGGCTGTGACAGAGGAGGCTCTTTTCCGCGGCATTGAGCAGGCCAGGCAGGGCAATTCGCTCATGGATGTCTGCGGCGCCATTGAGGACTATGTGCGTCCCTTCGGGTTCGGCATTGTGCGCGACTATGTGGGCCACGGCGTGGGCCGCCACCTGCACGAAGAGCCGCAGATTCCGAACTACCGCCCGAATTACCCCCTTCCCCGCCTCAAGCGCGGCATGATTCTGGCCATTGAGCCCATGATTACCCTGGGCTCCTATCGCGTGCGCGTACTGGAAGATGACTGGACCGCCGTGACCAGCGATGGCTCCTGGGCAGCCCATTTCGAGCACACCGTAGCCGTAGGTTCCCGCGGCGGCGAGATTCTGACTGAGCGTCCCCGCATTGCCCTGCCGGAGCAACTGGGCATCACCCTGTAAACCAGGCATGCAGAACAGGCTTTTTCTCCTGGCTCTGGTTGCCGTACTGCTGCTGATGCAGGCCGTACTGCGGTCTGCCTTCATGGCCACCCCCTTCAGCGGCGGAGAAACCCTGGGCGGCATCAGTTTCTGGGAGCTTCGCGGTGCCATTCCGCTGGGCATTTTTGCAGCAGGCCTTCTCCTGCTCACCACTGCAGCCGCAGCCCTGACAGCCCAGGCAGCAGCTCAACTGACCCACAGAACACCCCGAATCAGAAAGCACCTCTCCGTACTGGCGGCAGCTTCCCTCTGGTGCGGCATTCCCACCGTGGCCGGCTGCCTCAATGCCCTGCCCTATATCTTCCCCTGGCTGCTGGCCTATGACTCCGGAAGCTGGCAGACCCAGCAGCACCTGGAGTGGACGCTGCATGGCAGCATGCTCATTCTCGTCATCTGCCACATTGCCGGGCAAATCCGCCCCGCAGCATCCCCCTGGCTGCTCCCCCTGCCCCTGCTCTGCCTGCTGGCGCTGGGGCAGATGGGATTCAACCAGGCATTCATCCTGGTTCCCACCGCCATCATGTCCGCAGCCGGCATCCTCATGCTGCTGGGCCGGGGCAGACGCTGGGCCGCCATCCCCCTGCTCACCGGCGTGGGCATGAATGGCATCCTGCTCTGGTTGACGGCCAATCCCATCGCCACCATTCCCGCCGCAGCTGCGGTCTATTTCCTCACAATCCTTCTCCTGGCCGGTCCCTTTTATTTGAAAACCCGCCGGAATTGAGCCTCATTTCCCCCGCACATTGCCAATTTTTGATATTCCGGCTGGAATGAATGATTGCATTCCCGCTGAGAATATGCTAAATGTAGGCTGTACGTAGTTTAAATCCATCTCAATCTCTGTACTTACTATGGCTACACCGAAACTGAAAACCGCTGGTGCACCGGCGGCGCCGACCCGACTGCTGCGTCCCTCCGGGGCAGCCCCCGCCAAGCAGATCAAGCTCAAGAGTGCAACTGGCAAGACCATCGAACCCAAGAAGACCCCGGCTCCCAAGCCCGTGGCAAGCACACCCGCACCGGAGGAAGAGGTAATCACCCCACAGCCCGTGGCAGAAGCCGCTCCTGCCCCCATCGAGGCAGCACCGGTAACCCCGGAGCCGGAGACCCCCGCCGTGGAGGAAATACCGGTAGCGGAAACTCCCGCTGAAGAAGCTCCCGCCGCCACAACTGATGCGGATGAGGAAGCCATGCGTCTGGCCCAGGAGGAATACGAACGCCAGTTGGAGGAATACAACCGCCAGATGGAAGAATACAACCGCCAGATGGCAGCCCTGCAGGCAGCCGAAGCCACAGCAGAAGAAGCCCCGGTAGCCGAAGAGACGCCCGCCCAGGAGGAATACGCTGAGGAAGCCCCGGCAGAGTACACTGAAGAGATGCCCGAAGCAACCGAGGAGGAAGCCCCGGCAGCCCCCAGGAAAAAGAAGGCCAAGAAGCGCGCAACCATCAGCGCCGAGGAAATGGCGCAGGTTCAGGCCAGGCTGGCTGAGGAGCAGAAACAGCCCATCTGGAAGACGATTCCGTTCATGGTAGGCTGCGGCCTGCTGGTCGTCACCATCGGCATCTGCACCGTCATGGTGGTACAGAAGCAGGCAGAAGACGCCCGCATTCAGGCTCATATCGAATACACCAACAGCCTGCTCCGCCGCGCTCAGGAAATTAACATGAAGGGCGTGGAAACCCAGGCCGATGCCGCCAAGAAGGGTGTATCCGTCGACTGCACCATGGAAGATGCCAAGGCCCTTATGGAAGTAGTGGTGGATCCCTTTGTGCTGGGCGAGAACGGCAAGCCCCGTTACGGCGCTCGCGCCGAGGGTGTGGCCCAGAACGCCTGTCTGCTCCTTGGTCTCGCCGCGGAAAAGGACAACGCCATCCGCGACATGATTTTCGACACCATGGGCAAGAAGTGCAACGTCATCAAGCCCACCCTGTTCAACTGGCTGCTGCAGCGCATCGCCATTACCGACGCCAAGGGTGTGAATGACAGCCTGAAGAAGCTTTCCAAGACCGTTTCTGAAAAGAAGACAGCCAAGCCCTGGGCCCAGAAGACCCAGATTCTGGCCCACATCTGGGAATGCATCGGTCTGCGCGTCACGGAGGCTGATGTCAAGGAAATCATTGACCTGCTGAAGGACGAGTCAACAGATGCCAAGCTGACCACCAACCTGTGCATCTGCCTGGACAACATCCTCGAAATGATGGATAGCGAGGAAGACAAGGCCCGCGTGGGTGATGAAATCTTCAACGCCCTGGCCGATAAGCTGCGCAGCAACAACGACCTCGCCGGCACACTCGGCCGCGCAGGCTCCACTGCCGCGCTGGAATATCACAAGAAGGAAATCGAAGCCAAGGGCTGGACCGGCGTAGGCCCCACCCTGATTGGATGCTGGAGCAGTGATGATATTCTGGACTATGTGCTGGAGCAGAAGGAAGCCAACAGCGGCAATGCCAAGGCCCTTTCCGTCATCAATGACGTTATCGGCACCATCATGAAGCAGAATCGCCCCCGTCCTCAGGAAACGGCTGACCGACTCATCAGCATGTGCTTTGAGAACCCCTTCGGCGACACTTCCGGTCTGAAGGCCATCATCTTCAAGACCGATCCCGATTCCATTGAATACGTCGGCGATTCCAATCCCGAACTTCCCGCCCTCAAGGAACAGCAGAAGGAACTGGAGAATCTGCGCAAGCAGAAGCAGCGCGTCATCAAGGTGCTGGCCACCCTCTGCGACCATGACTGGGTGGTGAACACCCTCAAGAAATACTCCGCCGACAAGGACGAGGATATCAAGTACGAAGCTGACCAGGCCCTGGAGCGCGTACATGCCAATGGCATCAGTGACGCCCAGAAGCGCGAGGACTACAAGTCCCGCAGCAAGGACTGATTTCTGACCTTTCACCGTCTTTCCCCGCACCGCATGGCCTACACCATGCGGTGCTTTTTATCATTTTTTGTCACATTAACGATTTTGTACTTGCCAAACACAAAATTCCATGTATAATTGCCCCGGCTATAAGCAGCGAGCTGTAGCGCAGGCTGGTAGCGCGCTTCGTTCGGGACGAAGAGGTCGCAGGTTCGAATCCTGTCAGCTCGATTTTTCTTTTCCGGTATTCACCGGCAGTCATCAGGCCGATGACAGCGCAGCGGAGGTTGGTCTCCGCCTTGGCGCGCAAGGGGGAGGGAATGGTAAAAACCACCCGGTTCTCAGGGCACAAATCCTACTCCCGCCCTCACTTTCATTCACCCCATACATAGCATTTATGTCCGGTCATAACAAATGGTCCAAGATTAAGTTCACGAAGGCAGCAGCCGACGCGAAGAAGGGCAAGGTCTTTGCCCGTTTCTCCAAGGAAATCACCCTGGCAGCCAAGAGCGGCGGTGGCGATGTAGACACCAACCCGCGTCTGCGCACGGCAATCGAAGGCGCCAAGGCAGCCTCCATGCCGAAGGATAACATCGACCGCGCCGTCAAGAAGGGCACGGGCGAACTCCAGGGCGAGGCCATTCAGGAAGTGACCTATGAGGGTTACGGCCCCGAGGGTACGGCCATCATCGTTGAAGTTGCCACGGACAACACCAACCGCTGCTCCTCCGAAATCCGCACCATTTTCTCCAAGAACGGCGGCAACATGGGCACCCCCGGCTCCGTTTCCTACCAATTCGACCGCAAGGGCGAGGTGCGCATCATTGACGCCACGCTCGATGAGGATGCCGCCATGGAGCTTGCCATGGACTGCGGCGCCGATGAATTCGAGACTGGTGACGAAGAGGGCGAGTGGATTTTCACCTGCGGCCCCACCGATTTGGGTACCGTATCTGAGGCCCTGGGCGCAGCCGGCAAGAACGTGACCGGCATGAAGCTCATCTCCGTGCCCCAGAATCCCACCATGATTTCTGATGTAGCCGTTGCCCGCAAGGTCATGAAGCTTTACGACCTGCTGGATGACTACGACGACACGATGAACGTGTTCGCCAACTTCGAAATCGACGAGGCTGTGCTTGAGCAGCTCTGATTATCGAACCAGATACTTGCAATATCCAATTTAAAAGGGTAGGCGGAAGCCTCGCAATCCGCCTGCCCTTTTCACTTTTTATCAACAGCTCAATTTTTTCTGAGAGCCATGACCGCCCCGGAGGATACCCCGAACAACCAGCGGCAGCAGCGCTACAACAAGCGCCCCCACCAGAACCGCCGCCCCCGCCAGCAGGGAGACAACACCGAACCCCGCCGTGAAAACAAGGAGGGCTCTTCTGCGCGCCGCGAATCTTTCCACCGGCACAATAACAAAGCCCAGAAAAATAAAAACAAGCAGAACAATAATAACCAGAACCAGCCCCAGGGCCGCGCCTTTGTTCCCGTGGGCGAGCCGGAGAGCATCACCGGCATTCTGGAAATCACCAGCAAGGGCTTCGGCTTTATCCGCACGGCGGATAATGACTGGGCCCCTTCCGATTCGGCCATCTATGTGCCGGCCGATATCATTTCCGAGCTGCGCCTGCGTCCCTGCGTGCAGCTCACCGGCATGGCCCAGCGCTACGAACGCGGCCACCAGCTTATTTCTGTGCAGAAGGTAAATGGGCTTGATCCCGCAGAGGCAGCAGCCTGCCCGCATTTTGATGACCTGAAGGCAGTCAACCCCACCCACCGACTCTCATTCGAGACCACGCCCTCACGCTTCACCACCCGCACCCTGGATCTGATGGCACCGGTGGCACGCGGCCAGCGCGGGCTCATCGTGGCCCCGCCCCGCACGGGCAAGACCACCCTTCTGCTGCACATAGCCGAGGGCGCCATTGAGAACTATGGCGAGGACCTCCACCTCATGATTCTGCTGGTGGACGAACGCCCGGAAGAAGTGACGGAGTTCAAACGCGCCCTGCCCCAGGCTGAAATCTTTGCCTCCAGCAACGACAGCAACGTGCGCGACCATTGCCGCATGGCAGAACTGGCCATAGAACGCGCCAAACGCCTTGTAGAAGCTGGCAAGCACGTGCTTATCCTGCTCGACTCCATCACCCGCCTGGCACGCGCCTACAACAACGCAGAGCGCGGCAGCGGCCGCACCATGAGCGGTGGTATCGATGCTCGCGCGCTGGAAACGCCCCGCCGGCTTTTTGCCGCCGCCCGCAACACGCGTGGTGCCGGTTCGCTCACCATCCTGGCCACGGCCCTGGTAGAGACCAACAGCCGCATGGATGACCTCATCTTCCAGGAGTTCAAGGGCACAGGCAACATGGAGCTGGTGCTCAACCGCCGCGTTGCGGAGATGTACATTTACCCCGCTGTGGATATCCTGAAGAGCGGCACCCGCCGGGAGGAACTCATTCTCCCCGAACTCTGGCTGGAAAAGGTGCGCCTCATCCGCCGCGGTCTGGCAAACCACAAGCCGACCGAAGCCATGGAACGCCTGCTCTTCTTCCTGAAGAAGTGCCACACGAATGCTCAGCTCATGCAGGACCTGAAGGCCCAGCGCTGATTCTCATCAAAAGGATATACTGGAACCGGCCACCCGTTTATCCGGGTGGCCGTTTCTGCATCAGGGGTTACTGGTGGGAAATCAGTTCTTCTTCATCACCATTTCGCCAGCACAGGCAAACCAGCCATCGAAGCACTGCACCTTGAAGCGCACCTCCACCTTACCCTTCAGGGCGCGGGGCACATCAAAGGTCACTGTCTTGGAATCCTGGTCAGCGGGAATATCGCCATCGCACACGTGCTTTCCATTGGCAAAGAGCTGGAAGCCCTTGGAAGTCATGCGGCCCGTCTTGACCGGCACCAGTGTGAAGGTGTAGGAACCGGGGCCGTCCATCTTATCGCTCACGTTCACGCGCCATTCCTTCTCAAAACCGACGGTCATGTCGCCGCTGTCATAGAAGGGCGTATCAAAAACGTAAGGCACAGACTCATCCCAGTAGTTGGCCCAGCGCAGGGCGCCCTTGCCATACTCACTATCGGGGTCAATCTCCACCACCTTGCGGTATGATTCCACCACCAGCTTGCGGAGGGCAGGCTCCTTGGCAACGCCGTATTTCTCACGGTACACGTAGGCCAGGCCGGCGGTCCACTGCTGCTCAAGCTCTTTGCTCAGCTTGCGGGCCTTCATCACCTTCTTGACGAACGTGATACCGTCGTCGAACTTACGGTCATTACCCTTGAACTTAGCATCAGCCCCCTTGCCACCATTCAGCACGGCGTTAATCTCATCAAACATGCCCATGTGGTCCATGCAGTAGAGATAACGGCAGAGCGTCTCGTGGTTGGGGTCCTTGCGGTTCAGAATATCCTTGAGCTGGCGGTTGCGCATGGCATCCGTGTAGGGCTGCATGGCCAGAGCATCAGCAGCGGCCTTGGCGCCCTCCACACCCTCGGTGTTGCGGGCCTTCTCCACCAGCTGCATATACTTGGGCATCTGCTTCAGGGTGCGGTTCACGGCCTTCTCCATGGCAGCGGCATTCAGCACCGTCTTGCCGGAGTAGATGGCAAGCAGCGTTTCATCCGGAGCCATCAGCACAGCCACCGGCAGGTTGGTGAAAGCGCCGAAGGGGGTGAGCTTCTCACGGGCATGCAGGTCAGGCACCGTGCCCACGCGCTCGTCAATCTGCCCGATAACCACCGGCAGGTTCTTCTTGCCGAGCTCGGTCCATTCCTTCACAATCTTGCCGGAGTTCGGCAGCCAGTCGGAACCATACCAGATAATGAGGCTGGGGCGGCCCTCAGCCTTAGCCTGGGCGCGGGCCTCCATATTCTCCGGGAATTCCAGCGGGCTGGCGGCAAGCTCAGCCGGTGCAGCCTCTTCCTCGGGATCATCCTCTGCCGGAGCCGCCGCGACAGCGGATTCAGCTCTCTCAGCCTTCTTAGAAGCCTTTTTCTTCTTCTTGCCCTTCTTCTTGGAAACCTTGGCAGGGGCATCCAGGCCCAGCAGACCCGGGTCGTAGTAATAGACGCCGCCGCCTACAATACCCAGCAGGATAAGGAGTGTCAGAAACTTTTTCATATCAGTATACCTTGCTTAGCGAGTGAAAACAACAAAGTGAGAAATGTGAGCAAAGTCGGGGCTGGCGTTTTCGAACTCCAGCTTCACCCACTTGGCACGCGTACCATCCGGGAACTTGGCTACCCATTCCTTGGGCATATCGTTTGTCTCGGCTCGCTTGAACCAGGTGGCGCCGTCCTCACTGGTAGAGATGATGGCCTTCTTCATGCGGCCTTCATTTCCATTCGTCTTACGGACGATGCAGCCGGTGGTATGCCCGGGCTTCTGCAGTTCCACAATGAAATTCGGATTCTGCTCCTTGGCGGTATGGCACTTACCACCCTCAGGAGTCATGATGGAGGCATGAAGCACAGGCGCATCATAATTGCTGGTGGTGGAAATGCGGAAGAGCGATGCCGCCGCCGGCTGACCCTGCAGCTCACCCATCTTCTGCAGCGGATCAGCCTTATAATCGGGCGCACCGAGAGCCAGAGCACCCTTGGTGAGCGCCATGAAAGCGGGGCCGGAGCGGGCCTGCTCTGCGGCCACAATGGCCTTCTTGTAGGCCTCAGCCATCTTCTTGTTGCGTTCCTCGGCAGATTCGCCGCTGGCAGCCTCGCCGCTGCCAGCCTTCTCTGCAGCCTTGGCAAAGGCCTTATTGAATATCTTGCTGCCTTCCTCCGTGGCCACATAGGTCTTCACAGCCCACTCCAGCAGCTGTCCGAAAGTGGTGCCATCGCCATTCTTAATGTGAGCCACAAACATATTCTCCAGGAACTTCTGGCGGGCGGAGTCAGACTGCAGGGCAGTCTGCTGCTTCTGCACCAGTTCATCGAGCTTCACAGCCCAGCTGGAGGGGGTAGTAGCCAGGGCCTCATGCTCCATCCGGTAGATGTTGAGCTGGTCCTTTTCCTCCATGGCGGCAATAATGTCTGCCAGATCAGCCGTAGCATCAATGGCAGCCACGCCGTGGCCGGCATACTTGGGAAGCATATCCTTGGTCAGGTACTCATAGCACTCCGGGGCAGAAACGCCACGCTTCTTCATCTGCTCATGCAGAGCAGCACGGAAGAACGGGTGCATGGGAGAATCCTTCAGCGCAGAGCGCCACATCTTCTCCGCCTCGGCATCCTTGCCGGCAGCCTCCAGACCGCGGGCGCACAGGCTCTTGCGGTAGGCCTTGGCCACCTTCTCGTCATCGCCATACACAGCCTCCATCAGATTATAGGAGGTCGGGGCGCGGAAACCGAAAATCATGTTATGCATACCGCCATCCGGGCCGCCGAAACCGCCCACCCACTTGCCGCGCTCTGTACGCACAGCGTAGGCGCAATGGCCAGGCTGACCCACCGTGTACGAGGGAATGCCATGTGCCATGGCCGCCACAGCACCCAGGTGAGACATAGCACCGCACACGCCACCGTTGCGCAGCGTGGCCTCTGCCCAGCTCTCATTGGCATAAGGCAGGTTGTAGGCACCACCCTGCACCGAATCACCGAACTTGGAGGTACCCGTGTAGGTAGCAGCCCAGCAGGCAATGCCATACTTATCCCAGGGCAGGTTAATGGCCTTGGCGGCAAATTCGTAGGATTCATCATCCCAGTCCTGGCCGGGGTTGGCCACCACGAAGCGGAGCTCCCAGGCTTTCAGGTTCTTGTAATTGGGATGCAGGAGGCCCTTCTTTTCCTGCTTCTGGAAGAACTTATAGCGGCGCACCGGGTTGTGCTTATTGGGCAGAGCCGTGGCCAGAGCGGGTTCCTTCCAGGTCTCGCCACCACCCCAGCAGGAAGCAAGAGCCGTGGCCAGTGCCTTGTTCTTGACATCACCTTCCTCTTCCTTCCAGATGCGGTAGAGAATCTGCATACCCAGATCCTTCTGATAAGGCACAAGACCACAGGTCAGGTAAACCTCCAGCCACTCGGTATCTTTCATGAATTCCTGAAGAAAGCGGGCCTTATCCTTACCCTCGCCAGCCATGGCGGTGAGGAACTCTGCCCCCGTCACGCGGATGAGTTCATGCATCATGGAGCAATGCAGCGCCGTTGCATCCTTCGGAGAAATATCCATCGTCTTCAGAGCCCCGGCAAGGGCGCTCTGAACATCGGCATAATCACCTTTTTCTATGGCACTCTGCACAGCGGCGGGCAACTTCTTTGCCTTCACCGGAGCCAGTGCCAGCTTACTGCTTCCACCCTCGGCAGCCATCACCGCGGTCATCGGCGAAAGGCCCAGAGCGAGCATACCAAGCATCAAAGCACATGTTCGTGTACGCATGGTGATAGAATGCTACTCAGCCACACCAAAGTCAAGCATAAAGAAACCTGCCAGCGCTCTGCTATTGCATTTATCAGCCTTTCATGCTAACATATGGGCCGTGAAGCGCCTTAACCACACAGCCATACTCCTGCTGGCAGCAGCCATCCTGCTCCCGGGCACGGGCTGTTCCTGGCGCAAGCGATTCCAATCTGCCCCGGCGGCAGATACCCGCCCGGAGCCCAAACTCAAACGGAATTCCTATACGGTAAACGGGCACCGCTACCACCCCATGAACATTGAGCAGGCCCTGCAATACCGCGAAGTGGGCGAGGCCTCGCTTTACGAAGGCGCCAACACCCGCGGTGCCTTGGGCGAAAAGCTTCCCTACGGCGGCATGTATGCCGCCCACCGCACCCTGCCCCTGCCCAGCACGGTGCGCATCACCAGCATTTCCACCGGCAAGAGCTGCCTGGTGCGTGTGAACGACCGCGGCCCCTTCCACCGCCGCCGCATCATCGATATCAGCCCCGCCGTGGCCCGCGCCATCGGCTTTCACCAATGGGGCGTGCACCAGGTGGAAATTGAAACCGTCTCCGTGGGCGATGGCCCCAACCAACGCCGCAAGGAGGATTAAGCCCCCCCCCGCCTCTCACCGAGAAGACTCCTCGCGCACATTTTTCACGGGAGATTTGTGCTCTCTGCGCACATTTTTCACGGGAGTTTTGTGCTCTCTGTGCACATTTTTCACGGCAAAACGGCGCCCGATTGGGCGCCGTTTTATCATAATTCGTTTATGTATAATATATTTCTTATCTCAGCGAGAAGAAATCGCGGATACGGGCATTATCGCTGGCGGCGATGACGCTGGGCGGGGCATCCACCACCAGCTTACCATCGGCCAGGAACACGATGCGGTCTGCCAGTTCCATGGCGAAATCCGTATCGTGGGAAACGACGAGCATGGTCATGCCATCCTTGGCGAGCTCGCGCATCAGGTTTTCCACCTCGCCCACCATCTCGGGGTCCAGAGCGGAGGTCGGCTCGTCGAAAAGCAGCACCTCGGGATTCATAGCCAGGGCGCGCACAATAGCCACACGCTGCTTCTGACCACCGGAAAGCTGGGAGGGGTAGGCCTTGGCCTTATCATGCAAGCCAATGCGGTGCAGCAGGTGCATGGCCTTGTTCTCTGCCTCCATTCGGTTCATGAGGCCGCACTTCACCGGGGCCAGGGTAATGTTATCCAGAATGGTGAGGTTGGCAAAAAGGTTGAAATGCTGGAACACCATGCCCACCTTGGCGCGGTAGTGGTTCAGGCCATCCTCGCTGCGGTCCACCGGCTTGCCGTGGAACAGCACCTCGCCGCCCGTGGGCTTCTCCAGGAAGTTCATGCAGCGCATCACCGTGCTCTTGCCGGCGCCGGAGGGGCCGAGCAGGAACACCACCTCGCCCTTCTTCACTCCTACGGAAACTTCATCAATCACGCGGTGGTCACCGAAATCCTTGACCAGATCGCGCACTTCCAAAATGTTATCAGCGTTCATTCTTCTTCAGACGGTTTTCAAGTTTCTTGAGGAGCTGGCTCAGGCACACCACCACAATCAGGTAGATAAGCGCCACAGCAATCAGCGGCAGGAAGGCATCGTAGGTCTGGCTTCGGATGATATCGCCGCCCTTGGTGAGGTCCTGCAGGGCGATGTAACCACACACGGAAGTCTCCTTGAGCAGCACGATGAACTCATTGCCCAGCGCAGGCAGCACATTCTTGAATGCCTGCGGCAGAATCACCGAGCGCATGGTGGTGCCATAGCTCATGCCCAGGCTGCGGCCGGCCTCCATCTGGCCGCCGTCCACCGCCATGATACCGGAGCGGATAATCTCCGCCACATAAGCACCGGAGTTCACACCGAAAGCTACAATGGCCACCAGCACCTTGCTCACATCCACCGAGCCGAAAATCACGAAATAGATGATAAGCAGCTGCACCACCACAGGCGTGCCGCGCACCACGGTCAGGTAGATATGGCACAGGAAGTTCAGCACCTTGTAGCGGCCGGTCTGGTCGTGAGCGCTGCGAACCACTGCCACCAGGAAACCGATGCACAGGCCCATGAGCACCGCGCAGAAGGAAATCTCAATAGTAATCAGGAAACCGTTTACCAGGTAGCGCCAACGGTTATCCTTCACAAAATTGGTCTGGAAGGAATCCTGCATGCGCTGCCAGAGGCCCTTTTCTTCGGTCTGCACAGCAGGCACAGCAAGCGGCTTGCCATCCTTATCCAGATAGCGGGCCCAGATTTCATCCATGGTACCATCGGCCTTCATTTCTGCCATGGTCTTGTTGAACATGGCGAGCAGTTCCGGACGGTTCTTGCTGATGGCCATGGCGTATTCCTCCGACACCAGAGCCACAGGCAGAATGCGGATACCCTTGTTGCGAGCCACATGTTCCTCAGAAGGTGCGCTGTCCAGCACCACGGCATCAATCTTGCCCGTCACCAGAGAAGCCACTGCCAGTGCGCCGTCCTGGAAACGCTCAGGCTCCTGGATATTCTCGGTCACATACATGTCGCCCGTGGTGCCGTGCTGCACACCGATACGCTTACCCTTCAGCGATTCCGGGCCGGTGATATCCGAGCCATCGCGCACGATAATCACCTGATCAGCCTTCACATAGCTGGTCGTGAAATCAATCTGCTTCTTGCGGTCATCCGTCACCGTGATACCCGAGGCGGCCACATCGCCCTTACCCGTCTGCACAGCGGCAATCACGGAATCGAAGGACATGTCCTCAATCACCAGCTCATAATTATTGCGGCGGGCAATCTCGCGCACCATATCGGCATCGATACCCACAATGCGGTCCCCCTGGTAGAATTCATACGGGGGGAAGGTCGCATTGGTCACCATTATCAGCTTGCTGCGCTCCTCCTGTTTCTCGCCACAGGCAGTCAGAAACAGAGCCATGAACGCCAGCATCACTGCCAGCCATTTCTTATATAATATACCGGGCATGCGCGTGGAGAATACCACAACACCATGCCATTTGCAAAGTTAAAAACAAAAAATGCTCATTTTAAGCATGCGCGGGCATCCTCTTTTTCACGTTTCACGCCGGATTGACAGGCCAGGCTCCTCATGCTAGAATCAGCCATGGACACCTACACCCGGAAAGCCTTGACCATCATCATCGTCATCTGCGGAGTGTTCGCCTTCCTTTTCCACGAGCATGATACCCTGGCCCGCTTTGCCCGAATGAGCGGCTACGTGGGCGGCATTGTAGCATTAACCCTGGCAGCAGAGCTCTACCTGAGCATGAAGGTACGAAAACAGAAGCCGGAAAGGAAGAAAGCTCCCGAGGCGGAAAATCACGTCCAGCGAGCCCTCAACATCATGTATGGGCTTGATGACGGTAGCCGGCACTACCGTGACCTGCCCCCCAAAATCAGGGAAAAGAGCCTCTTCGGCGGTAAAATGCTGAATAAGCGCCAGCCCGACCATGAAGAACAATAAAGCGTTTGAGAACTTCTAAAAACTCGCTAAATTGGAATTTGTCGGGCTGAAAGACCGAGGAATTCTGAGCCCTCGGAGAGGGCGGCACAATAATAGCCCAAGGTGGAGCTGCGTCAGCAGCGGAACCTTGGGTAAAACGAATAATATATCAGAACCCCGGATCGTAGCGGAGTGGGTGGCAGAAGCTTTGGCCTGGTGTTTTAGCAGCGCCTCCCTGCCACCCCTCCACGTTGGTCGGGGTTCCGGTTATGTTTTATTCCAAACCCAGCGTTCCGCCGCGTGGCGGCTCCACGCTGGGCTATTATTATGCCGCCCTGACGGGCTCAATAGACGCTCGCTGACGCTCGCAAACTAATCGACAAAGTCCAATTTATCGAGCTCCGTACTCAAACTTTGGGACACGTGTGGATTTTAGCGGCATTCCAGCTCGATATAGACCCGATTCCGCTGCTTGTCCCACGCAAGATGCTTCAGGCGGCATGGTTGCAATTCTTTATCGCCGCGTTCCTGCATCTGTGCATTCAGCAGCTCCAGCATGGCTGCACTTTCCAGTGCGTTAAAAGCTACGCCCTCAAATTGCACTGAAACCGGCCGGGCATCCTCCACCGCTGCAAACATATCAGCCACCGCCGGCACCTCCACCAGCCCGGTAATGACGATATAGTTATCCTGCGCCGGGGGGCCCCACCCGGAATCATACTTCTGCCGGGCCCGCCACTGCGCGCAGCTGATGCCGCTGGCCAGCATCAACCGCCGCTGCAGCGGCTCCACATCCGTGCGCAGCAGCGGTTCTGCCTCCGGCCAGAGAACATACCCCATCCATCCCAGCACCAGCAGAGCTATAAGATATGCGGTCTTTCTCATCCCTGTATCGCTTCGCACACGTTATATGCCTGTTCAATGCCGTAGAGGGGTAAATCCACCAGAGTGAAAGTACCACCATCCTTACCGGCAGGAGGATTACTGATCTGAAAGGAGGACATCGACACACGCAGTGCCAGTGGCACCTGCTGCTTACGGCAGAAGGTCATCAGGCTCTTGGCCTGCAGATTAATCTCCGCTTTCACCTCAACGGGAACGAAAGCGGCTCCACAGCCGAAAGCAAAATCAATTTCGCAATCAGAATCCCGGGATGACCAGTAGAAAAGCTCGCGGGTATTCACAGCCCGCAGCTGCTGCTGTACATACTGCTCCGCAAGGGCTCCCTTAAACTCGGTAAAAATAGCGTTACCCTCAACAATAGTCTTAGCCTGCAGGTCGGCCATGGCACCCAGCAGTCCCACATCCACAAAGAAGAGTTTGAACAGTCTGTCGCGGTAAGCGGCGGGAGGGAATGCCGGTTTGGTCACACGGGATACCGTATGCACCAGACCGGCATCCACCAGCCACTGCAGAGCGTATTCAACATCCCGCATTCTCAGACCGGGGGCTACATCCTTACAGATAAATTTCTTATTCTCACGCGAGAGCTGACCGGGTATAGAGTTCCACACCATCGAAATACGCGGAGCCACCTCGGCAGGGGCATGCTTCGTGAAATCCCGCCGATAGCCATCCAGCAGAGTCTGATGCACCCGGCGCACCTCCGCGAAACTCTTTGTCTGCACAAAGGCTGCCACTGCTTCCGGCATACCACCCACAAAGTAGTACTGCTTCAGCAAATCCGAAAAACGGGAAGCGAACACCTTCACCAGCTCCCAATCCCGGGATTCCAGGAGCCGCACCAGGTTCCCCTGCCCCATGGCTTCCAGAAATTCGCAGAAGGTCATCGGGTAGAGATTCATCATATCCACCTTACCTACCGGGAAGCCGGTACCCTCGTGTACCTGCAGCCCCAGTAAGGAACCGGCAGCCACGATATGGTGTTCTCTCGCATTTTCACAGAAGTATTTCAGAGAGGTCAGCGCCTGCGGGCATTCCTGAATCTCATCAAAGATAATCAGCGTTTCCCCGGGTGTCAGCTGGCAACCTGTCTCTGCCTGAATCAGCAGCAGCAGACGCTGCACATCGTAGCCTCCCGAAAAAGCAAGGCGCATATTCTCATTGCTATCAAAACTGACAAATGCCACCTCCTTGTAATGCTTACGCCCGAATTCCTGCATGAGCCAGGTCTTTCCAACCTGGCGTGCCCCCATGATGAGAAGCGGCTTCCTCATCGGGCTGTTTTTCCACTCCAGCAGCTGTTGTTCGGCATATCTATTCATGGCATTTCCTCCCCAAAACCAACTTATCACACTTTGCATTCATTATCAATAGCAATTTGCAAAAGTAGGACGACTTTTTGCATTTTTGACCACATTTGTGGGACGACTTTTTGCATTTTTAACCACATTTGTGGGACGACTTTTCAAAATCCAAGCATCAAAAAGAGGCCGGAGATGCAGAATCTCCGACCTCTGAAAGGAATATCTGGCGAGCTTTAGCGGAACTTGAGTTCCTTCACCTTGGCAGCGAGGGCATCGAGCACCGTCTTGTGAGCGGCGTCCACCTCGGCGGCGGTGAGGGTCTTCTTCGCGTCGCGGTACAGGAAGGTGTAGGTCATAGCCTTGCGGTCGGCGGCGAGCTTTTCGCCGGTCGGGTCGCAGAACACATCCTTGAGCGCGCAGGAAACCAGCAGCTTCTGCTTGGCGCCTTCCACCACCTTCATGATATCGGCATGGCGGGTAGCGGCGGGCACATCGAGGGAAGCATCGCGGCTGGAGCCGGGGAACTGGGGCAGATCCGCAGCCTTGAAGGGAGCGGTGGCCACCTGCTGCAGCTTGCGGAGGTCGAGCTCGGCGTAGTAGCACTCCATGGGCAGACCCAGGGCGCGGCACTTGGCCAGGGAAAGGCGTGCTACATAACCGCAAGCCTGGTTGTTGATGGCGATATCAGCACCCACGGCGGCGTTCTCGCGCTGCTGCTTGGCGGGAGTGATGGCAATGGCAGCCTTGGGCACCAGCGTATCGAGCACGGCGCGGAGATGCTCGAAGTGAGCCTCACCCGGCTTGGTGCAAGCCCAGCTGGCGGGGGCCAGCTTGCCGGCCATGAAGATACCCAGCACCTCGGTCTCGATATCCTTGCCCTTGCCGCCGCCGGTGTTGCGGAACACACGGCCGCACTCGAAGAAGCGCAGCACATCCATGCCCTGGTTGATGTTGCGGGCAGCCACGGAGATGAGACCGGGAGCCAGCGAGGGACGCAGGGTAGAGTGATCCTCGGAGATGGGCAGGGAAACGCGGATGATGTCGCCATCCATCAGCGGCTTGATGGGCAGAGCATTCTCCACGCTGGCAATGGTGGGGTCGATGCTCTCGGCTGCGATGAGCTTGAAGGTCTGCACCTCCCAGAAACCGGCACCGGCCAGCTTGCGGGAAAGAGCCATGCGGTAATCGTGAGCGCGGTCGTTGGCGCTCTCGGGCACGTAGATAGAGGTCGTGGTGGCGGGGATATTATCAATACCGTACACGCGCACGATTTCCTCCAGCAGGTCGCAGCTGCGCTTCAGATCCAGACGCCAGGGCGGGCAATCCCAGGTACCCTTCACGTCCACGTCCTTCAGGCCCAGGTTGCGGAGAATGCGGGCACCCTCCATGTGGGGCAGCGTGCCGTTGGTCATCACGTCGAGCTCCTTCCAGTCCAGCTTCACCTGGTCGAGGGCGTAGTAAATCTTGGCATCGGTGCCCTGCTCCAGCACCGTGGCGCTGGTGGCAAGCTCCTCGGCCACCAGACAGGGAGCCTGGCCACCCACCATCACCGGCTCGGCGGTGCCGCCGCAGCACTCCAGAATCAGCTGGGTGGCGCGGGCTGCAGCGCGAAGCACATTCCAGGGGGAGGTGCCGCGCTCAAAGCGGTAGGAGGAATCAGAACCCAGCGCCAGACGGCGGCTGGTGAAGCGGATGCTGCTGCGCAGGAACCAGGCGGATTCGAGAATGATATCGGTGGTAGACTCCGTCACGCCGGAATCCAGGCCACCCATCACACCGCCCAGGGCAAGGGCAGCACCGCTGGCATCGGAGATGACCACGTCATCGCTCTTCAGCGTATACTGCTCATTCATGAGGCTGGTGAACTGCTCACCCTCGGCAGCGCGGCGGATATTCAGGCCACCGGTAATCTTGCTGGCATCGAATGCGTGCAGCGGGTGCCCCAGCTCGAAGAGGCAGTAGTTGGTGATGTCCACCACATTGTTAATGGGGCGCAGACCGATGGACACCAGGCGATTGGCCAGCCACTCGGGAGAGGGGCCGATTTTCACGCCGGAAATACGGGTGGCGGTGTAGAGCGGGCAGAGCTCCGGAGCGGAAAGAGTGATGAAATCGCCGGCAGCCTTAGTCTCGGCAGCAGCCGTGGGGGCTGCGGCGGGGTCTTCCTTCAAGCTGCGGCCGGTGATACCGGCCAGCTCGCGGGCCATGCCCCAGTGGCTCAGCAGGTCGGGACGGTTCGGGGTAATCTCCAGCTCGAAGATGGTATCCGTCTCCACGAAGGTGCACACGGGGGTGCCCACCACGTAGTCCTGCGGAAGAATCCACAGGCCGTGTTCCTTATCCGGCAGGCCCAGCTCGGAGGCAGAGCAAAGCATACCGCGGCTCTCCACGCCGCGCAGCTTGCCGTCCTTAATCTCCCAGCCGCCGGGCAGCACAGCGCCGGGCAGAGCGCAGGGCACCTTGTCGCCCACCTTGTAGTTCTGGGCGCCGCACACAATCTGGCGCAGAGCCCCCTCGCCGGCATCGACCATGCACACATTGAGGTGGTCGCTGCCCTCCACGGGGGTCTTCTCCATGACCTGGGCCACCACCACGAGTTCGGTGGTCACGCCGCGCTCCTGGATACCCTCCACCTCGATACCGGCGAAGGTGAGCATATCGGCCATCTCCTGAGTGCCGAGGCCCTCGAGGTCAATGTAGCTGGAAAGCCAATTCAGTGAAACATTCATGATATGGTAAGAAAAGGGTTAGATTTTATTGGAACTGGGCAAGGAAGCGGGCATCGTTCTCGATAAGGAGGCGGATATCGCGGATACCCCAGCGAATCATAGCCAGACGCTCCAGACCGATACCGAAGGCGAAGCCCGTGCAACCGGCATACAGATTCTTACCGGTGGCCTTGTCGATATTCTCGAACACGGCGGGATTCACCATGCCGCAACCGGCAATCTCAATCCAGCGCGGAGCCTGACCCGCAGCCTGCAGCAGCACGTCAATCTCAAAGCTCGGCTCCGTGAACGGGAAGAAGTGCGGACGGAAACGTACGGCGGTCTCCTCGCCGAAGAGAGCCTTCAGGAAATACTCCAGCGTGCCCTTCAGGTCACCCACGCTCACTTCCTTGGCCACATACAGACCCTCAATCTGGTTGAAAGCGGAGAGGTGGGTGGCATCGATGGCATCGCGACGGAAAGCGGAACCGGGGCAGATGATGCGGATGGGCGGGCAGTCCTTCTCCATCACGCGGGCCTGCACGGTGCTGGTCTGCGTGCGCAGCAGCTTGCCGCTGTCGAAGTAGAAAGTATCCTTCTCGTTACGGGCGGGGTGGTCATCCGGGGTGTTCAGGGCATCGAAGCAGTGCCACTCGTCCTCAATCTCGGGGCCATCGGCCAGGGTGAAGCCCATGCGGCGCAGCACGCGCACAGCTTCATCGCGCACAATGGAGATGGGGTGCAGCCCACCGGCAGGCAGCGTGGCACCCGGCATGGTAAAGTCCACACCAGCCACTGCGGCAGCATCCAGCTCCTGCTGGAGAGCAGCCTTGCGGTCCTCCAGAGCGGCGGTGATGATGGCGCGGGCTTCATTCAGGAGAGCACCCACAGCGGGCTTGTCTTCCTTGGGCACATCGCGCATGCCCTGCTGCACCTGGGTAAGAGTACCCTTCTTGCCCAGAATACCCACACGGGCATCCTCCAGGGCCTTCATGTCGGCAATGCCGGCAATGCGGGCCAGGGCTTCTGCTTGTACGCTAGCAATCTGATTTTTCATAAGTTCGCAGGAAACTATACGCGCGTAGGCGCGATTGTCAAGCATTATGCTGTCTGCAGCGTGTCAACACCGCCACGCTCCTGCCAGGGTACAAAAAAAAGCCTCCCGGCTCATACGAGCGGAAGCTTTCGCAAAAACAGCTGGAAAATTCATTCCAGCAACCTCCCCGGACCTTATACGGGGAGGCACATCACCAGCCCTGTTCAGATACCAAACTCAGGAGTCGGCGGCAGCGTATTCTCCGGAGTAGGAGGCAGCGTGTTACCAACAGCGGTAAGGGCGGCGAGGCCAAGTACAATAGCGATAGTCTTCATCTTTTTCTTCTTTCCTTTCTGTTTCCCTGCCGGGGGGTGAAATCCGGCTGCGGCATTCTACTCTTATTTCCCCAGAAGTCAACCCCAAAAATCAGATTTTTTTACATTTTCTCAAAATCAGATAAATATTCATGAAAGAAGTGCAATTATTCACCCGTATACATAAGTTCTTCATCAGAGAGAACCCGGTTTCCTATCTAACATGTAACAAAAGGCTTGTAAGCATACATTCAACCTGATATCATATCCTCCGTATGAAAAATTTCTTTCTCTGCGCACTGGCCAGTCTGGCACTGCTGACCCCGGCAGCCACGGCTGTGCAGTTAAGCGACCTCTCACCTACCCTGACCCGCAATGAAGCGGACGACAACCTGACAAAGGACTATGCCTACCGTGTTCTGAGCGACCTGAGCGTACGCCGCATCTGGAATCTGGATAGCAACCGTAAACTCACTATTGATTTTGAAGGCAAAACCGGCAACCTCATCTGCATTGTCGTGGATTACCGCACACCGGTAACACTGGATGAAGCCACCCAGGACGCCGCCGACATTGGCAAGTTCGAGGAGGCAGCCTGGCGAAAGTTTGACGAGAAAAAAGCAGCCAAGTACTTCATGGGGCGTTCCCGTGCCATGAAATTTGATTGTGGCTACATGTTCCAGGAACTTTCCGGTGCCAATAAATGCATGCGCCTCACCTTCTATCCCAAAGCCCCGGCAGAAAATCGCCGCCAGATTTCCGAAGGCAGCACCATTTCCGGCGCCTCAGCCATGGGCAGCACCATGAGCGGCAGCGCCGTCAAGAAACTGATGGAGGACGAAGAAACACGTCTGTACACTCCCAACAAGACAGATGAAATCAAAAAGGCCAAAAAGACCAAGCCGAAGCCTGTAGTAGTAGAACCCCAGGACGAACCGGCTGAAGATGAGGTTGAGGATACTGATTCCACAGACGACATTGCAGCAGTTGAACCGGAGGCGGACGAAGAACCCAGCCAGACTGGCAAGGTTGTTCAAGGCCCGGTGAAGGTCAAACCCATCAAGAAGGTGAAGCAGAAGGGCGACCGCAGCAGCGACGCCAGCAACTTCCTCGCCAAGCTGGGGCTGGACGGACTGAAAACCATTCACTGGATTCTCATCGGCGTTGGTCTTGTGGTACTTATCACCATCATCAGCGCAATTGGCCGCAGCAATGAACGCCGCAAGATTGAGCAGCGAGCCGCCCGTCTGCGTAGCAACCCGGCCAACGTGAAGGCCTCGCTCCGCCAGAAGTCAACGGGCGATAAATCCAGGCTCCGACTGAAGTAAGCTCCCCCAAAAAACTCTTTATTCCACCCAGCGCGCCCTGCTACCAGGGCGCGTTTTTTGCATTCACATGATATTTCCTCTTCCCCTAAACAAAGCATTATGTTAGACTAACAGGAAACAGGTACAACAAGAAAACATGAAATACCTTTCCTTCATCCTTGCCATGGGGCTTCTGAGTGGCATCACCGCAGCAGCTCCTGCAAAAAAGAAGGCGCCCAAAGCAGAAGCATCCGTCCTCATGCAGCGCAGCAATGGCATCTACTCCCTGCACGAAGCTGCAGCTGCCGGCAATGCAGAGGTGCTTACAAAGAGACTTGCCGAACCAAGCCACAACATCAACCAGAAGGATGAATCCGGCAACACGCCGTTGCATATTGCAAAAAAAGCGAAGCACCAGAACATCGTCAAACTCCTGCAGCAAGCCGGTGCAGACGCCAGCCCCCCGCCGGCAGACAAGGGGCAAGCCCCCCGCGAAACACCCGCTCCCCAGGTGAAGCGCGACAAAAAGTCAGAAAAATCCGCCATCGACCAGCACCCGGTTCCCCAATTCACCGATTTTTCCAAGCTGAACAGCGACCCCAGCCAGGTTGAAAAAAATTACCGGCACCGCGAATTCAAGGCCTACCTGCCGCTGCATATCCTTGGCCAGAGATACAAGGTAGGCAACTATTCCAGTTTCGAGAACCCCACCGGTATTGCATTCGAAGCAGGGGATACCCTCTCCATCCGCATGGAGGGAAAGCCCCGCACCCATGTTGAATTCATTGTACAGGACTTCCGGGCAAACGGCAAACAGTCGCGCTTCCCGCTTACTCCCGGCAATAACCAGTTCACCCTCACCCATGCCGGGCATGGCTATGTGAACTACCGGGATGAAGACCCTGCCACCGCACCCGCCATCAAGCTGCACATCAGCGGCGGATACATCAACGGCGTGTTTACCCGCCACGATAACACCAAAACATGGAAACGCTTGCTGCAGAACGCAAAAAGCGAAATTTTCGACATTATCGGCGAGCGCACCCAGTGGGTGCTGGATTTAAACGCCCTGCGCACCAGCTGCCCGACCAAGGGTCCGGAGCTGGTGGCACTGTATGACCGCCAGATGCAGCTGGAGCAGCAGCTCATGGGCTGGGACTGGGAGGGCATTCACCCCGGCAACCACATCATGGGCCGCGTCATCTGGCAGGGCTACATGCATGCAGACGGCCTGGGCGGCGCGTTCCACTGCAGCGTCACCCCGGGCATTGCGAATGTGGACCAGGCGAAGAAAGGCGGTTCCTGGGGCACCTCGCACGAATTCGGCCACGTGAACCAGACCCGCCCCGGCCTGAATTGGGAAGGCACCACCGAAGTGACGGTGAATCTCTTTGCCCAGCGGGTCAACCTGGATTTTGCCCCCAATGAAATGCGCCTGGAGCACGAGACCTGCCCCACCCTGGAAAAACGCTGGATGCGCGGCGGCCGGTTCGACTGCTACGTGAACAGCGCCCTGGTGAACCGCCAGCTCTGGCAGTTCCAGATTGGGCCGGATGACGGGCAGAGAGAACCCGGCGAGCGCCGTGGCGACCAGTTCGTGGCGCTCTGCCCGCTGTGGCAGCTGTATCTCTACAACACCGTGGCCAGGGGAGATGAACTCTTCTACCCACGCATTTTCAAAAACGTGCGTGATACGGATGAAAGCACCATGCGCAAGGGCGAATTCATCACCCGTTTCATCACCCGCTGCTGCGATTCTGCCCAGCTGGATTTGAGCGACTTCTTCATCAAAACCGGCATGCTGGCCGTCATGAACCGCTATATCGAGGACTACAGCTCCGCCTGGTTCACCATTACCGAGGACATGTGCCGCCAGGCGCTCAAGCACGCCAGGCGATATCCCAAGCCTGACTCCCCGGTCATCTTCTACATCAACACCAATAACGCAGAAATCTACCGCGATAAACGCAACATCGTTCCCAGCCCGGATTTCTCACCCGTTGTGGATGAAAGCAAACAGCCGTCCTTCCTTGTGCCGGCAGCTAAGTGGGCCAATGCCGTTGCCTTTGAGGTGTACGACAAGAGCGGCAAGCTCCTCCGCATCTGCCTGCGCGGCCTGAACCAGCAGGATAACAAATCCACCGAGGTTCTCCTGCCGCCGGGGGCAGATGCCGTCATGGCAGTTCAGTGGGACGGCAAGCGCTTCACCATCTACAGCGCCAGCGGCGCCACCATCGATGCCAAGCCCGATTCCTGCACCGGCCCCGGGCAGCCCAAGAGGAATACCAAAAAGAAGCGTAAGCGGAAGTAAGCCACACTCCGCGCTTCACAGCCCGCGCCCCCCTGTGTTAGAATACCCCCATGTCACGCTACAATGGAGAACAGGTACTCGTCGTCCCCCGCGAAGCCTTTGAGGCTGTGGGCGCGTTCAATGGTGTAAAGCTTAATCCGCAGGATTACCTGACCGCCTTCCTGCAGCCCGGCGTGGCACGCTACATGGACCGCGAGCTGGCAGAGGAAAGCCCGCAGTTCAAGCAGCTCATCACCTACGCTATCTTCTGCCACCAGGGCCGCATCCTGGCCTATGCCCGCACCTCCAAGGGTGGTGAGTCACGCCTGCACAACAAGATGTCCCTCGGCATCGGCGGCCATATCAACCCCATCGATGGTCTCACCGACTCCATCTCCACCTACCTGGCCGGCATGGAACGCGAAATCCGCGAGGAAATCACCTTCACCGGCGCTGCCACGCAGGAGCTCTTCGCCATCATCAACGATGACACCAACGAGGTAGGTTCCGTGCACCTCGGCTTCGTGCACCGCTTCGAGCTGGAAGATGACCAGGTGGCCCCCAATGAAAAAGCCCTGGCTGATTTAGGTTTCCGCACGCTCGATGAACTGGCCGGCCCGCTCTACGAGCGCCTCGAAACATGGTCCGCCATCTGCGTGGATGCCCTCAAGGGTTAATCGGATGCTTTACAACGCACTTTTTCCCATCATACCGCCCACCACAGGGCGGTATGATTGTTGTATAGCAAGGGCAGAATACCGCATCAGTGACAGAAATATGCCCCCGGAATAAATTTTCTCATTTTAACTCAATAAATGAGCCTGGCAGAAGCGTCTACCCTGTATATGAATGCCGCCCGCAACATCTGCGCCAGTCTTTTGCTAGGAGCATCGCTTCTCTGCCTCACTTCATGGGCAGAGGAAGAGCTCACCCCGGAGCAACGGGTACTTGTCGAAAATTTCCACCGTCCGGTTTCTACCCTGGGAGAAGCCATGAACACGGCACGCACCGCATTGAAGGGGATTTCCGACACCGCCGGGGCCGATGCCGCGGCTCCAGCCGTTTCCGCTGTCATCCGGGCTGAAAAAGAGGTAAGTGAAGCCGCAGCCCGACTGACAGAAGCCGGACTGAACGTAAGCAGCCTGTACAAGAAGGGGCAGCTGGCAAAAGCCATCAGCAGCCTGCCCATTGCCGCCTACAATGCCGATATCCAGGCTACTCTGGCTAACGGATGCTGCGGCAGCGTGAAACTCTACCTGACCATCACCGGCACCTCTGCCACCGATGAGCAGTTGCACAACACGCTCAACGAGCAGAATAAGGCGGACCTGGCAGCGGTCGAACACGCGCTGAGCGCCATAGAACCCATCTGTCCGGTATCGCACTGGCGACCACTGGAGGATGAGTTCGTGAAGCGTTTTGATGCTTCAGTCCCCGCAGCCGAAAGACTGCAGCAGCGGCCATTGACAGCCATGCTGCTGCACAGCCTGCTCGAAAAGCACTCCAAATGGATATTCGAACTCGCCAATCAGGAATTCCACCACAACGGCGACATGGAAGAGCGTTTCCTGCTCCGGCCCCAGAACTACATAGGCAAGTGGTACGAGCGCCGCTCGTTCGATGATTACTTCTACCGCTGCGCCGATGCGCTGGACCTCAACAGCGCAACCCCGCGTGGCAAAGCCATCTGGGAAGCAGCCGCACCGCGTCTGGCAGAGCTGCGAAAGAAATACAACCTGGGCACCGGCGACGGACGCACCCGCGAAACAGCCTTCGACATACCCGCAGAAATAAAGCCCGGGGAGTTCAAAAGATTCGTGAACGAAGTCACACAGGAACTTTTTGGCGAGCGCGCCCTGCACAGCAATCTTCGGTGGAGCTCGTTGGGCAAGAACGGGCGCAGGGTAGTGCACGGTATCATCCTCGTGGGACGCCCCGGCAACCGGAACCGCAACAATGACAGTCACACCATCATGCCCTGTTATTTCAACATCGAACAAAAGTGAAGCCGCTCATGAAACAGATACTTGCCCTCATCCTGTGCCTGATACCGGCTGTGCACGCTGCCGGAGAAGGATACGCCACCCCGGCAGAATTCGGCTACCCTGCGCTTTCCCAGGAGCCGCCCCGGTACCTCATCCCCGCTCCCGAACGCGAATGGAACATCCCTGGGCAGCCCCCCTTGCGCGCTACCCTGCAGGGCATCAAGGGCAAATGGGGTAACAATGCCGTCATCATCCTGCGCACCCCCTCCGGACGCGACCGTTCAGTCCCCGCCTATGCTCTCAGTGATGAAGATCTGAATACTGTCCATGACTGGCTGAAGAAGAACAATTTCGAGGAATTCGAAACCTACCGCGAAGGCACCACTCTGGTACGCGTACACTCAGTCATTCCCGTAGGAAAGGAATACCATGTCAGCATCATCCTGACCGATGGCTCGCGCATTGCACTGCGCACCAATGCACAGCCCGCCAACCGGGAATATGCCATCAAGCAGCCGGTCAATGCCTTTCAGGTAACCGATGCCACTCTGGAGATATTACGCCGCCACAGCACACGAAAACCGGAAAACAAGCCGGAGCTGCCCATTGCCTCCTCCATCGATGAAGCCACGCTCTATGCCGCAACACACGATGTGGACATTGCGGTATTCTACCTCAACCACCGGGGCAGTGCCACCGACCTGGCCTTCCGCCACTATCTGTCCAACAAACCGGAACAGGTAGCCCGGTGGGCACAGCATTTCGTGTTCCTGATGGCCTACAGCGATGAACACGGCATGTACCCTGCGGAGTGCCACGATGGGGAGTTCACTCTGAACCTCACCCATAGTTTTCATGGCTCGCATGCGGTCAACCTCTGTAACACCAGCTCCATGCTCACACAGCTCCGCCTCGCATGGCTCAACAATACCAGCTATCTCAGCTACGTGCTCTACACGCACAACAAACGCTCCGGCAACCCATACCAGCAGAAATTCACCACAGGAAGCCGCTCCGGCATGGCCTTGGTTGACAGCATGCTCAAACTGAGCGACGATGCATTCCGCCTCTTTGGCCACTAAATCTCAAAACTGCCCCACTCATGAAGAACACTCTTACCTGTATTCTGCTCTGTCTACCCGGCACACTGGCAGCTGCCGATGATTATTTTGAGCGAAGCCTCTACCCCGATTGCCGTAAACTCACCCCCGCCGAAGTAGACCCGCGCGACTGGTTCCCGGCAGCCACGAGACAGGAGCGAGAGCAGATGCGCCAGAACTCCCGCCAGCATTATACTGATGCCCGCACCATGGCCGAACGCCTGCTTGCCGACCCACAGGATGAGGAGGCTTTTGCGGCACTCACCCCGCACACCAGGCATATCAATGACCTGGTAAACGAGATTTCCCGGGAATCGCGCGAGGCAAAAAAGAAACTGACTACCCTGCTGCAATTCCGCCAGATATACCGCGTTTCAGGACTGTCCGATGAACGCTTGCTGGCGCTGAATGATACCCCCCGGCAGGACTTCATCATCCGCCTGCGCGACATGCTCCAGAATAAGGTACCGCGCGAGCAGCGTATCCGCATGCTCTACAGCATGCTTGAGCACGATACCGCGCTGAACCATGCGGAAATCGACATCATCTACCGCGGGTTACAAGCCTGGTGCAACGTCAGTAACAGCCACCGCCCTGCCGGCGCCGTGGCGCGGCTCTACCTGCGCGAATTCCGCGATGACAAGGAGGTGCAGCTCTCCTCGCCCATGGAGCACGACATCTCCACCCACTACCCGCATCTGCGGCGTTTTGTTTCCTCCGAGTGCGCCATCAACGGAACGGTGGCCAAGGGGCTCTCGCACGAGATGAACTGGAACACCCGCGCCCTCAACCGCCTGCTGTGGCGCGACCCAGCAAAAGCCGTCATCCTGGCCCGCCACATGCAGAAGCCCGGCTATGACCTGCTGGAGCACAACCCCATGGCACTGCTGAGATACATGCGTTTCTGCGGCATTGCACAATACCGCCACCTGGCACTGGAAGTTCCCGAATGCTGCGAACTTGCCATGAATGCCTCCCGGCAGAGCAGCGGGGAAGAAGCAGCCCTGCTTGTACGCAAACAGACTGAGCAGTTACCGCCCATGCTGGCACCGCTGGCACCGCGTTGTCTGCTGGCACTGGGTCAACGCAATCTGAGTATATGGCAGCCGGCCACCCTTACCCCGCATAACGACATTTCGCCAGCCTGGCCCGATGCCTCTGCGGTGCAGCTGCCACAGTGGCAGAACAGTCTGCTCGGTCTGCCGGAAAATGCAGACCTGCAGGCGGCCTTCGCCAAGGAGCTGGACGCACTCACCAGTTACATCGATACCGCGAAAAAGCACCGCGGCACCGGCTACCTGCTGGCCGAAGCCCTGCATGAATGCGAACGCGTACGCCCCGACCGCCATGACCTCATCACACCCGTCTATGTGCGCATCGCCATGCGATTCGAGAACGACGGCGTGACCCTGAGCTACCTGCCGGAGGATGATAGTTTCAGTATCGGCAGCGATGGCATGGGTGACACCTCCGACCCCATACTCGGCACAGCCCTGCACCTCATTCCGCAGCATCTGCACCGCCTCACCCTACAACTGGCACTGCTCGAGAAGAATGGGCAGATTAAGGAGCTGGAACAGGCCTGCGGCAGGCTCGCCCGAGTGCTCAACCGAAGCAACCTCTGGCCGCTGGTTATCTGCCAGCGCGAGCTGCGTGGCTTCAGCACCCGCGCTCTGCTCACCCTCTTTTCCCACTATGAGGGTGAGGACGATGCGCTTTTCGACTACGGCGAAGCCATGGGGCTGCGCCATGAGATGAGCATTGCCCGCCTGGGGCATGAAGACGAACTGGGCGAGAACCTGCTGCGCGCGGCCGCCATCAGCGGTGCCCTGCCCGCCAGCAGCGAGGAACGGCAGTCCGCTATTGCCGCATTCATGGAGCTGGCGCAGGAGCATGCCTACAGCGCCGACCCACGCCTGACCGGCGGTGTGCTGCTGCACCTGCTGCGCTGGGGCATCAGTGAACCACTCATGCAGTGGCGGGATTGCCCCGCCCGCTATTTTCAGGGACGCTACGCCACCAACGGTCTGAGATATATCCGCGCCTGTCTGCAAGCGGGAGACAGGCAGAAGGCAGATCAGATGCTCAGCTCCATGAAGGCCGATGCCGACACGAACACCACACCTGCCTACCGCCTGGCAGCCGCCCTGATGGCGAAGGATAAGGCCACGGCAAGCCGCTTACGCAAAGATGCCCTGCTGCTGGCCATGCTGCACCGCTACATTGACTACACCACCTATGCCGACTACCTGGCCGAGCTTGCCGTAGACGGCGACCCACAGAACAACATCATGCGCGCCGAGCTCATGTTCAGCAATGGCCGCACTGCCGGGCTCTGCCCGGAACTAGGCTTCCGGTATGCACACAACGGGCGCTGGCAGTCTGCCTGTTTTGTGTTTGAATACATGCTCACACAGGGGCTCACCACCATCACCCCTTACGGCACCGTACCCGACCATGCGCACATGTACTACTACCGGGCCTTTGCCGATATCTGCCGAGGAAAGGCTGAAAATGCACCGGAACTGGCCCAAAAGGCGCTGAACGCCCTGGCTGGCACCCCGGCGGAACCCACTGCAGCAGCACTTGCTGCCCTGCCCGCATCCGCACCGGAGAAAAGCCCCCGGACCACAGAGTCGCCTACCGCCGTTCTCCCGGCGCAGGATCTGCTGGCGGCACTGCCTTCGCGCAGCTGGAAACTCAAGAACGGCACCACCTTGGAGGGGCAGCTCATTGCCCTGGGGCGCGGCAAGTTCATCAGCCTGCGCCTTGCAGATGGAAGCGCCCGCATCATCCCCATGGGCGAGGTTGCCGGGAATGAACTGGCCTATTTCAATAACTGGAGCAGGGCCAACGGTATTCAGACCTGGGAGCATAAGCCGAACGAAACAAACCCCGTCTACCGGGTCAAAACCTCGGGGCGCCCCATCTATGCTATGCCTGACCTTGGCCACCCCGCCGCCTGGTACATGGCCGTAGTGGATGAAACCGGGTGCATTCACTGGATACGCACCTGGGGGCTCACCGGCCAGGCTGCAGAAAAGGCCGCCGCCTTCTGCCGCGATGCCCGGAACCGCTTTGCAACAGAACTACGCATAGCCGAAACACCACAGCAGGCCATTGCTATGGCGCAGGAACACAAACTGCCCATTCTGCTCATCAGCAGTATATCAGTCAGCGGAGCATTTGGGGAATTACCCTGCCTTTTCCAATACCTGCAGCTCCACCCCCAAGCCGCACGAACCTGGTCAGAACAATGCATCATTCTACCGGTCACGCCACCCATGGGCAAGGAGCGCCCAATCTGCTACCCCGAGCAGCAACGACGCGAATTGCTGGAGATGGAGCGCCTGTTCACCCCCGGCGTCAGCCCCGAAGATTCACACACAGGCCGCATGCTCGATGCAACCCTGCGCAGCAGCGGCAAGATAACTCTCTGCATGCTCTCCCCCGGAAAGGTGCTCAGCCGCACGCTGGCGCTGGATACCACAGTAAGCCCGGCGGAGCTGCTGCGCAACGGCCCGGCCATCCCAGCTGAAAAACAGACAGGACAACCATGAGAACCATCATCCTCACCACCACAGCCCTCATGCTGCTGCAGGCAGCCGCTGCAGCCCCGGCCCTGCTGGGACTACGCGCCTCTGCCACAGCAAAGGAAGTGCAACAGACCTTTGCCGACCACATTGCAAACGGCACCGGGCTGACGGTGTACCAGCTCACCCCCGGCACTCCGGCTGCGGAGCATCTGCGCCGGGGAGACATACTGCTGCAGGCAGACGGCACCCCGCTGCACAGCCCGGAACAACTGGCTGAACTGGTGCGGCAGAGGCAAGCGGGAGACTCACTGCACCTGGTACTGCTGCGAAATGGAGCCCGACTGGACCTCCGAGTGCAGCTTGCGGCCCGCCCCACGCAACCGGCTCTGAGCCGTAAGCAGCAGCTGGAACTCAATCGGCTGCTCCTGCTGCTCGTGCCACCAGGCGAATCCGTAGTAGATATTCCGGCTGTACGCCGCCAGATGCTGCAGCTCAGCGAATGCGGACTCGCCAGCAAGGATGAATACAGCACCTGCACCCTGCATCTGCGCCACGAACAGCACCTCATCACCATCGTTTCATCCGAACGCAGCCTGAGCATCACCCACAACCATCCCAAGGTGCCGGATGCCTGTCTGCGAGCCGATTTTTACCGGCGCGACACCCGCCGGCTTCCCGAACCCCTGGAGCAATTGCTCACCGATTCAGAATACTACCGTCCATGAAATACCCACATCTTCTTTTTCCGCTCATCGCCGCGGTGTGTCCGGCTGCACCCGGGCAGGAAACCGGCACTGTAGAGAAATTCGAGCAGGCTCGCCTGGAATATGATGCGCTGCGCACGCTGCTGCGCATCAAGGATGCTCTGGCCGGTAATCAGGATGACCTGCTGCCTCCGGTCAGCAGGGAATTGTTCCTGAACGGCTTCCGCAGCCAGCTATCCACCGGCGGTGAGTTTCCCTTCAAACGCCTTGCAGAGCACAGCACAAAACGCGCCCGGCATATCGAAGCGCAGATAAGAAAGGCAGATTTCCTTACCCCGCATGCAGCACAGCAGGGGGTCACCATCCTCCCGAATGGGGTGCAGTATGCAACCTTCGTCTCGGATTCCCCGGAGCTCAATTACCGGGCGCGAAGAGCGCACCGCCTGCTGGCAACCGTGCCGGGAACCAGCCTGCAGCTGGGTATCAGCGGCACCCCGACAGCAGTGGATGATGCACTGTATGATGCCCCGCGCGGCATTGCATGGCAATTCCTGCTGCCAGTGGAACTGCTGGATGATGTGGATGCCGAGCCGCTGCGCAAAACCGGTCTTCGCACCGTCGAACTCATCGCGGTGCGCGAAAGCCTGAGCC
>JBGUSR010000024.1:0-14825 GCA_045132635.1 Akkermansia sp.
CATGGCAAGTTTGAATTCCATCATTACTCCATAAAGAATAGTAAAGAACACCTTGTTCATCAACTCCATTATCAATAACAATGCTGTTCATATCAGATAATTTATCACATATCTTTTCTTTAAATAATTCAAATGCTACAACTTCTAGTATTGAATTGTTTGAACATTCCATCAGATATTTTTCATACAATTTTTCAATCATGACGATTTTCCTCCTCGTTCATCAATCAACAATATAGTCTTAAATTTTTTTCGTCAAATTCGTGTTTATCGCGCAGAGCTTGCAGTTTTTCTCCCAACTTAATGAACTTGGGGTCTTTGCTATAGTAAACTCCAACTCCAGCGCGTATATGTCACCGGTTATTATATCAATTCCCGCCCCTCTGTTCAAGCGTGGATGGCATTTTTGTTGCGCGTTTCCTGCAATTTTGTTGCCGATGGCGCAAAAACTGAGCCAAAAGCCGAGGATTCGCTCGAAGTGGAGCCCTTGGTCTGCCGGAGCTCATTCTTGCCTGAGATTTCGATGAATTACGTGTAAATTGCCGTAAATAGTCTTCATCAATGACACCATGACCATAGAAACAGCATTTTCCTGAATGCCGGTGAAAAACGGTCGTTCCGGGGGCTATATATGCATGAGCGGGTTATTTCGCCCTCTCCTCATGCATTGAATGTGTGAGCATTCCAACATATAACCCCAACAACGACCAAACGATGAGTACAAGATCGCACATCGGCATCTGGAACGAAGATGGAAGTCTGGATGTCATTTATTGTCACTGGGACGGCTACCCGTCATATAACGGAGCCCTCCTTCTCCATCATTACCAAGACCCGGAGAAGATTCGGGAATTGATTGCCCTGGGAGATATCAGTTCGCTGGCTAAATCTGTAAAGCCGGTGGAAGGTGAACATACCTTCGAATCACCCCAGGAAGGTGTTGTCGTAGCCTACGGACGAGATCGTCACGAGGATGGCGTTGACACCAAACATTTCGACACACTGGATGAGTACAAGAAGCTCATGCGCTCTGAAGGTGGGTACATCGAATACGTCTATCTGTACCAGGCCTGCGACAGGAAATGGATATGGACACCGGCAACCGACAATATCGGTCTGGTGGAACTGAAGGATTTAACCGAGGAGAACGTAGCAGCATGAGCGAGGAACGAATCAGGAAACAGCTGGTAGACCTGGATTTCCCCAACCTCTGCCGGCTTATTGTCACAGCGGAAGTACATCCCCGTTGCATTGCCCTGTGTAACGATGGTAAGGAGTACGCCGTGACGATACACGAGAAGCTCTGCAACCGAGCCAAGGTATATTACCACGGCTCCAAGGCAGTGTGTATTGAGGCGTACAAGTCACTTGTCAAGGTATTCACTCAACCCGATTCAGAACAATGCACCCACTCGTGAAGGAACTTGTCTGTGTCGTGGTTATCGCCTTGTTCAGTAAGGGGATAGAGGTCATCGGCGAGACAAGCAGAAGAAGGTAATTTCAAACTACCCTGTTCTTTAGCATACACAGTCACCCCCACCGGCCATAGAGCGCCGGCGGGGGTGCTTTGTTTTACCTGAACCAATGACATGTGCCAATGTAGTGACACAATAGCGCATGACCTGTTCTATGCGCAGGATGGTCAGAGAGAAAGATGTACTCCAGGTGGGCGCTTTTCCATCCGCCGGGGTAAGGACTTCACTGTGGCCTACTCCTATTCCACCCCCATCGCCGTATGCCCGGATATAGGCTACTTTGTCTTGCTGGATTCCACCTGGTTCTCCAGCACAACATCCGGACACCAGAGCAGTGTACGCCGAGCTATTCCATACAATGTCAACCGCATCGAATGCGACTGGCTCGGTCAGAATGATATCTGGCGACCATATTCCTCCGACCGCTTTGCTGACTGCTTCAAGAAGTTCATCCGCAATGTGGTGAAGGAAATCCCCATCATCGGCAAGTCAGACAGCGACTATGCCTATTCCAGAAAACGGAACGAGACCCTGGAGAGGTTGACTCGCTTGCGACAGCTGGCTCAGCTTCGAGGTACACCGAAGTCTCTGCTTTCCCTGTTGGATAAGAGGACGGCTGCTGTATCTGACCCGGATAGGATTCTGGCAGCACAGAAGCGGGCCGTCAACAGGAAGAAGGAAGAGGAAAAACGTACGAGACGCATCCGGGAGGAGAACACTCTGCGTAATAATCTGAAGAACCTGGTACGCACCAATTCAGACGTGCAGGAAGCCATTGAGAAAGTCGCTGAGACGCTCCAGGAACGCATTCCATATCCTGAGTGGGAAAAGCTGCCGGAGATATCTCTAAGGCGCTCATCAGGCGCTTCTAAGCAGCTTCAGAGGTGGGTGTACAGCTATGTAGCCAGTGCTGCTCATAAGCTCTGGTTCAATCAGAACAGGAGCATTGATAACACCGACCGAGCCTGTGATTTATGGTGGCAGAAAAATGGTACATTCCGCACAACCAAGGGAGTTGTCATCCACTATCAGGAATTGCAGAGATGCCTGAAACTCTGGAAGAATCGCCGGCTTATCGGTGAGATGGTTGATGACCGCTATCACGTTCTCCGCAATGACGAGTCTGTTCTGATTATAGGCTGCCATTGCTTCCTCCAGGAGACCGTACACCGCATCTGGGAGCGGTATGCAGATAAATCCCAGGAACAAATTGCCCGAGAAGAGGAAGCTCGGATAAATGAGGCCATAAGCTGCCGAGACCAGCTTCTGGAACCTCTGATTAAGCTGGTGAAGCGGGAATACGACCGATTCACCCCAACTGAACAACACACCTAATAACTACAATGACAACTGACAGCAGAATAATCAACGTGAACTTCATCGACCTCTACACGGAGGACGAGAACGACTACCTCAGCACCATCAACTATGATTCCAAAATCGGACTCAGTTTCCAGATAACCCGGAAAGAGTACGCTGCCATTCGTATGATTCAGCGTGAATTGCAGGCTAAGCAGAAGGAACAGGATGCTCCGTTCCGTTACCTGAGTGTCTGTGTACGCTGGGAGATTGAGGATAATCCGAACCTGATGATGAATGACATCGAGTTCGACCCGCGAGACTCGGAACTGGAAATCTCTGCGTATGGAGTAGACCTGAACATCTTCCACTGCGGTGAGCGTTCGTGTGAGGTGAAGGCCGACATCACAACGTATCTGAGAGACCTGTTCCCGGATATTGACTACCCGAAGGAGATAACAACCTGGGACGAGCTGGCCGGCGAGCTGGTCGGACATATCACCAAGGAAGTCAGCGTACGAATCACCGGCGACTTTGCCAGGGAATATCCTATGCTGGCAAGGCCTGAAGTGGATGAAGGCTGCAATCTGGATAATCTCTGGAGACTCCGCTATCTTTCCTTCCAATTCGAGGAGGCACCGGAAGAGGAAGAGGTTTCCATGTATGCCCTGGAATTTCTGCCCGATTACCGTGATTCAGTCCAGAAACTCGTGCTGCGGGTCTCAGATATCGATGCGGAAGGGAATATTAGTACCAGGAACACCGTTTATGCCACCGAGAAGGTTGAATTGCTGAAGGATGACCGGGGACTGGTCGAGATTCGCATTTCAACCTACGACTCTGAGAAGAAAGGAGCATAAAATGGGCTGGGACGGTAACTATTGCTCTAAACCAGGAACAAGAAGGGAAGAAGCCGAGCTTCTGCTGGAATACTTCAACGCTGATGGCTATACACTCCCGACTCGTGTCCTGAAGCACCGGCTCATTGGAAATGTCTGGTACGCCAAAGTAGAAACCACCAGGGAAGATGGCTCAGTCCTTCGCTGGATAGCTGTATGCCTGGTACGCTGGGAGGATGGAATGCTGCTGCGGAAGATGATGGATAATTCCGTTGGGCCGTATGCAGATGACTGTCCGACCAGCTGGTTCTCCGATGTGCCGGTGGCTGGCAGGTTCGACCAGGAATGGCGAAACCGATGCTATGCCAGACAGGAAAGACACCGGCATACCATGCGATGTCTCCGGAAGCTGGAAGCCGGTGACAGCGTAAAGTTCAGCACCAGGTACGATGATGCTGATGTATGGTATTACACCGGCATTCCCTGGCTCTTCCGCAAAACTCCGAACGGAAACGCTTGTCGCCTCCGGAATTGGCGCAAGCACCTCATTGAAATTACCCCACACAACCAACAACACACGAACATGACCACACAACACACAAGAAAGGAGATTCACCATGCCTAACTGGTGCTTCACAGAATACACACTCGTTGGCTCCGCAGAAGATGCCAAAGCTGCATACGATGCGCTGCACACAGTAGAGGAGACCAAACGTCCCGGCCCATTCGAGACATGGAGTTTCGAGTCGCAATCAAATTGGCTCGGCTATGTGGCAGAAGATGTTCTCGGTACACCCTGGAACGCTGTTGGATGCCGAGGTTCCTTTGACAACCTGCAACTGACCACATGGAAGGACAAATCTGCTGTGGTACTATGCACGGAAACCGCATGGGGGCCATGTGAGGAACTGATGAATGAGCTGGCTCGGAAATTCAGACTATCTCTGAACTTCTTTGCCACCGAACCGGGAAACCTGTACTTTGCCAAGGGTGGGCCTGATGAAGTGTACCTCCAGACACTGTACTACTACTCGGACGACGACGGTGAGGAATACTTCGACACACTGGAGGATTTCCTCAACGCGAAGGGCGATAGGTTCAACCTCTCGGCAGATGCAAGGATGGATGAAGCCATGTCCGCAGTCAATGACTCGGAGGATGCTTGTCTACACCCCATCTCGGATGAAAACTAACCCCGGAAAGGCATCGAACAGACAAGCCCCAGGATAGACGGAAGTGATTGAATTTTAAGGCTACATATGCCCACTTTATATGCCCAGAACACGTAACTCGTTGATAACAGGACATCCAAAACGTCCTTGCCCGATGAGATAAAAGGCTCAGCAATGGTAACAACCGCTGCTGAGTCTTTCTGCTTTTGCCTGAAAACGCGGGAATCGAACACACGACCCCGCAGCAAAGGGGGAGTGGGCGGCGAATGCCAGTGGCATGAGCCGACCCTGCGCCGCCGGGACACCTCTCGGCGGGTAGCCCGGCAGGGACGCAGGGGGTGGGTAGAATCGGGTCAACTCCAAATGGCGATTTGGCGAGGTTAGAAATCAATCGGAGCACGGGACTTCAGTCCCGAAAACTCAAGCGATGAGGGACTAAAATCCCTTGATCCGACAAAAACAGCTGCCCGCCAAACTCCCATTTGGCGAAGCAATCTTTGGGACACATGTGGTACTATGCATTCCGGTGTATATGCTGCTTGCTTTTGACCGCAGAATGTGCTAAATTCTCATCGTTCAAAACCGCCCATGCCCGTCATCTCTCTCCAGATTCCTGTAAGCGAGCTCCTTGAAACCATTCGGCATCTTCTTGCGAGTGGAAAAGAGGTGCGCGGGGAACTTCTTCGGTTAGTGGCGGAGAATAGCCCTGTACACAGTGCTGACGATTATAAAACGAACATACAAGTATGAAGCTGCACCTTCCCGTATCTCTCCGAAAATCAGTTATTGCCTGCCTCCTTGCCGTTGCGAGCATATTTCCCGCTGTCTCGACTTCAGCTGTCGGTTGGGGAGTTGTTGTTTGTATGTGCGGCTCCTCATCATCAAAGGCTGAAACTTCTACGGTGACTATCAGTTCATCCGGGAAATCAGAACTGATATCCACGCCCAGCGATTCCCTCATCATCATGAACTTGAATCGGGGCTACCTGTATGGCAGCTCAACGCTCAATTCTTCCTTTGATGTGGCGGCTGATGTGCAGATTGACTCCCTGATTATTTCCGACGGTTTCAAGCTGAATACATACAATTTCCGCGGCGATATCAGCGGTTCCGGCACGTTTGAGCGCACGAGTGATGCAAAGGGGGCCAATCAGACCTATGTCTTTACCGGTGATATGAGCCAGTATTCCGGTGATATGAAGTTCTCCAGAGAGAACGATGGCAATACCTTCAAGTTCATCGGCAATCAATCCGGCACAGGCCATATTACTATTGCTGCCGGAAACTCGATTGCGGTGGATGGTGCTGTGATGAACAACCGCTCCATTACCTCTGCCGGTACATTTACGGTGAGCGGAAACAGCTCTTTTGTCGGTGATGTTTCTTCTACCGGCACGCTGAATGTGAGCGGGAGTGCTTCTTTTGCCGGAGATGTTGTTTCTACCGGCTCGCTGAGTGTGAATGGTAGTGTTTCCTTTGAGGGTGCAGCCTGCTCCAATGGCTCCTTGGTTCTGGGGGCAGATGCCATGCTGACCAACAAGGGCTCTTTCACCTTTGGAGAGGAGGCCTCCATCAATCTTGTCCGTGCTGTGGCAGCGGAGGATGCCCAGCGAACATTGACGTATACCATTTTGTCCTCCACCGGCACGGGAACCTCAAACTTTTCTGACCTTTCTCTGGAGAACATCATCGGTGTTCAGGCTGTAGGCCGAGATTGGCGCTTCAATGATGATGGAACCTTGGTCGGCGTGCTCAATAACAACGCCCTGAGTTATTCTGGAGGAAATCTGGTCTGGAATACGTCCTCGGCTTCATTTTCCAATGGTAGCGATACCGTGGCATTTACCCATGGTGATGATGTAACCTTCAGCGGAAACAGCAGTGTTACTTTCGGCGAAGCACTCAGTGCGCAGCGTGTGACCGTGGCAAATGGCGCAGAAGTGACCATCTCGGGTGCCACCGGCTCGCTGTCCTTGGCCGAGGCTGTGGTAAACGGCACGCTTAAGCTCAATAAAGGAGGTCAGAATGGCGCTTTTTCCGGAAATGTGGATGTGTATGGTACGCTGAGTGTGGAAACTGGCGATGTAACTGGCTGGAGCGGCACAGATGGCATTAAATCCATAGATATTTTTGCCGGGGGCGAAATGTATGTGGGTGTGAACAATAATCAGACCGGTGCTGGCCTTGCCATCAATCTGCAGGGCGGGCGTATTTCCGGTGTTTCCGGCTCAAATTTTGACCTGGGATATGGTGGCGCTATCTATGGCTATTCGTCACTTTCTGCGCTCGCTGCCGATACTGCCACGGCAGAGGCACCCACGGTTTCCACCATTTCCGGCACGAATCTGACCCTGCGTCAGAATCATACTACCATCTCTGTAGCGGAAAATGCCCGGCTGGATATCAGCAGCGGCATATTGGTCAAGGGCAATAAGTCCGATCTGAATGGTGAGGGGGCTGTGCCCTCGCATCTGCAGGCTGGGCTCGTCAAGACCGGAGCAGGTGAACTGCGCCTCAGCGGTAACAATACCTACACGCAGGCCACCACCGTGGCAGAGGGTACCCTCACCCTCACCGGCGGGGCTTCCATGGCTTCTTCTTCCATCACCGTCAATGACGGAGCACTCTTTCATCTGGCAACGGGGAACGGCCTATCCTCCTCTGTTTCCGGTATTCTGAGCGGCAACGGCACCCTGCGCAAGACCGGGCTTGGTTCTGCATCCATAGGAGGCCTGAGCGATTCCTTTGCCGGTCATATTGTTTTGCAACAAGGTGTGCTTTCTGTAGGCTCACCGGTTGACATCAGCTCCGGGCGTGAGCTGTCTCTGGGCATGACCGGGGCGGTGCTGGATTCCAACCTTTCATTAGGAGACGGTAGGCTGAACATCGATTACTCCGGCAGCGGAACCGCCACCAGCCTGAATAACTCCGCCCTCACCCTGCTGGGCGGCACGCAGTTGCAGCTCTCCAGCCTCGCCGGCGGCGATGGTAAGACCTACACCCTCCTCACCGGGATTTCCTCCCTGCTGGATAAGAATGGCAATACGTTGACCGCTGGTTCCTATTCCATCAACGACTATTTCGATAAAGACGCCCCTGGCTCCGGTTTCTGGGCAGATGCTTCTCTGGTGTATACTGCAGATGGCACGCTACAGATTGTGCGGCATGAAGAAAACGTGCAGGAGACGCTAACTTTCTCCACCCGCCAGACGCGCAATCTGGAGTACAACTACTACGAGGGTGTCTGTTTCCGGGATATTACGGCTTCAGGCTCATCCTATGCCTATGGCGGCGCGATTGAGGGGGATACCATTACCCTGAGCAACAACGGAAGCGTGACGTTCAGCGGGAATACGGCTTCTGGCGGCTCATACGGTGCCTCTGGCGGCGCGATTAAGGGGAATTGGGGAACCATCACGCTGAGCAACAACGGGAGCGTGACGTTCAGCGGAAATACGGCTTCCGGTTCACGCGATGCCTGGGGCGGCGCGATTTATGGGGAAACCATCACCCTGAGCGACAACGGGAGCGTAACCTTCAGAGGGAACACGTCTACGTCCAGCTCCTCCAAAGCCTATGGCGGCGCGATTTATGGGGCCTCTTCCAGTACCATCACGCTGAGCAGCAACGGCAGAGTAACCTTCAGCGGGAACACGTCTACGGCCAGCGACAGAGTTGCCTATGGCGGCGCGATTCATGGGGGGACCATTACCCTGAGCAACAACGGGAGCGTGACGTTCAGCGGGAATACGGCGTCTTCCTCCTCTCCCTCCGCCAACGGCGGCGCGATTTATGCATCTGGCAATCTGAGTATCCGCAACAATGAGTCCGTACTCTTTGAAAAGAATGTGGAGAAATCCGGCAGCAGCTATCGTCTGCGCAGTATCTATGCCGGTGGCAGTGGTGATGCCATTTCTCTTTCAGCTGCAGTGGGCAAGAGCATTGAGTTCCGGGATTCGGTTTACATAGCCTCCGGCAGCACAGTGAATCTGAATGCGGATTATACCTATCTGGACGAAGAGGGTGAATCCGTTACCATCAGACAGACGGGTGATATCATCTTTACCGGTAAGTATACGGAGCAGCACCTGAATGACCTGCTGGAAGCAGCCGGAGCTGGGCGAACGGCTACAGCTCAGGAAATTCTCAATTCCCGCACCACGGAGGTCTGTGCGATGACGAATCTCTACGGCGGTCGCCTTCGCGTGGAGGAGGGAGCCATCTATCAGGGGCAGGGTATCACCGCCATGGAAGGCTCTGCAGCCACAGTGCGTGTGCAGAATGCCGAACTGAGCCACAGCGGGTATGACCTGACCTTCAATGCCGGAACAAAGCTGGAGGTGGCGGGCCAGGGCTCGATTATCGGCAAGGTGAATATGATGGCCGACAGCCTGTTCAAGCTGGAGCAGGCGGCGACGCTGAGTCTTCATGAAACGCTGGAGGCAGATGCCGCTACCCTGACGGTGAATGGTACAGCTCTGTTGTCGGGCAGTTCCACTTTGAATGCCAGCCTGACCCTGGCTGATGGTGCTACGCTGGATATGATGAGCCTGGATGCCGGAGCCGTGACCTTGAACGGTGCGTTGACCTTCGGCGGACAGGTGGAAATGGGCGAGCACCTGATGGCGATTCTGGATGAAATGAGCGGCTGGAATGAAAGCGTGACACTTTTCACAGGTCTGACCAACTTAGTGCTGCCAGTAACGGCCAGCAGCGAAGCATCCAGCCGTGTATGGGTGGGCGATGTATTCAGTAATTTGGTAGGCTATGAGCAGTATTACTTCAATTATGTCCCGGATGTCGGAAGTTTGATGGTGGTGCATGTACCTGAGCCTACGACTACTACGCTGGGTCTACTGACCTTAACCGGTCTGGCCTTACGTCGCAGACGCAAGTAAGTACAAGCAGCCAATATTTCAAAAGCCGTTGCTTCGAAGGGGGCAACGGCTTACTTTTTCACGGGAGGTAATGACCTATGACCATAAAAACAGCATTTTCCTGAATGCCGGTGAAAAACGGTCGTTCAGGGGAGAACTGCCATTGGTGGTATATTGTTTCCCAATGCGTGGGATATAATAGGCCTTTGCTTTATTGGAAAACGAAATCCGGCTTTGCCGGACGAAATCCTGCCTTCGGCAGGACGATATCCCTGCGGGACGAAATCCTCCCGGTGGGAGGACTGTAAAAAACAATCCCACTGCCCGATGAGGGCAGTGGGATGTTTTTTACGGATGGGGTGGGATTCGAACCCACGGAAGGGATTAACCTTCGGCGGTTTTCAAGACCGCTGCATTAAACCGCTCTGCCACCCATCCGGGGATTTGCAGGCACGGTGGCGTGCTGGGGAGAATAGTAGCGTAAGCTTTGCGCGGGTGCAAGCGTTTTTTGTTGCATGCAGGGGAAAAGAGGGATTATCTGCCCTGCGGGCAGAGAGAATTTCGGTATGCACCGAGAGAATTTCGCCTGGCGGCGAGAGAATTTCCACTGCGTGGAGAGAATTTCGCAGACGGTGTCTGCGAGATTTTATGCGGTGGGAGTAAGGAGAATCACGCAGGATTGCTGGGGGCGGGTCCAGCGGATGGGGAGGCCGGCGGCCATGAGGGCATCGCCACCCAGGGTGTGGGTGTGCAGCGGGCAGTGGGTGCCGGTGGTGTCCGGTGCCAGCTCGGTGAGGGTGTAGCGTGTGGCGGGATTAAGCCCGCGCAGGGGGATGCGGGTGCACTGGTCGGTATAGACGCGCTGCGTGGTGTAGGCCAGGAGGAGAGCCTGCCCCTCGTGGGTGTAGAGCAGGGCGCAGTCCGGCCCCTCGTAAGGGGACACCAGGCGGTGCAGCTCACCCAGCTGGGTGATGGGGCGCAGCCGGGCGGCCAGCTCCACGCGTTCCCGTATTTCAGCCATTTCCTCCGGGCTGAGGGTGCGGGGGTCGAGCTCCAGACCGAGCCTGCCGGCCAGTGCTACATCGAATCGGAATTTGAGGGATGTTTCGCGGCCTGTGTAGCAGTTCGGGCTGGCGGTCACGTGGCAGCCGATGGCATTGGCGGGGAAGAAGAAGGAGGCCGCCCACTGCATGCGCAGGCGGTCGCAGGCATCGGTATTGTCCGACAGCCAGAATTCCTCGTGGAAGGCGGCCGCGCCGCAGTCGAGCCTGCCACCGCCGGCGGAGCAGCACTGGAAGGTGACATGGGGAAAATCCTGCCGCAGCCCGCGCATGAGGGTGTAGTAGTTGCGGATGTAGTCGAAGAACAGGTTGCCCTGCTGCTCTGCGGGCAGGTGGGTGGAGCCGGTGTCGGAAATCTTGCGGTTGCAGTCCCACTTGATGTAGGAAATGCCCGGGTTCTCGCTGAGCACGCGGCGCACGGGGTGGTCGATGCCGGTGGCGGGGTTGGTGAGGTCGAGCACGAGCTGGTGGCGCTCCTCCCGCGGGGTGATGCCGGGCAGGCGGATGGCCCAGTCCGGGTGCTGGTCGTACAGATTGCTGCGCGGGCACACCATTTCCGGCTCCATCCAGAGGCCGAAATCAATGCCGCAGCTGCGGGCGTGGGCGGTGAGGGCGCTGAGCCCCTGCGGCAGCTTGGCCGGGTTGGGCTCCCAGTCGCCCAGGGAGGAGGTGTCGTCATCCCGCTTGCCGAACCAGCCGTCATCCAGCACAAAGAGCTCCACCCCCAGGCTGGCGGTGCGCTGCATCGTTTCGCGCAGGGCGGGTTCATGCACATCGAAATGCACGCCTTCCCAGCTGTTCAGCAGGGTGCGGCGGGTTTCCTGACCGTGGGGGATGACATGGCGGCGCAGGTAGCGGTGCAGGCTTCGGCTGGCGTGGGCGGCCCCGCTGTGGCTGTAGACCAGAATGGCGGCGGGCAGCTCCATGCTGCTGCCTGCGGTCAGGGAGTAGGGACTGTGGGCAAAATCGTGCCCCATGCGCAGGTAGAGGTGGCCGTAGCTGCTGTGTTTGAAGCTCAGCTCGTAATTGCCGCTCCAGGCCAGGGCGCCCAGCAGGCAGGGTGCGCCTTCCTCCTGCATGGGCGCGCCCAGCGAGAGCAAGAACCCGGGTGTGCCCTCCTGAGCTGTCTTGATGCCGGTGCAGCTGCCCACAGCGAGCGTGTTGCCGCGGGCAATGTGCTGCTGCTGCATGTAGTTCTCACCGCTCCAGCCGCCGCGGAAGGTGCTGAGATGGTAATCGGAAGCCTGCAGGGGCAGGGCGGCAGAAGCTGCCTGCAGCAGGGTGATGCTGCCAGTGCCCCGGTTGGTGAGCCGGGTGGAAAGAGTGAAGGTATCTTCCTCCGGGTAGGCGGTCAGGCGCAGCTGCACCTCCAGCTCCGGGTGCAGCGGGTCCGCCAGCAGAAAATCGGCAGCCTGTTTGGTGGCCGTGTGGTGCAGCAGGTGCAAGTCGCTGGCCTGGGTGCCGTCTGCATAGCGCAGGTGCAGGGCGTATTCGCCGGAGTGGTTGCCCCACTTGCCGCGCGAGTCAAAATCCGTGGCCACCAGCGGCCACTCCATGGGCGGGGCAATCAGCGCGTCATCCGCGCAGGCGAGCCTCGGCCCCAGGTAGCAGAATTGCAGCTTGCCTTCTTCCGAGCCCCGCAGAGTGAGCTGATTATTCCGAGTAAAAAAATGAAACCCGCCCGCCATAGTAATTAATCCTTAATCGCTAATCACTAATCATTAATCACTATTCCATTGTTCTCGCCTGGCGGCGGGCCTTGCGCAGGCGCTCACGCTCGGCAAATGCCTTTTTGCCGATATTGGTGTCGCGGTCCATATCCCGGGCGGCTTCCAGCGCAGCAATAGCCTCCAGCAGCTTGGCTTCGGAGGCCGGCGTGTGGGCGCCTTTGTACATGGTGGTGTACTCCTGCATGAGCAGCGGGTAAAGGCAGAGATACCCCAGCCGCTGTTTATCTGCCGGGGTGGCAAAAGGGTGCTCCATGAGGGCGCGGCAGTTGCTCAGGCATTGCTGCAGGGGCTCCCCCTCCAGTGGGGAAATGAGCGCCATGCGGGCAAACAGCAGGTATTGCTGCGCTTCAAAATGCCGCTGGCGGGCTTTCTGGCTGCGGTCCGGTGCCGTGGCGGCAGCACGTGCGGCCTCCAGCGTGGCAGCGCTCAGCCGGGGCAGGGGAATAGCGGCATAGGCCCCTTGGTCATCGCTCAGCACCAGGCTGGGCAGCTCTTCCACCCCGGCATTGAGCGCATTGGCGGAGTTGATGGCCGCGGCCATGGTTTCGGCGCTGTCCTCCAGCACCACATAGCGGCATTCCACCTGCGGCACGGCGGCGCGAAGCGGCGCCAGATGCCTGACCATGGCGCTGGCGTTGGTGCCATGGCGGAAATAGATGGTATATTCCTCCCCGCCTGCGGCAAGGCCGCAGCTGCAGAGCAGGATGGCAAGGAGGCGTTTCATGGCGTTATTCGGCGCGGCTGATGGTGATGCGCTTGAAGCGCGATTCTGTTTCTTCGGACTGCGTGACAATGCCGGGAATGGTGGCCAGCTCATTGTGCACCAGGCGGCGCTGGTAGGCATTCAGCTTCTCCATGAGCAGCGGCTTGCCGGTCTTGAGCACCCGCTCGGCGCGGGAGCGGGCGCGGCGCAGCAGCTTGGATTCTGCGCGGGCCCGGTAGTTATCGCAGTCGAGGCGGATGCGCGGGGCATCGCTCCACTTTGCCTGCACCAGACGGTTCACCATATACTGCAGGTCATCCAGACGGTCTCCCTCATCGCCGATGAGAAAGCGGGCATCCGGGCTTTCGAGCAGCAGGGAGATGCCATCCTCATAGGGTTCGGTAGTCAGCGTGTAGGTGAATCCCAGCGGTGCGAGCAGGGATGCAAGAGTCTCGGTGCCCAGTTGTGTAAGACGTTCCATGTGTTGACAGAGCTGGGAGAATTAATCTCTGCTGCCGAAAAGGCGCAGCAGGGAGATGAACAGGTTAATGAAGTCCAGGTACAGCTCCAGCGCGCCGAGAACAGCCGCTTTGCTCTTGATGGAATCATCATTGCTGAGACCGATTTTCAGCAGGTTCTGCGTATCATAGGCCGTGAAAAGCGAGAACAGGACAACACCCACGCAGGAGATTCCGAGATCGAGCCCGCTGCTCTTCAGCCAGAAGACATTGATCACAATGGCTGCCAGAAGGCCGATGAGCGTCATGAACAGGGCTCGGCGCCAGGGCCCCAGGTCACGCTTGGTGACAAAACCGTAGATGGACATGGCGCCGAACATGATGGCGGTGCAGCCAAAGGCCTTGCCTACGGAGTCCAGCCCGTAATAGATGAGCATGGGGCCGAACAGAAGCCCCTGAACACCGGCAAAGGTGAACAGCAGCACGGTAAGAGCCCCGGCGGAAAGGCGCCTGGCGCAGAAGCTCATGATGAGCACAATGCCGATGGTGCCCAGCCAGAGCATCAGGCAGTGTTCCTCAACCCAGAACCGGGTGGTCAGCTCCTGAGCGGTGTAGGCAGCCACGCCTGCGGTGAGCAGCATGCATGCAGCCATCCACATGTAAACCTTGTTGAGGAAGACTCTGGCGCGGGATGCGCTGTCTACCTGCATATTTTCGTCATTGGGTAAGTAGGAATCCTGATTCATGGCATTATTGTAGCGATAGCGGCGCGAAAAGTCAAGCCGCCAGTTCGGCGGCCTGCTGCTTGTCACGTGTGTCCCAAAGATTTCACAAATGACTGCATTATCAACACCGTTCTGGAGCCATCAGCCCGTATAGATGGCAATTTGTGGGAATGAAACACTGCCCGGCGGAAGCCGGGCAATTTAGACCGGTGATAACCGGATTTAGACCGTCACGATAGTGACGGATTTCATTGCGGGCCTCTGCCCGCAATTTCTCTGCAGGGCATTCTGCCCTGCAATGTAAGTTGTTTAGAGATAGTGCGGGCCTATGGCCCGCAGAAACTTATTTCACCTGCATTGCAGCTCTTGATGTGCTGCATCGAAATCTGCCCTTGGCAGATGAAATTGCCTCTTACGAGGCATCTAAATCCACTTGAAAGTGGTCTAAATTGCTGCGTTTACACCGCAGCAACGACGAGCTGTTCC
>JBGUSR010000025.1:0-23348 GCA_045132635.1 Akkermansia sp.
GAGTAGTTTTGCCAGAAAAATCAGTGAGCAATTCAATGAGGTGATAAACGGTATCCGCTACAAGATAAACTCAGCCCGAATAGAATCGGCCAACGCAGCCATCAAGCGGATACAGGCCAAGGCATGCGGCTTGTTTGATGAAAGGTATTTGTTCCTGAAACTACGACAAGTTTACTTCCTGAGGCTTCAAAGAATGCACAAAACCGCTCGTACCTTCTACCAGCAAATCTGAAACAGACCCGTTTTTGTCAGCGAACGTGGCTTGACTTCTGTGCAGTGGACGGAGTATAGTGAACATACGAAACGAGTGCAATACAGTACGGTACCCACCAGCGCCATCACTGCCAAGGCCGTGACGGTGGATGGTTTTGCGCTCTCGCAGAAGGACACGGCTGGTGTTGTCACCACCTTTACCCGCAGCTATACGGTGAATGGCATTTGGGATAGTCACGCTGGATCAATAAATGAAACTATAAACGCACAAAAAAATGCATAACACAGATGATGAGAAACTGTTCACTACGGACAATACTATAATAGAAGTAGAACTTAACAAACAAATTAAGTATCTAATACTTAATACAGATTGGCGCTTGTTGAATAAGATTTCTTTGTCAGACATAGAAATGATATCATCTTTGTTAACAAAGTATATTCTAGGGGAAACAGATGATAAAATTTACTCTTATTCATCAAATGGTGTAATAACGGAACATTTGATTTCAGACTTCTTAGCAGAAAATGAATTAGATATTCGCAGTATTGCAATAATAAACAATGTAGACATTAATAAGAAAATAACAGCTTGTTTGTTATATTTTCGTTACTGCTATGATAATAACGAGTACATGGAGTGGAAAATAACGCATAATGTTTTACAGCCAATTAGCAAAAAAGAGCTAGAAAACATTATCCTTAAATTAACAAGAGTTATGTTGTTTTTGGAGAATAAGTATTCTGCGTTAGAGGTATTACACATAAGCAAATTCAATCAAGAGAAAAAATAAACAATGTACTGTACCGTGGGGCAGCATAAGTTGCCCCACGGTAGTATGCAAATACGAAAAAGATATTCTTAAGAAAGCATTGATTAAAACTTATTAAGATACAAAGCAACCATGCCAAAAGATACTGAGAAGCAGTTCAGCTACGAATACCTGCCCGGCACGCACCTGCTGCAGAGGCTCACTTTGTGTTTTTTCTGGTCCGGTGAATGTATGATATAAAAATGTTATGTGCATTGAGTTTGTTTATTTATTGAAAATATGTTAAAATATATGAAAACGATAGTGTTTTTGTGGAGTGCTCTTATGGCATTGCCTTCCTTCGCTGCCTGCATGGAAGCTGCTCGCATACATGTTGATTGCATGGAACACTGGAAGGAGACTAAGGAAAAGGTGCAGGATGCATTTGGTAACCATGGGCGCGTTTTATTGGAATACAATAAGGATGAGATTGATATAAATCCCAATGGGTATGAAAATGAACTGGACTTTGTTGTTGCAGGAACAGCAACGCAAAAAACATCAGACAAAACTGAGCTTAGAAAGTTGAAACTCAGACCAACATATGCGGTATATCACAGGGTTTATATCAAAAGAGAAAACATAAAGGATTCCATTATGAGAATAAAGGGGATATGCCGAGACTCAAAAGTGAAAGTTGAGGGCGTCGTCTTAATGGTATATATCAATGATGCAGTAAAAACGCATGTTTTATGTGATGTATTAAGGTACTACAAGAAGGAGCTCTATCCTATTGATGTAGTCGGAATATTAATCTCATCAAATCATATGTAATCGATAGACAGAGTAGAATTTTTGCTCATGCAGCGCACGGTTCATGCTTAAGGTTAACAGCGGTTTTCATTCTTGTTCGAAGAGCCAGAAATGATATATAATAAATGAAAATAGGTATTTATATTTTCTTATTAGTATCTTTATTTAACTATTGTTCCATTATGGAATACAATAGAAACATACAAGGATATTTTTTATTTAAAGAACCATATGAGGATAATTACTTTTGTATTATTTTATCATTGCTAATATTAGGTTGGATTATTACTGATTTAGCTGTATCTAGGAAGCTAAAACTCATTATTGCTACAGTAGTCGTAATATCCATTATCTTAATGATAAGTTTAATGTTTTAAAATGAAAAAGATATATTCTCATATCCCGGATTCTATCATTCAAATGAACAACATCCACACGTCAGATATGCGAAGTGCATATCTACCGAAAATCAGATTTTTTATCACAAGCAGACGATGATTGCTCGGTAATTGGTATACGAGGCACCCATTTCCATTTATACTCATTGTTGGGGTCAGCTTCATCTGGCACATAGAGACCATTTCTATCCATGTCTATCAGCAGAAAAACATGCTCTTTTGTTGTATAAACAGAAATGAAACAATTATACAAAGACTCCAGATATGGCTTTGTATAGCATGTATAACATGTTGCTGAATACATTTCCCACTCATAAAAAGAATTCGACAACTTGAGACGCTTACAATATTCCTTTAAATCTATAAATCGAGAGGGACGTTGAGCTTCTTTTACATGAATCTGCTTATTACTAAAAAAAGAAAATGGCCCGGGTGTTACTAATAAAACGTAACGCGAATCTTTTTGCTGTTCCTTGACCGCTTCTGGTTCTTCTCGATGAATAAAGAAGAACTTATTTTCTGGGTTCAGTTCTTTGAAGTCGAACTGTGATATGCTCGAAATAAGTCTGCATTGGGGGTTTTGCCGGATAATCTCTTTAATGATAGGATTTGTTTCGCTAGTCAGGGATTTGGCAGAATCATACAATTCTGATTGATCAGAGCAACCAATAATAAAAAAGAGACAGAATAGTAAACAGGTGCAATATGGTATCTTACTCATCGGTACGCATTGGTATAATTAAAAATCAGAAACCGAACTTTGTCATATAACGAAATTGTGATTACATAACTTATTTATTTGCAGTGCGATAAACAAGACAAACACATACTTGCAAAAAGAAACGACTCATACCTGGTGTCGTCGTCTTTCTCGGCGGAATCCCGGACTGCCAGTTCATATTCTCGGATGATTGTAAAAATCATACACAAATGGTGACGCAGGTGCATACATAGGACGAAGAGCTGCTAGTCTCAAAATCCTATCCTTTTCTTCCTCGGTATAGGATTTGTCTGCTGCTGTGGCCATGGGCAATAGCGAAATGATAAATAAAGTCAACTTTTTTATTGTTATCGGAATAGTATATTTCTAATACGCAGGCGGATAAATGTTACTGATACGTGCAGACAAGCTTCTGAAATGCACACATAATCATATGTATCATCGGAGGACTTAGTTGTCAAACAATAATCGATGAACAAAGAGCACGGGTTGCGGACATGTGCAGAAGCAGCTCATTTCGCAGCTTTCGGCAACGATTGAGAATAAATCTGTTTTTGTCAGCGAACGTGGCTTGACTTCCACTCAATGGACGGTGTACAGTGGAGGCACGAAACGAGTGCAGTACAGTACGGTACCTGGTTCTGCCATCACTGCCGAGACGGTGGCGGTCAGTGACGTTGTATTCTCTCAGAAGGATACGGCAGGTGTGGTGACCTCCTCCACCCGCAGCTACACCGCAAGCGGCATGCTGCTCACGCAGACAGATGGCCGAGGCAATACCACCACCACCATCAATGCCTACGGCTGGGGTAAACGAATCATGGAGTGGAATGGTGCTTTTGCTTACGGTGTGCTCGCTTCCCGGGCACGCGCGCACGTGATATTATTGGTGATGCTCTAATAAAACCTTGACGTGGCGGTGGGGTGAGTATAGGATTGCACACATGTATAAGCCCACATTGCACTGGAGTGCTACGCTTACAGCGTTAGCGATGACGATGACTGCTCCGGCTTTTGGTCAGGATTCCACGGGAGACCCCTTCCTGGATGCCATGATGCAGGACCAGCAGTCTGCCCGACAGGAGACCCGGACTACGACAGATAGTCAGCAGAATGATGCGTTCCTGGAGGCGATGAGCCGCAATCAGAAGAAGGCTGATGCGCCGGCTTCGGTGAAGGCCGCTGCTCCTGCTCCGGTGGAGACAAAGCTTGTTTCTGCAGCTTCGGATACCAAGCTGCTGGATGAGGCTGATGTGATGCGTGAACTGGGGCCGACCACGGGTCTGTTCCAGAATGATGCTTCTTTTGACGGCAAGCTTGTGGCCGGTGTGGAGTTCCGCTACACGGGTGACAAGGTGCTGCCGGACCGCCGACTGATGGATGTGGTGCAGACCCGCGCAGGTGGTGAGTATTCCTCTGCTCGCGTAAATGCCGACCTGGAGCGCTTGATTGAGCGCAGCCTGGTGGACCCGGATGCCTCTGTGGTTGTGCAGCCGAGCGGCAAGGCCGTGAAGGTGATTTTCAATGTGCGAGCAAGCAGCGTGCTGGCCGGTGTGGGCTTTACCGGCAATGTGGAGTTTGATGAGGATGACCTGCGCGAGACTACCAAGCTCCAGCCTGGTACGGTGCTGAGCGATGCTACGCTGGCCACTGCCCGTGCCAATATCATCAAGGCTTATCAGGAAGCCGGCTACCCGGATACCCAGGTGAGTTGGCGTGCGGAGGCGACAGCCAGCGGTTCCTATAAGGACGTGGTGTTCGATATCAAGGAAGGCCGAGAGGTCAGCATGAATACCATCGAGTTCGAGGGTAACACTGCTTTTGACGACGAACAGCTGCGCCAGCTCATGCAGACCAAGGAGCGCGGCCTTTTCACCTGGATTACCAAGTCCGGCCGAGTTGACCGCGAACAGGTGGAGGATGACCTGGAGGCTGTGGTGAAGCACTACAAGAATTACGGTTACCTGCGCGCCCGCCTGGCCAATGTGGAGTACACCACCAGCGCGAACGAGGAAGGCCGCCAGAAGCTGCACCTGAAGGTGACGGTGGATGAGGGCCCCCGCTACAAGGTGCGTAAGGTGAGCTTCGGCCCGCTGACTGCCTACACCCAGGAGGAACTGGAGCCGGGCATGAGCATGCTGGATGGCGATATCTACTCCCTGCAGAAGGTTTCTGACGATGTGACCATGATTCGCCGTTACTACGGCGCCAAGGGTTATGCCGACGCCGACGTGCGCCCTGACATTAACGAGGCCGGTGTGGCAGAGGACGGCACCCGCCTGATTGATATCCGCTACGACGTGACGGAGGGTGACCGCTACAAGGTGGGCCGCATCAATGTGCGCGGCAATACCAAGACCCGCCAGCATGTGATTCTGCGCGAACTTCCCCTCAAGCCGGGTGAAAACCTGAACTCTGTGGACCTGGAGACGGCCAAGAAGCGCCTGGATAACCTGAACTACTTTGACCAGGTAGAGGTTTCCCAGGGGCTTTCCACCACGGAAGGCTACCGCGATATCAACGTGAATGTGCACGAGAAGATGACCGGCAGCCTCACACTGGGTGTGGCTTTCTCCACCGTGGAGAATATCTACCTTTACACCACTATCACGCAGTCCAACTTCGATATTCGCGGTTTTGTGAATGGCGGCACCTTTGTGGGTGGCGGCCAGCGCCTCACTGTGAGCGGTAAGCTGGGTACGGAATACAGCAATGCTTCCGTATACTTGCTGGAACCCTGGTTCCTGGACCGCAAGCTTGCCTTGGGTCAGGAGCTGTACTACTCCAAGTCCACCTACCTGAGCGACTACTACCAGCAGAGCAACTACGGCTACTCCGTATCTCTGCGCAAGGCTGTTTCAGACCTTACTGCGGTTAAATTTGAGTACCGCCTGGAGCAGTACGGTATCGAGGCACAGGGTAATGCCCCGCAGTTCTTCCAGGAGCAGGATGGCGACTACACCCGCAGCCACTTCCGCCTGAGCTGCGAGTACGATGCCCGCGACTCCATGGTGACTCCCCGCAGCGGTGGGCATCTGGAGGGGCATGTGGGCTACAGCGGCCCCGGCAGCACCACGGAAACATACACCGTGGGCCTGAGCGGTTCGTACTACTACAATTCCTTCTGGGATTCCATCTTCAGCGTCAACTTTGGTCTTGAGACCATTGATACGGTGAAGAGCGGTGATGAAGTGCCGATTTTCGAGCGCTGCTACCTGGGTGGCCCGGCCAACCTGCGTGGTTTCCGTTTCCGCGATGTAGGCATGGTTGATGAGAAGCTTGCCGGTGATGAAACCATGGGTGGTAACACCTCTGCCTTTGTGCAGCTGGAAATGACCCTGCCCATTGTGGAATCTGTGCGTTTCGCCATGTTCGTGGATGCCGGTTTTGTGCATAAGAACAGCTTTGACTTCAAGCCCACGGACTGGGCTGCTGACTATGGTGTGGGTCTGCGCATTAACCTGCCCATGGGCCCGCTCGCGGTGGACTATGCTATTCCCTTCAAGTCGGCAAACTGCGCGGATGACGATGCCCAGTTCCAGTTCTATGTGGACTACAAGTATTGATTCCGCCACAGCAGCAGATTGCTGAATAGCAAGCACCCCTGGCCAGGAAATCCGGCCAGGGGTGCTTTGTGCTTGGAGAAAGGCTCTGCTTTTAATCCTCTGTGGTGTATTGGCCTTCTGCTCGTTTCTGGCGGGTATCCGCATCCTCGCGCATCTTGGTGGCCTTGCGCGTGTTGCCGGCGTTCTCCCAGGCAGTGGCAATCTGGCGCTGGATTTCGCACTCCTTCTTAAGTTTGAAGAGGTCGCTTCCATTGCTGCGCACGTGCTTCTCAAAGAGTTTTTCGGCATCTTTTGCCAGGGTGCTCCAGGCGCGGGCGGGGGCGTCATCCCCCAGGTGGCTCATATACTGGCTGAGCAGCTGGCCGAAGATATCACCACGCTTGGTGTAATTCTTGAGCTGCTTGCGGTACAGCCCGGCCAGGCCGGTCAGGTTCCCGCTTTCGGCAAAGACCTCTGCCTGGCGATTTACGGCGTTGAGCACCAGGTCTGCGCGGTCATCACCGCCGCGGCGGTTCAGCTGCGACATGGAGCGGCGCAGGGCCATCTGCTTGCTGGCGGCATTCTTGCCGGCCAGCAGGTACTTTTCCTCTACTTCTGCGGCCAGATCCAGGAGCTCAGAGTTCTTCTTGCTTAACTGGTTGAGGTCGGCTGTTATCTTTCGCCATACCTTATCGGGCGGAAGGTTGTTCTCATCCTGCCCGAGTACCTTAATATAATGAGCCCATGCAGCGGTGAGCGTGGGGAAACTGGTTGTCACAAAGCGGGAGCAGCTCTGGGCATCCTTGCTGCTGCCGATACGGGACAGGTAATCTGAGAGAATCATGGCATCTGCCGCGGGTATCAGCTTCGTATCAGTGGTCTTGGCATCCTTGCTCAACAGGGTGGATTCATGTTGGCTGCGCCCGGAGCAGGGGTTGGTGAAGCGGCCGCTATTATAGCCATAGGAATTGGTCTGCACCCATTTAACGGTATCAACCAGATTGACCATCCAGGCGTGTGGTCCGCGGTCGCCATCGCCCACAATGTAGACCGCCGGCACACCGCGGCATTTGCCAGTGTTGCAGGAGAAATAGCCCTGGTCGCGGCAAACACCGCCTTCCTTGCGAATTTCTTCGAAGGAGTACATCTCGTACAGATCCTTATTTGTAGCGGCGCGTTCCATTACGTATTTGATGGAGCCATAAGCCTCTGACCAGTTAGCCTGGTTATAGTTCACGTTTTCTGCAGCCCAGTCGAACTCGGAGCGGGGCAGTCGTACATCCACCACGTGCAGCAGCTGGGATACGCTCATCTTCTTGATATCGGTGACCAGCTTGCGCTTCTTGTCCATTTCGCGCATGTAGGCGCATACCTCGGGCACGGTGAGGCGGGGCTCATCTCCGCGGTATCCACCGCTTGCCTCTGCCGCCTGGGGGTTAATGAGCGCGCCCGCAATGGCCAGGTTCAGGTACTTCAGGCGGTCCTTGGGTTCGGTATCGCACCAGATGTTGTAGAACTGCTGAATGGAGTGGGCGGCGTTTTCGTCGCGCCCCTCCTGGGTGAGGTAGTTCTGCATGAACTGGTGCAGCGGCTGGCTCTTGTCGCGCAGGGCCCAGCGGAGGAAGTCTGTGCCGCTGCTGTCGTTCTCAGCCCCATCTGCAGAGGCGAGCGCGGCCAGTTCCTTGGCACCGGCCATGCGGATAAGCAGGCACAGATCCACCGCCTGCATCAGGTTGCGGTTGTTCTTGTAGTGTGCGTAGTTCAGGCGCCCGTTGCCGGTGTAGGTCGCCATGCTTTCCTTGATTTTGGGCATGAACGCCTTTTCGAAGGCGGCGAAATCCTTGCGCTCCAGCAGCGTGTCTACCAGGGCATCAAACTCGCGCCTGGCCTTGGCATCCAGGGCGCTGGCGCCATGCAGGGGCAGGGGGGTATCATAGGCTGAGGTATCCTCTTGCGGGGCGGGGGCGTCTTTCTTATCAGGTTCCGGGGTGGGGGCTGGCTCTTTGTCGTCGGTTTCCTTCTTGCCGGCGTTGCGGAGCCGTTCAGCCTCCTCCTCTGCCTTGCGGCGGGCTTCTTCCTCGGCGGCCAGGCGTTCGCGCTCGGCTTTTTCTGCGGCGAGCCGCTCCTGTTCTGCCTTTTCGGCGGCCAGTCTGGCCTTTTCCTCAGCGGCCTTGCGTTTTTCAGCGGCTATTCTGGCGAGGCGGGCGGCCTCCTGTGCCTTGCGTTCCTGTTCCTGCTTCTGCCAGGTATCGTAGCCATAATAACCACCGCCACCCAGGGCAATGAGAATTAACGCGACCACCCACCCGGCGCTACCGCTGCCGGATTTTCTGGTTTTGCTGGCGGGAATGTTCTTTGCTGCTTTGCGAACCTGTTTAGCCATGAATGATATCGTACTATGTAAGGTTGAAATGTAAAGCTAAAAGTAGGCGCCGGATGGCCGGAACGCGCGCTAAGCTGTCAGATAGCACATGAGCCCCAATGAATGCTGCGTCAAATTGGACTTTATCGGGCGGCTTTTTTTTCGGAGCAAGGGACTTTAGTCCCTCATCGCTTGAGTTTTCGGGACTGAAGTCCCGAGCTCCGAAGGATTTGAGCCCCCACAAATCGCCATCTATAAAGAGGGGGGGGCAGGCTCCAAAACGGTGTTGATAGTGCAGTCAATTGTGAAATCTTTGGGATACATGTGGTCAGATAGCGTGCGCATGCGAACATTATGCTGGAAAATGGTGGTTGTATGCGGTATAGTAACCCCATGAGCGATTTGCAATGGAACAGCGTTACTCTGGAAGAGGATGAAAAGCCGCGTGTGCAGCTGGAAGAGCTGCAGGAGATGGTCGCTGACCTGGACCCTGACGATTATGATGAGCCGGTTCAGGCATTTCTGGATGCCATCATGAGCGGAGAGCCTCTGGAGGAGCTGCGCCCGGCGGCAACCATGCTGCTGCAGGATGAGGTGGATCTGGCGCCGAATCTGGCTGCCATGGGGGTGGAGCCTGATACCGCGCTGATTTCGCTGCTGCTGGCTGCCGGGGCCGATGTTAATGCCCGGAATGCCTATGGCCAGCCGCCGCTGCACCTGGCTGCCTACTACGGGTATGAGGGGATTGTGGAGCAGCTGCTGGCTGCCGGTGCAGACCTGCGCACCCGCAACCAGGCTGGTCGCTTTGCTGCAGATGTGGCCGCTACCCCGGCTCTGGCTGCCCGGCTGGAGCCGCCGTATCACCCGGATGATGATGAGCCCCTGCCGCCGGAGATTGAGGATGCGGATTATGACCCCGAGGCAGAGCATGAATGCTGCTGCGGCGGGGATGAGTGCCACTGCGGGGACGGTGAATGCAGTTGCGAGCATGAGCAGGGCGAATGCTCCTGCGGCCATCACCACCATTGATGATTTCAGAATATGAGCACGAAAATTGTTACTTTCCGTTGTCCTGAGGAGTTGCTGGAGCAGGCAGACAGCATGGCCGGCCATTTCAAGCGCACGCGCAATTCGGTGCTGCTTGCGGCGGTGCGCCTTTTTGCGCGCCAGCTCCGCGAGCAGCATGGCGGCGTGATGTCCGCCCCGCTGCCGGCTGATATGCTTGAGCACGATACGATGTTCCCCAGGCCTGAGAGCCGCGGTGGGCGTCCGCGCAAGCAGAAGCCTTAATTTATAACTCAGCGTTCCGCATGTCTCCCGTATCGGCGAAGGCAGTGTGGAAACTGAATGCTTTTCGAAGGTCGTGCGGGGTGTGCCCGCTGGTGGTGCGTGCCAGATACTGGCGCAGAAGCGGCCTGTATTCCGGGTGCGCGCAGTTCTCGATGATGACCTCTGCGCGTTCGCGCGGTGAGAGCCCGCGCAGGTCTGCCACGCCCTGCTCGGTGATGATGACGTGCACATCATGCTCTGTGTGGTCGGTGTGGGAGACCATGGGCACCACGGAGGAAATGGCACCGCCCTTGGCAATGGAGGGGCAGGAGAAGATGGTGTAGGCCGCGCTGCGTGCAAAATCTCCACTGCCGCCGATTCCGTTCATGATGTGTGTGCCGGCAATGTGGGTGGAGTTTACGTTGCCGAAGATATCGACCTCCAGCGCGGTGTTCATGCAGATAAGGCCGATGCGGCGTGCAATGGCCGGGTTGTTGGAGACCTCTACCGGGCGCAGCAGAATCTTGTCGCGGTAGAAATCGAAGTTGCGGTAGATTTCCTGCAGGGTGTCATCGCACACATGGATGCAGCAGCTGCTGGCAAACAGGCAGCGGCCCTGCTTCATGAGGTCAATCACGGTGTCCTGCAGCACCTCGGTGTGCATCTTGAAGGGCGGGATGATGGTGGATTGTCCCACGCTGGCCAGCACGGCGTTGGCCACATTGCCCACGCCGCTCTGCAGCGGCAGACCCTCCGCCGGGATGCGGCCTGCCTGGTACTCGGCCTCCAGGAATTTACGCATGTTCTCGCCGATTTTTACGGTGATATCGGAGAGTTCCTTGAAGGGGGCAATGTAGTCCGGCTCGTGGGTGAGCACGACGCCCACCACCTTCTCCGGGTCGATGCTTATGGTCGGGCTGCCGATGCGGTCGTCCAGATGGTTCAGGGGGATGAAGGTGCGGTGGGGCGGGTCACTGGGGATGAAAATATCATGCAGGCAGCGCAGCTGGCGCGGGTCGTGAAAGGAGTTCAGCTCCAGGATGATGCGGTCTGCCAGCAGGGCAAAGGTGGGGGTGTTGCCCTCGCTGGTGGTCAGGGTCAGCTCGCCGTCATCTGTAATATCACAGCATTCAATGACTGCGGTGGTGGGGCGCTCCAGGTGGCCGTAGCGCATCTGCTGTGCCATGAGGGAGACGTGCAGGTCGTTGTAGTGCATGCTGCCATCATTGGCGGCTTTGCGGGTCTCTGGGCTGGATTGGTAGGGCATGTGGCGGATGAGGGCATTTTCCGCTGCCAGGCAGCCTGCCACCAGGGTGCTGGTGGTGGCTCCGCTCAGCAGGGTGATGCGCCAGTCGCGCCCGGCCTCGTGCTCAGACTTAGCGTGGGCAGCCATGGCCATCGGGATGACCTTGGGTGCGCCCGCGTTGGCAAATCCACTGAATCCTACGCACTCGCCATGTCGAATCATGGCGGCGGCTTCCTCTGCTGTCAGAACCTTGTATCGCATGGTTGTTCCTTATTGTACACTATATTAGCAGAAATTAAATGCTAGAGTCCAGTCTGAATTTTGTATGCGAAAAATAGAATTGCGCCCAGAGGAGCGCTTGTGATATCATCCAGCATGTAGCTTCAGGTAGCATTGTTTTTTGTTGAACATGAAATATTTTCTTCTCTTTTTCTTTTTGATTTTCTTCAATATCGCACATGCAGATAACCAGATAGATAAAGGTTCGCCTGCTTGTGCGGTGGATAGGGTATCTCATGTTATATTGTATGATGGTTCGCATTCTGTCTGCATTCAGGACGATAAAATGGCATTCTATACAGGGCAGTTCTTCCTATATGAACACGTGCTCAAGCCTGTATGCCCGCCAGAGGATATAGAGATGGAGCAGGTATTGAACGCGAAGCTATACTTTGATGATTCTGAGGTTATCCAATACGATGTATTAAAGGATGCTGCTGGCGGATTTTACCTCAGGAAAGGGACCTCACTTTTTGCTTTATCGTCAGCAAAATACCATATGCTGTCTCACTTGCTACATGGTTATCATGCCTTCCTTCCTGAGAGTGTAGAAATACCCCTGCCAGACAGAAGTCACCCATTAATCAGGGTAACAGGTGGAGATTATCTGTACATAAAGAAGGAAGAAATTGATAACGAAACCTACTATTCAGCACACCTGTTGTTTAATTACCTGAGGCGAGGCCTGACTTATTATGTATGCATATCCGGCAAATATAAAAGTTTGCTCGAATTGCTGAATGAGGACAAGAATCTCCTGGCTGTGCGTTCTGTGGCAACCTGGCAGTATCCTCCATATTACGCATATCGCAAGGAATTTACAAACTCTACGAAATTAACTGCTCAGGAGGAATCCTGTATTATAGACTATGTTATTTCAAATGGGCTGAACATCAACCAATCATGGTTTCTCATGGAGGCTTTTTATTCTCACGTAAAAACTTCTGATAAATCGATGTAGCCCGATAAATGGCAGTATGGCGAATGCAGATTTCAGAATTACGAAATCTGCATTCCTACAAATCGCCATTTCTTCCGCCCATAGCTAAAAGAAAACCGGCTCCCCCGGTGCGGCGGTGGGGGAGCCGGTGAAGATGTGTTAAACTAATTGGTGGATTAGTTCTTTTCGGGCATCTTGCCCGTCTTGAAGTACTGCTCGATTTCCTCGAGGGTACGGCCCTTGGTTTCCGGCAGGAAGAAGGCGGCGGTAATGAAGTAGATTACCGTGAAGCCAGCCAGCCAGAAGAATACGGAGGAGTAACCGGAGGAACCCACCCAGGGCAGGAAGGTACCGGCGATGGTGGTGGACACACCCTGGTTGATGAGCAGGGCGATGGCCATACCATTGGCGCGGATGCGGGTGGGCATGAGCTCGGAGAGAGCCAGCCATACGCACACGCCGGGGCCGGCAGCGTAGAAGGAGATGAAGACCACGAAGAAGCCGGTCACGATCCAGCCGGTCACGGCGTTGGGCTTCATGCCGATTTCAGCGCGGGTGATGGAAACCTCCTTCACGGCGCCCTCGGGAAGCGGGGTGGTCCAGAAGCAGATCTTGTCCATGAAGGTGGGGGCAAGGGCAGTGCTCTTGGCGATGGCAATGGCGGAACCATCGGCAGCGGCATCAGCGCGAACCTCAGCCACGTCCTGCATGCTGGACTGACCCTGCGTGTAGGTCACAATCAGCTGCATGCCCGGGGCCACGGATTCACCCTGCATGAATTCGGGGTGAGCGGCAAGAATCTCGGGGGTCATGGCGGCCTTCACGGCATCAGCTGCGGAGATGTTCAGGGAGTTATCCTGCACAGCGGCGGCAACCTGAGCGGTCACGTCAACGCGGTTGTTCTCCACGCTGAGGAACATGGCGCCCACACCGGCCAGACCCACGATGATACCGGAGGTACCCATCTTGAGGAGGAAGGTACGGCCCTTCTTGTCCACCAGAGTCACGGCAACCACGGTCATCACCATGTTGGTAATCTTGATGGCGAGGTCAGCCCAGTTGGCCACTTCGCCCTGCAGACCAGCCTGCTGGAAGATCTTCACGGAGTAGTTCAGCACGGAGTTGATACCGGTAGCCTGAGTGCAGGCCAGAACCACCACAGCCAGAACGAAGGGAATCACATACTTGCGCTGGAGGAGGGAGTCGCCCTTGGCAGCGGCGGCCATGTCGGCCTTGGCTGCTTCCTCGGCAGCGTCGGCAGCAATCATTTCGTCCAGAATCTCCTTGGCAGCAGCATCACCGTTGTTGGAGGCGAGGGAGCAGAGAGCCAGCTCGCGCTGCCCACGGCGGTACAGCCAGCGGGGGGATTCCTTCAGCTTGAAGGCGCCGAAGAAAAGGATGAGACCGGGGATGGCGGAGCACCAGAAGATAACCTGCCAGGCCATCGTCTTGCTCTCGGCGGTCACGTTGGGATCATCGGCAGCACCCACCCACATGGTGGTCACCAGACCGATGAGGGCCGCAAACACCAGACCCACGGTAAGCATGAACTGGAACATGCCGGTACCCTTGCCGCGGGAGTTGGCATCCAGACACTCAGCCAGGTACATGGGAACCACCACACCCACGAGACCGGCACTTGCACCCTGCAGAATACGGCCACCCATCAGCATCTCGAACACGCCATTGGAGAAGCAGATGACCGGAATGCTCAGCGTAAACAGCAGAGCGGACAGGATGATAACCTTCTTGCGCCCCAGCCATTCGGCCAGCATGCCGGCGAACAGGGAGGAAAGAACGGAGCCGAAAAGAACGGCAGCCACCACGATGGCCAGTTCTTGCGGGGTGTAGGAAGAGGTCTTTTCGATGTACGGCAGAGCGGCGGCAATTACGCCTACGTCAATGCCATACAGAAGACCACCAAGGCCAGCCATTACCATCAGGTAAAGGGCATAGCGTTTCACGGAGCTCGGAAGCTCGACTTTGGTTGCGTCTGTACTCATAACGGGCGGTATTATATACCAGTCCCGCGGCACAGTTCAATCCTAAATCTCGATTCCGGGGCTTTTTTGAGGCAAATTTTGCGTTATCGTGCCAGAATTCCGGGAGTTCCGCTTATGCCGGTGGGGGAAATGGGGCGTATGGCAATGCGGTCCAGCGTGTTGGCAACGCGGGCAGGGAGGGTGATTCTGTTGCAGTTTCCGGGTAGTACATCCATGGTGAACCAGCGGCCTTTACTGCCAACCTGCAGCACCCATTTGCGGGCATTGCCTTGCCAGGTGATGATGCAGCCGTTTCCGGTATCCTGCGCTTGCACGGAGGGGCGTGCGGGCTGGGAGCTGCTGCTCCAGGGCATGGCTGGCGGCAGCGCAATGCTGCTGTAGAATTTGGTAAGCTCCTTCTGAATGCCGCCGCGGTTGGTGCCCAGTGACTTCCAGCTCCAGAATAACTGGCCGCAACTTTGCCGGGCAAGGCTGCGGGAGTAGGCTATCTGGCGGGCTATTTCGGAAGCCTTGCGGCCGGGGTCTTCCTTGCTGTTGATGCGCACCGAGGCAATGCCCGGCCAGACGGGGCGTGCGGGGTTGATGCTGCTCCACCAGCGCATGAGGGCAGGGAAGCTCTGCGGCCCCTCGCAGCGCCAGTACAGCTGGGGAGAGAGGTAGTCCACCCAGCCCTGAATCAGCCATTTGCGGGCATCGCAGGCCAGGTCTTCATATGCATTCACCCCTGCCTGCACTTCCTCCGGGAAGCCGGGTTGCCAGATGCCGAAGGGGCTGATGCCCACGCGCACATGCGGCTTGGCAGATTTGACCTGGCGGTAGAGCTCCTGCACAAAGGAATCAATGGCAGCGCGGCGCTGGGCCGGGGTGCGGCCATCTGCCACGTTGTGGTGCGGCGGGTAGGGGTAGAAATAGTCGTCCAGGTGCACGCCGTCAATATCATAGCGGCGCACCACATCCATGATGACGCGCAGCACATGCCCGCGTGCCTGAGTCCGGCCGGGATTCAGAATGGTGGTGCTGCCTGCCTTGAGCAGCCAGCCCGGCTGGCTTCGGGAGATATGCCCGCGCCCCACCGGTTTGCTGCTCACTGTGGCGCGGAACGGGTTGAACCAGGCGTGAAGCTCAATGCCGCGCCGGTGGGCCTCTGCGATAGCATAAGCAAGCGGGTCGTAGCCGGGATTCTGACCGGGCCCGCTGAGCCAGGCGCTCCAGGGCTCCAGAGTTGATTTGTAGAGAGCATCGCCATTGGGTCTTACCTGCAGAATGATGGCATTGAGGCGTAACCGGGAGGCCTGCTCGATAATATGGAGCAGCTCGGCTTTCTGCTGGCTGGCGGAGAGGCCTGCTTTGCTGGGCCAGTCCAGGTTGAAGACAGTTGCCACCCAGGCAGCGCGGAATTCCCGGGCCGGCTCCGGTGCATTTTCATTCACTTGCTGCCAGGCCTGGGCCAGGCTGCATGCTGCTGAGAGCAGGAATATGAAAAAAAGCTTCACGGTGGTGAAGTATATAGTGATACAGCAGGGGTTGGCAAGAGTACAGTGAGACATACCCGGTGTACGCGTCAGGGGAGTTCCGCGGTATCAGCAGGAATTCTGAGTTTTTGGAGTCGTTCCAGCAGCTCGTCTTCTGTCCAGTAGCTTTTGTTTACCAGCAGTTGGGCAATGATGTAGCTGTTTTCTGCTGTACCTGAGGCGTTAAGATGATATTCGGTGTCTGTTAGCTTCGATGCATCGGTTATTCTGCCCAGTCGCTCATCCCGCAGCACGGGGATACCCAGGCGGGTAATCTGCAGAGCATGCAACAGACGGCGGGGTGTTTCATCAGTGTTGGTATAGCCCGCAGGCAGCATAACAACAAAATTGGCCCCGATTTTCCGGCACTCGGTCTGTGCATGGTTCAGGATGTTGATACAGGTATCTCCCACTCTGATATCTGTGGGTTTGAGGGGGGGAGGTTTTGCATTTTTCATTCGGGAAAGGGTTATTTCCATCCATCCATCCGGGTGTATGGTGGAATGTGCATCATAGATATAGGCGTAGCCTCTGGTCAGTTTGCGCGCCGCTGTGACCAGCATGTTGCCTGCATCGGATGATAGGGGGGCAAGCAGGGAATCGAGATTCATGGGAATGCCGCCACGAGTGAAGGCGGAGAAGCCGAAAAGCTGCGTGGCCAGTTTAATTCCGCCTTCTTTCGCTTGGCAGTTTTCGTCATTTGCGCTGATGACACTGAGCACAAGTGTGTCGCCGGGGTGCATGTGGTTGAGCGCAATGGCCGCATTGGCTCCCAGACCAAAGGGGGCAGCTGAGGCTGTATTAATGACATTGATGCCGGAATATTGCCGCATCATTTGCGGCGAGAGACTGGCGCGGATTTCTGAGCCGCCGCCGAGGATGTAGCACGGCTGCCCGGTTTGGCGCAGTTGTTGCTCCCAGCGAGTGCTGATGTTATCAGCATTCCGAAAAAAACATATTTCAGGGTGAATGAAGAAATTATAAGTCTGGATGAGAATCAAGGCACTCACAATGCCTCCCAGGATGCAGATGAGGAGCTTTTTCATGGCGTCAGAAGGCAAAATAGATGAATTGATTAGGTGTGGGATTATGCAGGAGTATCATAAGCGCCACCATGATGCCACAGCTGATGGGGTGAAACAGTATTTTGTAAGGGTTGTTGTGCCTTTTCCAAGCGTAGGCTTCTATCGCAATTACAATACCGGACAGCATAATTGTGAACGGTATGAAGATACTGACACTGATGTTGCTGATGTAAAGAAGATTAATCATGAGTTCGTGGGCAGAATAGTGAACTGGACTGCAAATCCAGTTCAAGTGATTCCACAGATGTGCAGGATTAGTGTCGTAGAAGAACATCCACACAAAGACCATGTATCCGAAAGTGAGCAGCCAGCCCAGCGGAGCCCAGAGACGCAGACCGGCGTTGTGGAACACACGGTGCACAACGAGTGCCACGCCGGCCAGCCCGCCCCAGATGATGAAGTTCCACCCGGCACCGTGCCACAGACCGGAAATGAGGAATACGAGCAACATGTTGATAGCCCAGCGTTTAGTACGGCTTCCGCCTAGGGAGAAGTAGATGTAGTCCGTGAACCACTGCGTGAGCGAGGTGTGCCAGCGGCGCCAGAATTCCTTGATATTGCAGGCGGTGTAGGGGCTCATGAAGTTCATGCGCAGGGTGATGCCCATGCAGCGGGCAATGCCGTAGGCGGTAAGCCCATAGCCGCCGAAGTCAAAATAGATGCGGAAGGTGAACAGCAGGTTGTTAATCCACACAATCCAGGCGTTGCCCCAGCGGTAGTTTTCCCACATGGCAAAGGCCAGATTATCAGCCAAAGCCAGCTTGAAGAAAAGTCCCAGAATGATGTAGGGGATACCCGTTTCCAGGTTCTGCCGGGAGCAGTTCAGCTCCATTTTCTCTACCTGGGGCAGCAGGTCGGCGCGGCGTTCGATGGGGCCTGCCACAATCTGCGGGAAATAGGCGCAGAAATTCATATAGTCCAGCCATTTGGGCATGGGTTCATTGCGCATGAGGGTGTCGATGCAGAAACCGATGACCTGAAACGTGTAGAACGAGATGCCGATGGGGATGATGAGGTTTCGCAGCGTGTCCCATTCCTGCTGCAGGATATTGCCGAAGAAGTAGCCGTATTTGTAATAACCCAGGGGCAGCAGAAGCAGGGGAATGAGAAAACCGAGCAGCCAGCGCCGGGCGGGCATGCTCAGACTGCAGCCCCAGCGGCACAGGTAATAGGCTGCCAGTGTTACGGTGAGGAAAATGACCAGGGTGGTTTCGTTCGCTATGCCCAGCAGAATAAGACTGAGCAGCAGCATGAGCCATTTGTGGAATAATTGTTTTGCCGCCGGGCGCTTGCGCAGAAGGTAATCACCCGCCGCGAGTACCAGAATGGCCGGGAGCAGGCTGTACCAGAATGATGCCGTTGAAAAGTCCATATGCGGAATCCTATACTTCTTCTGCCACGTCATCCTGTGGCAAGGTGTTGATTGCGTCGTCTATAGAGCCGTCAATGTCCGGTGTGTCGTCTGCCTCTTCGGCTACATCGGTATCATCGCCCGGGTCTTCTGCCAGTTCGGCATGCACCGTGCACATCGGACGCTGTTTGGTGAAATCGGCCATGGTTTCAATGTAGGCTTTGCCTTCGTATTCGCAGCCGGCGTGGGCCAGCATGCCGGATGTGCGGCAGAGGCGGATGCCGCTGTTGCGACCGCCGGCCGGTGCGGTGCGGATGCCTTTCATCTGGTAGCCACGGGCAGCGGCGCACTGCATCACCCCCACCCAGAGCGGCAGGGCTACGGTGCCGCCATAGGCCTTATCAGCAATCATGGTGGGGCGGTCAAAGCCTACCCATACGGCGGCGGTCAGGTCTGTGGTGAAGCCGCAGAACCAGGCGTTGGTGTAATTGTTGGTGGTGCCGGTCTTGCCGCCGCAGGGGTGCTTGAAGCCCAGGCGTTGCACGCTGCCTGCGGTGCCGCCGGGTTTGGTAATCTGCTGCAGTACACTGGAAATTGCGTTGGCAGAGCGGGTGGAGCATACGCGGCGGGCGCTCGGCGTGTTCTGCCATACCACGCGGCCGGCTTTGTCTGTAATGCTGTGGATGATGTAAGGCGTGGGGCGCACGCCGCCATTGGCAAAGGCGGTGAAGGCGCCGGCTACCTCCAGGGGAGAGGCTTCCCAGGTGCCCAGGTAGATGGTGGGGCCGGGTGTTTTAGCGGGGCGGGGGAAACCGGCGGTCAGCGCGGTGTTGATGACGTTCTGTAACCCGGCAATATTTCCGGCGCGCACGGCCATGGTGTTGCGGCTCTTCAGCAGCCCCCAGGCCGCCGGGTGGTTGCCGGTGAAGCGGCCATCCGAATTGCGGGGACGCCATTTTGGCGCGCCGGCAATCTCGCCGCGCATGATGGCGTTGTCCGACAAGAGCGAGCGGGGGCCATAGCCGCGTTCGAAATAGGCGGCATACACCAGCGGCTTGAACACGGAACCCACCTGGCGGCGGCTCTGCAGCGCGCGGTTCAGCGGGGATTCCGTGCTGTCGCGCCCGCCTACCACAGCCAGCAGGGCTCCGGTAGCGTTGTCGATGACGGCGCAGGCGGCCTGCAGGTACTTCGGGCTCATTTTATCAGCCTCTTCCCTGGGGGCCTTGGCCTTCAGTGCCTTGAACTGGGCGCGGGTCTGGTGCTTCCAGCCTCGCTGTTTCTCAAACATGGCGGTGAGCCGTGCGTCAATCTCGCGCATGGCGTCATCCTGCAGGTCAATATCCAGCGTGGTCTGCACGCGCAGACCTCCGGAAATCACGACTTCCTCCTTCAGCCGTTCGTCCTTGGAATCCAGCATGGAGAGCAGGTGGTCCACCTCGGTGCGCACCAGATCCAGGGCGTAGTTGTCGTTGCCGCGGCGTTCGGGTTTGCGGGTTACCAGCTCCTCCTTCAGAGCGAATTCGTATTCGTTGCGGGTAATCTTGCCGTGCTCGTACATGAGCTTGAGCACCTTGTCGCGCTGCACTCTGGCGGAGGAGAGGCTCTTGTAGGGGGAGAACTGGTTCGGGCTGCAGATGATGCCGGCCAGCATGGCTGCCTCGCCCACGGTGAGGTCTCGCGGCAGCTTGTCAAAGTAGCCATAGGCGGCCTGCTTGAGCCCCAGGAAGGTGTGCCCCCAGAATACGCGGTTCAGGTAGCAGGTGATGATGGTTTCCTTATCGTAAGTGGATTCAATGCGGCGGGCCAGTGCCATTTCGGTGAGCTTGGCGCCGAAATCGCGCACGGTGTGGTTGTAGGTATTCTTGGCCAGCTGCATGGTCAGGGTGGAGGCACCCTGGGTGGTGCGGTGGTGCTTGAATACCTGGGCCACCGCGCGCAGCATGCCGCGCGGGTCAATGCCGCCGTGGGTCCAGAAGGAGCGGTCCTCCTGCATCACCAGCGCGTCAATCATGTAGCGCGGCACCTCTTCGTGGAGATTGGTGATGCTGCGGCGGTTTTCTCCGTGCAGGGTGCCTATTTCGTTGCCCTTGCGGTCCAGCACGATGGTGCGCTCCGGCATGCGGGTCACCTGCGATAAGTCGTACCTGCCGGCCTTCACGCCGTAGATGACAGCCAGAATGCCGCCCAGAACCAGCCCTGCAAAACCAAGGCTCAGGAATATCTTGATGGGGATGAGGATGATTTTCGGCAGGTTTCTCAGCGCCCAGAATGACACACGCAGCGGCAGTGTGAACATGCGCCAGACGGCGCGCAGGAGACTCGTGCCCTTGCGGGGCGGACGCTGGAATTCATGGATGGGATTTTCGTCTTCCGACAGCGGTTCGTAGGGGGTGTCATCGTGCTCCCAGGCGCGGCGGTGAACCGGTTTGGCGGGTGCGTCCTCATAACTCTCATAACCGCGGGCAGGCGCTTGCCGGCGGCGCGGCGGGGTGCGGTAGTCCACCCTCTCCCGCGGCTCGGGGGCAGTGTAGGCATCTTCCTCGGGGGATTTGTAGCGTGCCATGGGTGGATTACGAGGCTATGGGTTTGATGATGAGTTTGCCCAGTGTCTCGGCCTTGCGGCCGGGTATGTAGCAGGCCTTCAGTCTGGAAGCGCTCAGCCTGGGTATGCGGATGTAGGTGCGGAAGATTTCGCCCGTTTCCTGGTGGCACAGGTTGAAGCGGGGCTCGCTTCGCGGGGCGGTGAATTCAATGCCGCGCACGCTGGCCCGCTCTCCGGGAATTCCCAGTGCGGTGCAGTAGCGTTTCCAGATGCTGCCGTGGCTCGTGCTGCGGTGGTAGTGCCAGGCCAGGGCGTGGGCCAGCTCGTGCAGCAGGGTGCGCCAGAGCTGCTCCGGGTCTCTGGTGGCGTAGGCCTCTGCATAGTAGAGCGAGAGACTGATGCGTTGCTGCCGCATCTTGCAGCATCCCAGGCGGCGGGAGGTCTTGTCCCACCCGAAGCACCAGCCCTGCAGGTGCAGGTGTGCCAGGCACGCAGCGGCGTATGCCTCCACCTCTGCCGGTGTGGCACCAGCCGGGCGTGGGGGCAGGGGAATGGGCTGCACTTCGGGGGCGGACATCTGGGGAAAAAGGGGCGGTCGGAGTTGCCGACCGCCCGGTAAATGGCTTACTTGGTGCCGGCGGCGTCCAGTTTCTCGCGCACCTTGGCCTCAATCTCAGCGTAGAGCTCGGCGTTGTTGCGCAGGGCTTCCTTGGCGCCATCTCGCCCCTGGGCAAGCTGGCCGCCGTTGTAGCTGAACCAGGAACCGCGCTTCTGAATCACGTCGAACTCCATGGCCAGGTCAATAAGGCTGCCCACGGAGGAGATGCCTTCGTTGTACATGATGTCGAATTCGCATTCTTTGAAGGGCGGGGCTACCTTGTTCTTCACCACCTTGAGCTTGGTGCGGTTGCCGGAGATGGAACCGTCCGTGCCCTTAATCTGGCCGATGCGGCGGATATCGCAGCGCACAGAGGCATAGAACTTGAGGGCGCGGCCACCGGGGGTGGTTTCGGGGTTGCCGAACATCACGCCAATCTTCTCGCGGATCTGGTTCGTGAAGATGCAGATGGTGCGGGCCTTGGAGATAAGGGAGGTAAGCTTACGCAGGGCGGCGCTCATCAGTCGGGCCTGGGCACCCACGGTGCTGTCGCCGATATCGCCTTCCAGTTCCTGCTTGGTGACCAGGGCGGCCACGGAGTCCACCACCACCACATCGATGGCGTTGGATCGCACCAGCGCCTCGCAGATCTGCAGGGCTTCCTCACCGCTGTTCGGCTGGGAGACCAGCAGGTCATCCAGGTTCACGCCGAGCTTGGCGGCGTAGGCGGGGTCCAGGGCGTGCTCCACGTCAATGAAAGCAGCCAGGCCACCGGCCTTCTGGGCCTGGGCAATCACGGTCAGGGTAAGGGTGGTCTTACCGGAGGATTCGGGGCCGAAAACCTCCACAATGCGGCCACGCGGGAAACCACCCACGCCCAGGGAGCGGTCGATAAGCAGGTTGCCGGTCGGGATCGTCTCCACCTCCATGGTCTTGCGGTCGCCAAGGCGCATGATGGCGTTCTCACCAAAATCTTTCTGAATCTGGAGCATAGCGGCATCCAGAGCGCGCTGGCGCTGGGCCATTACCTTGTCCATATCAGGGGAAATCTCTTTACTCATATGCCGCTCAGTCTACCCGTTTCCCAGCCCCGTTGCAAGCGCAAATTGCGGCACATTCCGCCTGCAATCTTACTTTGTGACCGCTGTGCCGTTACATGTGTCCCAAAGAATGCTGCGCCAAAATGGGAGTTTGTGAAAGTACGAATGACGAAGTGGGAAGTACGAAGTTTTGAAGTCAGGCGGGCGTAAGCCCGCGGAATTTTGAGCCCGGAGGGCGGTAGCTGGTAGCCCAGGGTGCAGCCGCGTCAGCAGCGGCCTGCGAGGGCGTAGCAAGCGAGCGAAGCGAGACGCGAAGCCCCGAACCCTGGGTTGGCTAAGTAAACAAACCGAACCCCGAACGAAGTGAGCGGGTGGCAGAAATCGCGGCTAATATATTCAGCCATAGCTTTCCGTCTCCGGGTTGACACCCTTCCGACTACGCTGAAGCTTCGTCGAGACAAGTCGCCGTGACAGGCTACCACCCACTCCGCTACGCTCCGGGGTTCTGATTCTTATTTACTCGTTACCCAGCGCCAAAATGGGAGTTTGGCGAGCTGGAACAGCTCGTTGTTGCTGCGGTGTAAACGCAGCAATTTAGACCACTTTTAAGTGGATTTAGATGCCTCGTAAGAGGCAATTTCATCTGCCAAGGGCAGATTTCGATGCAGCTCATCAAG
>JBGUSR010000026.1:0-65855 GCA_045132635.1 Akkermansia sp.
ATTTCACCTGCATTGCAGCTCTTGATGTGCTGCATCGAAATCTGCCCTTGGCAGATGAAATTGCCTCTTACGAGGCATCTAAATCCACTTGAAAGTGGTCTAAATTGCTGCGTTTACACCGCAGCAACGACGAGCTGTTCCTGCCCGCCAAAGCCAATTTGGCGTAGCTATCTTTGGGACACATGTGCAATTCAATCCGCCAATGCGCGCGCTGGCAGATTATTCTGCGTTCTGAACTCTGCATTCTGACTTCCCCTCAGCGTTTCAGGAAGAAACGAACCATCAGGAAATTCAGCGGCACCACAATCACATACACCGGCAGCGGGAGGAGAGCCTCCGGGCGCCCCAGCATGGGCACCAGTTCCACCAGCCAGGGCATGAGCCAGATGATGAGCATGCTCAGCGCATCCCCTGCCCCCACAGAGCGGAACAGATTCAGCAAGCCGAGGTGCATACCGGCATTCACCAGATGCGAGAAGGCAAACCCCAGCCCCTTGCTCACACTGCCCTCGGTCTTGAAGGTCCAGCGCAGGGAGACAATGTAGTTCGCCACAAAACTCACAGCATAGCCTGCTGCGTAGGTAAGCGTGATTCCCAGGGCGTTCTGCTCCGTCAGGTCAAAGCACCAGTTCAGCAGCCAGTACACAGCAAGATGCAGCAGAGTGGCCCCCACACCCACCACAAAGAAGCGCACAAACTCGCCACCCGCCTGTTTTAGCGCAGCCTTTGCCATATCACAGTAGATTGGGAGCAAAATAGAACTTCAGCAGATCCATCTGGTCCTCCTTGGTCACCAGGTAGCCATCCTTCGGGTCCAGCCACTGGAAGGAGTGAATCGACTTGCGGTCAGAGCCGCGAGGGTCACTCGTCTCCGGTGCGCGCAGACGCCTGGCCAGCCTGGGATTCAGCAGATTCACCAGCTCCGTGGTGGTAAGCTGCGGCATGGCGGGAATGATGGAGGGAATACCCAGCGGGATGCAGCGCTCCACATCGCCCATAATGCGCTGCGGCAGGTAAAGCTGGTGGTATTCCAGCGGGGCAAAAGGCAAGGGCTCATCCGAATCATCCGGATTCAGCAGAGTAGCCAGCAGCGGATTAAAATCCGGCGAGGGATTGGCCATTTCCGTGAGGTGCACATTCAGCACACGGCCATACTGGCGGTTCAGCTCGCGGTAGAGGTTAATACGATTCTGCACGTAGGGGTCATCGCTGCTCTCCAGTGCGGGCGTATTCTCATCCGCCGTTTCAGGCAGCATATCGCAGGTGGTCACAAACACGGTGAGCTCCGGCTTGATATCGGCCAGGTGGTTGATGAGGTAGTTCGTGGCGCGGGTATCGGCTTCCACATCCGCACGCACCTTCGCCGGGCCATTCGCCACAGCATTATCCAGATACACCATCATGCCGAAGGAGCGGCCAAAGGTAATCTTGAAATTTTCCTTATCAATCAGATAATCAAAATAGCGGCGCTTCGTCCAGTATTTACCGAAAACCGTACTTGCACCAAGGAATGCTGTTTCGTGTGCCATGATTCTTATATGCGTAAGCCTCTACGCAGCCGCATTCTAACCCATTTTTCAACCAATAGCAAGCAGGAAAAACGGCCAGGGGGGATACCCTGGCCGTTTTTCCTGCATATATACTTTTATTTGCGGCGGCGTCTCATTGCCAGCGCCGTAAGCGCCAGCAGGCTGAGCGTCGTCGTGGCCGGCTCGGGCACATTCACCACCAGCAGCGAACCCACGTTATCAATCACCTGGAAATCCACATACAGATTCGCGTTCTGCACATTGGCGAACACCGAGGAAGCCAGCACGCGGCTGCTTTCCAGCTCTGCTGCGGCAGCCACAACAGGCATATTGAACTCACCCACGCCGGAGAACAGGGCCAGAGTTTCACCGTATTCCAGAGCCTGCATTGCAGCCAGCAGGTTATCACCCAGCTGCACACCGCTGCCGAAGGTCAGCGCAGCGCCGTTCAGCTGCACGGCGTCAACCGTGCCGGTCATCTCCAGCGTTGCTCCATCGGCCATCGTGAGGCTTGCAGTGGTCAATGCTGCACCAGCGCCAAACACAGCGGAGGAACTCACCGCCACGGCGGCCTTGGCAGAAGATGTATTTCCGCCAGTGTACATGCCCACGGACTTACCGGTAGCCACCTCCAGCACGTTCAGCGAAAGAGCCTCCTGATTCAGCACATTGATATCACCACGGCTGGCAACCACACCGGCAAGCGTGTTATGCTGGTTATCGACCGTCAGCAGCTTACCACCGGAGTTCATGTTCTCAATCGTGGAATTCGTCAGCTTATTGGAAAGCGTGCGGGCAACCGAGGAATCATACTTCAGGCGTGCATTGGTCAGTTCAAAATCGGCATTGCCTACCGTGTATTCACCATCCGATGCGTTGCATACAATACTTGCGCTTCCCGTACCGCCTCCGTGAGCAATAATGACGCCATCCTCCGTGGAGGTCAACTGAGCCCCGGACTCCAGCTTAATGGTAGAGGTACTGCAACCATAAATCTTGCCCGTCACCTTGAGGTCAACATTCTGAGCCAGACTCAGTGTGCCCCTGGACGTTCCGCCCTGGGAGGCATCCAGCATACCCAGCACATTCTGAGCCCCGGTATGGGCAAGCACCAGCTCACCTCCCTTGGGATTCAGCGTTGCAAGCTTCACCAGAGAGTTCACCTCCATGCGGCCACCGCCTTGTTTTTCGACCACGATGCTCTTGCCATCATTTGTATCGTAGTGCATGCGACCATTGAGCGCAAGCTCTGCATCATCACGAACATCAAAGGTCAGCTTCACGTTGCGGATGCGGATATTCGAATCAATGGTATTCTCACCGCTCTCTACCACAATAGACGATGCAGTATTGTAATCCAGTCCAGCAGTGTAGCTGGCACCATACGAGCCACCGGCGCCTTCTATCTTCGCACCGTTCTTCAGCACAAGGGCCGTATTCTGCATGGTCTGGCGAGTGGTACCAACATCGATTACACCGCCGTTCACCGTAATGGTCTTTGACTTACCGTTGGTATAATCAATCATGTCGGAGCCAGAGCCTGTGAACTCCATGCGACCGCCGGCGTTGATGGTGACATTGGTATCCACCACCTTATTATTGCTTCCACCCAGTCGCAGCGTGCCACCGTCATTCACCGTGACTGCCCCCTTCAGGATAGAAGCATTCACACTCTCGCCACCAGCAGGAGCCAGCTCCAGCACGCCACCATTAATCACAACGGCGGAGGTTCCCAAAGCACCATTTGTAGAAGTACGCAGCACACCGGCATTCACCGTGGTAGTGTTGGCATAAGTATTAGCCCCTGTCAGCACGAGCGTACCAGCACCTTCCTTGGTGATGGAGCCCTTCCCTGCTACATCATCCGCATGAATAAGCCCGTTCACCGTCAGGGTGGCATCCTTGCTTACATCATAGTTCAGGTTATTACCATCGCGCAAGCGGGTCTTGGCCGAAATAGTGCTGCTGCCGCTGGTGGCGTAGATGGTGGAATTATTTGTATTAAAATCCATTGCGGCATATTTTTCACCATATTTACCACCAGAGCCCAGCACCTGCGCACCATCGCTGAGGCGCAGCTCCCAGGAGCCCATGGTCTGTCGTGTCGTGCCAAAATCCAGAGTACCACCAGACACAGTGACATTCTTGCCCATGGCCTGATGATTCAGCGTATCACACACAGACTCATCACCTGCAAAGGTGAGAGAGCCGCCGTTAGTGATGGTAATATTCCCCTGCAGAATCTTATTTCCGGAGCTTGTACCTGACGCCACGGCAGTACCGCCATTGAGATGCAGACCGGTAGTCAAGGCCGAATTCAAGTTCAAGCTCACACCCTTCTGCAGTTCGAGCGTGGCAAGCTGGTTAAACGCAGAGTTAAATGCCAGGGCACCACTTCCCTGCACAGCCAGGGTCGTATTCCCCTGCACCGCCACATTGCCGGTCAGCGCCAGGCTGCTGCCGCCGAAGCTCATCGTGACGCGGGAATCCGCACCGCTATCACCCAGGGTCAGGTTGGTCCTTACCTCATTACCAGCGGCGGTCAGCGTAGAGCCATCCATCAGCTGCACGTTACCAGTCGTTGCATTCTGCACCTGCAGGGTAGAGCCCTGCCCCATGCGAAGCGAACCGGCACCCGTTATCTCGGACTCCACAGCCAGGGTCAGATTATTGACGGTAGCCTGTGCGCCCTTGCTGATTTCCATGCTATCAACCGCCACGAGCCCGGAGCCCGCCAGCTGGCTGCTCTCGGCCACACGCAGCGTATCAACATTCACCGTATTATTGATAACCAGAGCACCCGCACCATGCTTCTCAATACGGGACGCCGTCAGGGTAGCGCCATTTGCAGAGCTCACCGTTACGTCTCTCAGGTTATCAAAATATGCAGTGCCAACGCTGGTAGAGCCGGACAGCACCACCTCACTGGAACCACCCATACTGCCGAATACTACCTTGGCATCCGGCTGAAGCACACTTTCATTGCCCGTCCACACCGTATAGCTATCTGCCAGCGCAAAGGTAGCCAGAAGCCCGTTGCCAGATGCGCTGAGCGTAGCCGTCAGATAATCGCCGGCATCATATACCAGCTTACCATCCAGTGCGCTCCAATCGCCACCAGCCAGCAGATAACTGGCACCTGCCGTAATAGAAGTGGTATTGCCAAACAACACATTCAGGGACGTGAAATCACTGCCCAGACTTACCCCCTGAACGCTCAGCGCAGCGGTGGAGGTATTGTAAGCGCCGAACATCAAGCTACCGCCATTCAAAACCAGGTTGCTATTCAGCACAGCAGGCATACCATCCGCCCCAGCCAGCACGTTGAGAGTCTGCCCGGCATTCAGGGAATATTCCGAGCCCAGAGTCAGTTCCGCCCCCTGGGCAATGCTGATATCGCCATGCACCGTAGAAGCCGCGGTGAATTCCAGACTACCCTGCAGAGCCGTCACATCATGCACCACGTTGGCGCTGTTGGTAAAGGTCTGTTTACCGGCACCATCCTTCACGATGTTCAGGCCATTGGAAGCATCACCCAGTATGGTACCATTGTATGTATGGTCCTTTCCTGCCGTGTTGATGGTAAGGGTATTCAACGCTGACGAAACTGGATTAGCCCCATTACCGTACGACTTAATCCCTCCAGCGTACACAAATGTATTGGTGGTACCGCCAATGCCTGCCACATGTGCATTCTGAATACTGATGGCCAGCCCCGGTCGGCTGTTACTGTCACCCCACATGTTGATGACCATGTTCTTAGCGGCATAGTCATGAGCCAGGCTCACATGCTGCATAGAACCATGATTATCCAACTGATTGACCAACAGAGTACCCTCGAAGGAATTGGCGCTACTCAACACCAGTCTGCTCGGTCCGCTGGACGTATTATCAAACCAGCGGTTCACACCCTGCCACTCAATTTCACCACGACCGGTCAACGATGCAATGTTATAAATGTGGTTCCAATCACTGGAACTATCGGTAATGGTCAGTTTTTTACCATCGCTGATATGGAGATGGTTGATATTGTGAGTAATATTCTGATATCGGGAGGGGTCACCCTGCTCTGTGTGGAGCGTGCTATTCGTCACCACACTTAAGGTACCACCTATATTCTGAGTAGCATAGGCAGTTCGGTATCCGAGATAAGTATTCCCGGAGAGCTCAAGCACACCGCCACCAGTATTGATATTGGCAGCGTATATATCCACCCGGTTGCCCTCCAGGCGCAATGTGGCTCCCGCGGCAGCTCCAATGTGACCATTAACCGTAAGGGTGCCATTTCCAGCGCTGAGAGTACCAGTACCGCTGGTAGCAATGATTTCTGCCCCGCCTGCAATGGTGGCGCCCTGGGCATTAACCACACCGCCATCTGTCAGTTCTGCCTTGTTAGTAAAGCTTACACCATTCAGTTCCAGCGTACCGCCATTGGCAATCGTCACAGCGTGGGCAGCATCAAGCGTACCACCGTTCTGCATCACCAGCTTGCCGCCGTTCTGCACCGTGAGGCTGTCATAAGACACATTACCGGCCACGGTCATCGTATTTTCAGTCACCAGGTCGGAACCGGCCAGCTGGCCACCAGTATTCACTACCACTGCACCATCCAGGGTACCGCGGTCAGCTGTCAACTGCCACACGCCACCGTTGTTCACATTCACCGTGGCTCCGTTCTGAGCTACCTTGGTGGAAAGCGTGGTACCCACGTTCAGGGTATTGGTGGAGGAAAGCTGAATTTCCGCCAGTTCATTCATGCCGGTGTGAGTATTCAATGCCCCCGTTCCCTGCACGACAAGTGTCGTGTTTTCCTTAGCCTCAAACGCCCCGTTCAGGCTGAGTTCCGAGCCCTGAATATCCAGATTCACCCGGCTGGCAGCTTCATCTTCACCCAGTATCAGATCTGTTCCGAGCGCAGTGCCGGTCGTGGTCAGCATAGCGCCATCCTGCAGGTGCAGCGTGGCCCCCTCACCGGATTCCACCTGCAGGTGTGCTCCACCAGCCACCTGAAGCGTGCCGGTACCGCTGATTTCACCTACCGCCAGTTTACCCGTGCCCTTCAGCGCAGATGTATCCTCTACCAGCAGAGTATCAGCTGTCACATTGGTATTCACCACCAGCGCACCAGTATCATACTTGCCCATGGTACCGATAGCCAGCGCGCTGCCATCTGTGGACGAGATGGTGAAATCAGCCTCATTATCGAACACGGCAGTATCGGCCTGAGCCCCACCGGTAATCTCGAGGCGGCTGAGATTGCCCTCACCACCCATGAACACCAGCTTATTCCCCGGCTGCACTTCCGAATAATTGCCACCCCAGTAGGCAAATCCTTCCTTCATATCCAGCTGGATACTCAGGCCAGAGTTTCCGGTCTCCAGGGTCATCTGCTTGTATAACTCGGGGGTGAACAGAGAAATCCGGTCCTCCATGGCAGACCAGTCGCCCGAGGCCAGCAGGTATTTCACCCCAAGCTGCAGGGCATCCGTATCAGCAAAGGTGAGATTCATGCCGCCTGCATCGGAGGCAGATATAGAGCCATTCACAGCCAGCGCAGCAGAGCTGGAGCTCAGCACATCGAAATGCAGCGTACCGCCATCAAACACCAGTCCGCTATTCAACACAGCGGCGCCGCCATTCGCGCCAGCCACCACATTCAGCGTGTGCCCTGAACCCAGGGTAAAGCTATCATTCAGTTTCAGAGTGGCACCTTGCGCCACCGTCACATCACCCTTGATATACAGCCCGGTTGAATTAAAATTCAGCGTACCATTCAGAGCAGCCACATCATTCACCACCACCGTAGAACCATTGAAAAGCTGGGTACCCGTGCCGGTCATCGCGATGCTCACGCCATAGGAACTGGTCTTATCGCCCTCAGTGCCAATAGTGCCTTTGTATTGATAATTGCCGCTGCCGGTAATCTCCAGCGTAGTGCTGCGAGTGGAATCAGGCGCCGACCTGGACACACCACTGGGAGCGGCACCGGCCATCACATGAGCAAAGACAGGCGAATCCGTAGCTTTAAGCCCGCCAATCTTGATTCGCTCATCATTCAAGGCCAGCGTGGCATAAGCATCTCGATTTGCATATAAGGCCCATGTACCCACAAGATTGACCGTGGCGCCACTTATCGCTTCCTCGCTGTCAATCTGCAGATAGGCCTGGAAATTTTTACTATATGTTGCTGCAGTGTCAGCGTATCCGGGGTCATGCTGACGATAGAAATCAAGAGTACCACTGAAGCCTCCATCGCCATCGATAACGACGCTGGAGCTGTAATAATGCGTATTCTGCGGATTCCACTTGAAGGTACCATCACCAGTAAGCTTATCGATATGCCATATCGTATTCCAGGTATGGTCAACAATCTTGAGCTCGTTACCGGAGGCCACGTGGATATGCTCCAGCTGCTTCTGCATGTTATCCGCTCCATTGGACTCGATGCTGTGCAGCTCCGATGAGCCCACTGCATTCAGCGTGCCTCTTAACGTCTGGCCAGATGTGCTGTTGAAATACAGCTTGGAATTCTGCAGGTTCAGCGTACCGTTGTTAACGATGTTCTCAGCACCGGTGAGCTTCCACGCACCGCCGCGGATACATTCCGTTGCGCCATCGGCAATAGAGATGGTTCCACTATAATTGACAGCAGCGCCTGAACCAGCCGCCAGTACACCGCCGGCCAGCTTGATGTTGCTCCCGAGAGAGCCGGAACCCACAGTAACGGAACCCTCACTGATGGTAAGCAATGACCAGCTGCTCCCGGCATCCGCGCTGAGAGCCAGATCCGCAGCACCGGTCTTTTCCACAGTCCCCAGCTGCAGGCGCCCGGCAACGGAGGAATCCTCCGTTATATTGAAAATCAGATTACCGGCGCTGGTTCCGTTAATCCGGCCACCAGACTGCACCTCCACATTATGCAGAACGTGAGATGTACCGCCCAGGTCCAGAATACCGCCATTCAGCACACTCACCCCGCTGGCTGCAGACAAGGCGTCATCCTGCGAGATGACCAGGGTGATATCACCACCCGTGCCATCATTTCTGCCCATGACGGAGACCTGTCCGGTAATTGCGGAAGCATCCAGCACCACCTTGCCACCGCTGCTTCCCTGAGCATCGATGATTAAATCACGCCCGGATTCCAGCGCGGTATTCACCGTAAAGGTAGCACCATTGATTGCGCCGAAGCGATATGCCTGATTCTCTGCCAGCCAGAACTCGCCACTCCAGGTCTTATCTGCAGCAACGCCAACCGTAAGCGAGGGGTGATTCTGAAGTGCTATGGCATTGTCACTGAAATTATCCACCAGCACCATACCATCCGACCCAGTGGACATTCTCATGACATCGCTCGCAGAATACAATTCACTTGCATTACCATAGCTCAAATCCACGATTGCCGAGCCCAGGGCACCATCCTCATAGGTCAGCAGCACGCCCTCGCCACTGAAAACGATGTTACCAGTGAAGGAATTGCCCTGATTCGTCAGATGCACCACACCCGTGGAATTCTCCGTAGCGCCCAGCAGCAGGTCATTGTCTCCGCTCAGCACATAGTTAACCACCAGCGTACCACCGCCACCGCCCAGGCGCCAGGCGCCATCGGCAGCATTCAGCGTCTCGGTTGTACCATGCGTGCCATACTGCACCGTCTTACCGGCTTCTGCACCAATGAACAGGTTATTGTAACCTGCAATATTCAGCTGCTCAGAATCCGAGGAAAGCACCAGAGTACCGGTAGAGCTGGTATCGATATGCTCCAGCAGCTGGGCTCCGGTTTCCTTGTGCGAAGCTATCCAGGCATCATCCTGTATCACCCACTTGTTCGTGCTGGTATCACCCAGAGCGGTAGCAGAATCCGCAATCAGGCCACCGCACACCAAAGTCTTGGTTCCGGTAAAGGTATTATCCCCGGATAAGGTGAAGGTCAAGGACCAATCCTTGAGGTCCACACTCATGTTACCCGTGCCGGAAATATTGCCGGCGTAGGTGTTATTCACAGTCACGCCAGAGCTGTACTCCACCTTGAGCGTACCACCGTTGAGCACCGTATCGCCCTTGTGCCCGTAAAAGGCAGCATACTTGGAAACATCCTCCAGACGCTGGCCGCCTTCCACGTATTCCTGAGCATGTGTCACGCCCTCGCGCATCACATAGGTGCCGCCGCTCTCCACGGTTACGTCACCCGTGAGTCGGGCATGGTCGCCCAGCTCAAAGGTGGCACCGTTCTTCACGGTCACATCCATGGCTGCATCGGCATAGTGCCAGTCGTTGGCATTGGTGTAGCGGTTGGCATTCACGCCATTGGCTGAGCCTGCGGCGTGAATGGTATTCGTGCCGCGCAGCACCACCTTGCCATTATCCACCTGCAGACCGCTGTTTTCCTTCTGCAGGTTAGTGTGCACGCTGTTGAGCACCCATGTGCCGCCACCGGCATACTGAATCTTCAGGGAAGAATCTGCCGTATCCTGGAAAGAGCCCAGGAAAGTCGTGTCGCCACTCTGGCGGTAAATCAGCGTTGAACTGCCCTTGCTGTTGGCAATAACGGCATCCTCGGTCAGGGCATTGATGGTGAAACCGGCATCTGCAATAGTCTCACTGGTGCTGGTGGTGTACCAATACATGCTCTGGCCGTTCATATCCAGCACGCCGCCCTTGTTGCCGAAGGTGAAATCGCGCTCAATCTGGCCGATATCATCAATCACCACCCTGGCACCATTGTTCACCAGCACATTGTAGGCAGCATAGCCGCCGGTGCGCTTCAGGTAGGTAGAGCCGCTGCCACCCAGATTCAGCAGGATATTGTTATCTCCGCTGCCTTCGATGTACATGTCGCCGGCGCCAATCTTGCGCCATTCGTACATGTGCGTATCAGAGCTCGTGAGCTGGAGATGCAGGGAAACATTCTCATTCACCAGATAACCGGCGGAGTTCAGCATGAAGTTGCCACCGGAGGCGGAGGAGACCGTGTAGCTCACAGGTGCATCGCCGGCAGCGCTGAATTCTGCATAGCCTACGCCCAGGTCCACCGTGGCATTCAACACCACGGCATTCTGCGCCGCAGATGAGCTGAACAGCAGATTCTCCGTAAAATACAAATCCGCATTGTTCTGCGCCACATAACCGTTTCCATAGTTATACCAGTTCTGGTTATTCTTCACCCCGGACAAATCGCCCCAGGTGCTCAGACCGTCCTTCAGGCCGATATGCGAGGTCAGCACATTGCCCTCGGCATCCTTGATTTTACCGGCATAGAGGGTGGTGCTGTTGGAGCCGTCGCTCTGGGTGCCCACCACCTCATCCACGGCATTCAGATAAACGGTATTCCTGCCATCCACTGCGGATACGGATGACATATCGACGCTCTTGTTAAATGCATTCAGTACTTCCTGGTATTTGTTGGTGTAGCTCAGGTAGGTGCAATTGGTGCCATCGGACAAGGCCGTGCAGCCCCAGAACTTGTACACGCCCTCCTCGGCATCGTAAACGTACACCGGGCTGCCGGAATCACCCGCCAGTGCGGCATACGGCAGTGGGTTGGTGGCATTCACACCGTTGAACGTCGTACCGACACGAAGGCCGCCGGCACTGGTATCATTCAACGACAAGGGGTCAATGATACCGCCCGTCTCATACACATAAGCCTGGTACGGCAGGTTGAGTCCGGGGTACTGGTGATAACCAGCCCCGCTATGGTAGAACATGTTCGTACCCTGTACCAGGTCACGGGCCTCCTGAGTGCTGCTGCATGCCTCCACAGGAGTAATATCCGTGAATATCTTGCTCTGGCGGGAAATGCGGTAGTCCACATAGCGGCCGTCATTGTAGGCATTGCTGAACACGCTGGACCCGCCGATGGAAACGCTCTTGTAATTGATACAATGAGACCCGCCAATGCCGTACACTTCAGATGTGAAACTGGAGGACTGCTCCCCGTTGTGGCCCACGGTCACCGTAATCGTCGGAGAAATGGCCGCGGCAATGGAACGGTTGTAGCCGGCAGAGAAATCAATCATTCCCTGCGCATTTGAAATCACGTAATCTGCCTTACCGTTGGTATAGGTAATGGCAATACCTCCCTCCTGCTGGCGAATATAATGCAGCAGAGCATTACCACCATCCCCGGCTATGTATCGACCGCAGTTCTGCCCAAAATCCGTGTATGTTACCAGAGTAACGGCAGAATGCATCGATGCAGCCTGAACCGTGTGACAGGCCACAACCGCTGAAAACAATGCCAGCAGAGAAGAACGGAGAGAAAGAGGCAGGTGCAGTTTCATAATCCTGAAAGAACCTGTCTATTCTACCCTTTCTGCTGCCCGAGGTACAGGAAAAAATGCAGGTGCAGACACTTTGTTCAATACGCGTGCAACGCCCGAACAAAAAAAAGGCCGCGCAACCGGGTGATAGTAGCGCGGCCGATGATTGGATTCGAGGATTTTACTTCCTGCTGGCAAGATAGGCGTTCATGGCTTCCATGATATCCAGCTCCGGGCGGAAGGCGGCATCATGGTGGGAGGAGCGGATAAGCGGGCCGCTGGCCACATGGCGGAAGCCCTTGCCAAGAGCAACCTCGCGCAGCTCGTCGAACACCTCGGGACGGATGTAATCGATGACCGGCAGGTGGCGGGGAGAGGGGCGCAGGTACTGTCCCATGGTGAGCACGGTCACACCATGTTCGCGCAGGTCGTCCATGGTGCGCTCGATTTCCTCGCGGGTCTCACCCAGACCAAGCATGATACCGCTCTTGGTCACCACACGGCCGGGTGCCATCTCGAGGGCACGCTGAAGCATGCGCAGGGACACGCGGTACTTGGCGCGGAAACGCACAATCGGGGAAAGACGCTCCACGGTCTCGAGGTTATGATTGAAGATATGCGGAGCGGCATCCATGACCATGGCCAGGGCATCCTCATTTCCGTTGAAATCGGAGGTGAGCACCTCAAGCACGGTCTGAGGGCTGAGCTCACGGATGCGGCAGATGATTTCGGCCATGTGGGCAGCGCCGCCATCCTTCAGATCGTCGCGCGTCACCATGGTCACCACGGCGTGGTTCAGCTTCATGTGCGCCACACTCTCGGCTATCTTGCGAGGCTCCTCCGGGTCGAGGGGCTTGGGCCTGGCGGTGCGGGTGGCGCAGAACCCACAGGCGCGGGTGCACACATCACCACAAGCCATGAAGGTGGCCGTGCCGTGGCTCCAGCACTCACCGCGGTTGGGGCACATGGCCTCCTCGCAGACGGTCACAAGACCATTATCCTTGATGAGGTGCTGCACATCTTTGAACACCCTGCCCTTCGGCAATTTCACTTTCAGCCAGGACGGCTTGCGTGCGCTCTGATTCTGTTCTTCCGACATGGTCGTGTTGAAATATGATGAAGAAAAATCTTAGCGAAGACCGCGGCTGCGGAACCAGGAATCCAACTCGGCGGCTTCCTTCGGAGTCAGCTCCACGGACTTGGTCACTTCCTCGATAAAGCGGGTCAGCAGCTCAGACATACTATCACCACGTTCCTTCACCAGGTGCGTGAATTTTGCGTGCAGCTCGGCATTCAGCCAGAATGTCACCGGTCGTTTACTTGCGTCTCTCTTAACGGGGGGCATATCAGTTACTTATCTCGTTGCCGCTAACCTTACCACAGCAACACCCCACCTGCAACCCCAAATAAAGACAGCTGACAGAGTGAAATTTAGGTGTCTAAATGCGCCATTTCATACCCCTTTTTACATCATAAAACAGGGCATTTCGGGCATCTTTTCGGTATAATTACACCTGGTGTTATAATTTATGCTAATGTTTGTGGCTGTAATGTTTGTAAAGTTCGTCACACCTCCGTTTTGCGACATTTTATGCACCCACGGCAAACAAGGTGCAAAGAAGCGTTCATTCCATACTAAACAGCCGCACAAGCGGCATGAATGACAAACAGGCGAGCACTGGTCAAATTTCCCGGTTCCAGTCTGAATTTGCGCAGATTCAGCATTTTTTGCGCTGTACTTACACCACATCGTCTAAAATACATATTTCGTTTTTGTGCTTATAGTTACAGCAGCGCGCAAACATCAAAAACAACCATTTCGCCCATAAAAGGAGTCAAACACCCTGTTTCTGACCACGAGAACAGCCGGCAGAGCACTGGGCCGCCCAGGTGGCGCAAAAACACCATCCAGAACCAAAAATAGCCGTGCAATCCCCCGGAATACACGTTTCATCGCCGCCAGAATGGTCCAAATTGAGCATTCTTACAACAGAAAATCCTGCAAGTTAAGAACTTGCAGGATTCTTAAAAAATAAGGCAATTTCAGCAAAATCACTCTAAAAGCAGGATTTCACCATCATTGGGCACATGAATGGTGCCGGTGAAGTTCTGAGCAGCCTCTGCAGAGTATGCAGAGCGACGATTTGCCAGAGTGGTGTCCTCGGTATGGTAGAGGACGAGGTGCTTCACGCCAAGAGTCGCGGCAAGGCGGCCGGCATCAAGCGCGGTGCTGTGGTGCTTCTCATAGGGTTTGAATACCCCGGCATCGGCATGAAGGCAGAACGCCTCGCAAAGCAACCAGTCGGCAGCGCGGCAGAGCGCCTCGTTGCGCTCATTGTAGGGCTCATCCCCCAGGCAGACGAAACGCTGGCCATCCGGCAGGATGATGCGATACCCGAACTGCCGTGCCTTGGTGGAACCGATATCGAAGGCCACCGCCTGCATGCCGGCAGCAGAAAACGGCTGTCCATCCTTCAGCGGGCAGAAAAGAATATCCCCACCAAAATGAGCCGTGACCTTGCCGGGCAGTGTGGCACGGCAAATCATCTCCAGACTCTGCAGACCTTCCTCATGACCATACACGCGCAGGGAGCCTTCATACTTGCCGGCGTTCATGGCCTGGGCAATCATGCGCACCACCCACACTACGCCAAAGATATGGTCAGTGTGCGTGTGGGTCAGGAAAATTTCATGAATACCGGAGAGAGGAATCCGGGCCTGCTCCAGGCGAGCAAGAATACCATTGCCGCCGCCACCATCCGTCAGCAGATACTGCGTACCATTCCGCACAGCAAAGCAGGTATTATAGCAACGGGTGACCGCCGCATTGCCGGTGCCCAGCATTATCAGGGAGCATTTCATGCCCACTATACTACACCTCCGGCTCCGGATTTTCAACCTCAAAACACACGCTTGTTAGCACCAGCACATGTGTCCCAAGGATTTCACATTTGACTGCATTATCAACACCGTTTTGGAGCCTGCTCCCCTCTTTATCTGACAAATGGCGATTTGCCGGGGTTAGAAATCAATCGGAGCACGGGACTTCAGTCCCGAAAACTCAAGCGATGAGGGACTAAAGTCCCTTGCTCCGACAAAAAACAGTTGCTCGCCAAACTCCCATTTGGCGCAGCAATCCTTGGGACACATGTGTAGCACCAGATTTCTATTGCGGCTGCACTGTAGTGCTGCCGTCGGCATGCAAAGAAAGGGTATAATTGCCACCTGCGGTAGTGGCATAGCGGCGCTCACAGAGCGGAGCCGGGTTGCCGGCAGAGTCCCAGAAATACTCCCGCTGCAGGGTGCCGGCATCATCATAAAGACACACCCGCTCCGCGTATCCCAGCGCACGATTATCCACCGGCAGGCCATCTGCCCCGCCGAAGAATTCCCACTCCAGCAGCCCCCGGCTGTTGCAGCGCATGAGATGCTCTGCACAGGCGCGGCAAACCGATTGCGGGGCACCGTCCACCCCCAGGAAACGGCGGCGCTCCAGATGGATGGAATCCTTGCTTTCCTGGCGAAGACCAGCAGCCCCCATCTGCGGATGCACTACCGGGTCACCGCCAGCATTCTGCCAGCTGCGGCAGGTGCCGCCCTCCTGCGGCTGATATTTCTCCACGGCAATTCCGTGGGCATTATCCGCCGGCACACCGTCCACCAGGTTGCGCCGCACCACGCTTCCATCCGCGCCGTATTCATAGCGCACCAGCTCCTCGCCCTGCGCATCCGGTGCCGGATTTCCGTCCGCATCCAGGTGCAGAATACTCTCCGGCCGGCCCTGCGCATCATAGCTGATGCGGCATTCTGCATAGCCCGGAAAACGCGGCGAGACCAGTGCGCCCGCCGCATTCCGGAACTGGCTGCGGATATGCCGGCCAGCGGTATCATAGGCAAATTCCCGCACAGCCACCCCCTGCGCATCCTCAGCCAGCACCCCGGTAGCATCCCGGTTCTCGCGGCGGATGAGGTGTCCCGCAGCATCATAAACAAGCCGCTGCTCCGCCACCCGGCTGCCCGGCAGCGCCTGCACAAAGCCATCCGCACTCACCGATTTCATGCGCTGCAGGCGCCCCTGGGCATTGTACTCCAGGCGCACATGCGGCACCCCCGACACCCCGGCCTCGCCCAGCAGCTGAATGCCACGCGGAGGCTCAGCCCCGGCAGGGTTATGCACGCCGGCATAACAATAATAACGCGGCACGGCATCATGCACCACAGCATGATAAATACCCAGCCCCAGCACCGCCGCAAACAGACACACCGCCGCCAGGCTGCCCAGGTAATTCCAGGCTGTCTCAAACAGGGACCTCAGTACCCCGGCGCCGCGCTCTGCCCAATTCCGCATGCAGAAAGGACGCTAACTCTCTGCATGCGTGCCAAAAAACAATTAGAAATACGCAGCTCAGCAGTGGCTCTGCATCCGCCGATACGCCGCACGCATACACAGCACGCTCACCAGCAGCATGAACCCCGTGCCCAGCAAGGCAGGCACCCAGTTCACCTGGTCACCAGCCTGCCACAAACGCACCCACGATGCCAGCGGCAGCGCCGCCACGACAATGGCCAGCAGTACCCACACGCTCGACACCGCTACACGGCGCGCAGCGCGCTGGTGCGGCCGGGAATGCCGGCGAAATGTCATCTCAACCTCTTTCTTCTTACGGTATTTGCCACCCATATTGTCTCATACTCTAGCACAATAATTTACATTGGCAAGCATATTTCGCCAATTTTTGACGCAAAAACGAGCATTTAGCCTTGAATATCGGGGATTTTTCGATAAAATACGCCGCACGAGATAATTGCTTTCTGCAATTTATCGCGAAGAATTCAACCCAATATATAATTAGTAACTATGGCTAAACTCACTGTACGCGACCTCGACGTCGCCGGCAAGGAAGTGCTCATGCGCGTTGACTTCAACGTGCCCATGAAGGATGGCAAGATTACGAACGATGCCCGTATCGTGGCCGCTCTGCCCACCATCAAGTACCTGCTCGAGAACGGCGCCCGCCTTGTTCTCTGCTCCCACCTGGGCCGCCCCGAGGGTACCGGCTACCAGGCTGAGTTCTCCCTGGCTGCTGCTGCCGAGTGCCTTTCCCAGCACCTGGGCAAGCCCGTTGCCTTCGTTCCCGAGACCATCGGTGAGGCCGCCACGGCTGCCCGCGCCGCCCTCAAGGATGGCGATGTGATGCTGCTCGACAACGTGCGCTTCGACAAGAAGGAAAAGAAGAATGACCCCGAGTTCGCCAAGGCTCTGCTGGGTGACGCTACCCTGTACGTGAACGACGCTTTCGGTTCGGCCCACCGCGCCCACGCCTCCACCGAGGGTGTGACCCACTTCGCCGAGAAGTCCGCCATGGGCTTCCTCATCGAGCGCGAGCTGGAGTACCTTGAGGGCAAGCTGAGCTCCCCCGAGCAGCCCTTCGTGGTAATCATGGGCGGCGCCAAGGTTTCCGACAAGATTCAGGTGCTCTCCAAGCTCATGGAGAAGAGCCAGACCTTCATCATCGGCGGCGCTATGGCCAACACCTTCCTGGCTGCCCAGGGCCACGATGTAGGCAACTCCAAGATTGAGGCCGACAAGCTCGACCTTGCCAACCAGATTCTGGCCGACGCCAAGGCCAAGGGCGTGACCTTCGTGCTGCCCGCCGACACCCGCTACACCTTCAAGTTCGAGGAAGGCGCAGAGACTTTCTGCACCGCTCCCTGGGCAGAGGGCGGCTCCGTGCCCGCCGAGGGCATGGGCATCGACATCGGCGACAAGGCCATCGAAGAGTTCTGCGGCATCCTCAAGGGCGCCAAGACCGTGCTCTGGAACGGCCCGCTGGGCGTGTTCGAGCTCGACTCCTTCGCCAAGGGCACCAAGGCTATCGCCGAATGCCTCGCCGAGAGCGACTGCACCTCCATCGTGGGTGGTGGTGACTCCGTGACCGCCGCCAAGAAGTTCAAGGTGGCCGACAAGCTTTCCTTCTGCTCCACGGGTGGCGGCGCCTCCCTCGAGCTGCTGGAAGGCAAGGTACTTCCCGGCATTGGCTCCCTGAGCGAGAAGTAAGGCTCCGGCTTTCTCTGCAATTTAACATCCAGGTAGCCCTGCACCGCCAGGGCTACCTTCTTTTCTTTCTCATGAAAAAATTCCTCACCTCCCTGATTCTTCCCCTGTTCCTCATCTCTGCCCCGGCGCAGGAGAAAGGCGATTGCAATTTCTTCATATCCGGCATCCAGAATGAAATCGACACCTGGAACACCTATTTCAGACAGCGCAACATCACGATTCCGGAAACATACACCCCCTTTTCAGAACGCTGCAAGGCCATCTACATGCAGCACCTGTACCAGTTTGCTGCAGAGCGCGAGCACTACGACACCGATACACTGGTTGAAAAAATAGTCCCGCAAATCGACAAGGTATTTGTTCATCTGAACAGATATTACAGCATGCTGAAGCTCTACGGCCAGGCCTGCTTCCGCATCACAGAGAACACCCCGGAACATGAGTACCCGCAGGAGTATAAGGCATACCTCGAAATCATTGAGAACGAATGCACCTTCCTCGCCCTGAATATTCTGAAGCACTGCGTATGGGGCGCTGGCGACTGCTATCTGATTGGTAATGAAGATCATTACAATGGCATCGAAGCCTGGGCAAAAAAATACCTGGCTCCCATTCACACCCTGCCCCGTCCCCGCACGGACGCGACCATTGCAAGAATAGCCGAAACGCTGTCCGACTCAGCAATGACTCAGTTCGAGATTAATTTCAGCCTACACGAACCGGACAAACTGCAGATAACCCAGGCATTCGCCTACACAAATCTACTGGCAAACATTCATCAATACCTCGACTCCTGCCCCCTGAGCGATGAACTGTTCTACGGCAAGAAAGTAGAACTTGATGGTAGTGGTCTCAGCGCGCTGCTCATCATGCAGCAGGATGAATGGAGCAATCTTCTGGCATACTGTTACAGCGAGGTCTTTATGCCGGAATGGCTGACCAGCTACGGAACCGGTGGCGGCGTTCAGACCAAAGAGTTCGTGCAGCAGCAGCTGGCACTGCTCAACTATTTCTCCGGCAACCTGTTCTACGAACACGGACCGGAGACAGCCACGGCAGAAACGGACAGCGAGGCCGAGGAACCCCAAGCCACCAGCGAGGAGGCCGTTGCAGCCCAGCCTGCCGCAGGGTCTGCAATCAATCCGGCCTACCTTCTGCCCCCGCTCTTCATCGTGTTTGTATGGCTCATGAACAGCCTGCTCAACCGAGGGGCCCGCAGGCCTCAAGCAGGCAGGAAACAGCCCGGAACCGAGAAGTAAAGCCCCGCGCTTTGCGCGGCATTTTCAACCACCGGCTTGTACCCCACAGGCCGGTGGCTTTCTTTTTGTCTCATCACGACGATATACTGCCTGCGCACAGCAACGGAAAACATTCAAGTTTCCTTCGATCCGCTCCGGGGTTGCACTACGCGCAACACGCCGCACCTACACAACAAAATCGCAAAGAAAAAGAATTGACAATCAATGAAAAAATAGTACTCTAACCACAGCTCCAAGCAACGGCTTTAGGTATTCCTTAAAAGCTTACGCCGGTGGTCAGAAAACGAGGCTCACCTCACCAGCCACCTCTCCCCAACTCCATTTCCAACAATCGGTTGCACTCATGAAACTTCGTTCACTCGCATTCTTCCTTCTGCTTTTCTCATTTAAAGCCTCAGCGGTTCAACCCGTCTGGGTAGTGCAGACCTTGAACAATATCCGCCGGGCTGCAGCAGCCACCAGCAAGGGCGTTAAGGCTGCCAAAACTTTAGGGAAATGCGCCAACGCATTACCCGACAGCAAAATAGACGAGCTGGCAGATATTGCCGATGGTCCTAACGGCTTAAAGGAACTTAACCAGATACTCGGCAAGGCAAACTATATTGGGCGCTATGGGGATGAGGCAGGGCATCTCATCCTGCAGGATACCTATTTGCGCATAGCCATTAAAAACGGTCGCATATCAAAGGAGCTGGCAGAGCAGGCCATGGAAAATCTGCCAAACGTACCCGGTCTGACCTCCCTGTTGAGCAAGATTAATTCTACCAGTTTTTCTCAGGCCAAGGGGCATTTGCGTGAACTGGAACTTGCCATCCATAGCCAACAGCGCGGATTCACCCCAGTATCCTTCGGCCAGAAATTTGCAGATGGGCTCAAGAAGGGAGACACAGATTTAGATGTGTGCCTGCTCCGAAATGGCATAAACTATGCTATTGAAAGCAAAGCATACGCCAGCAGAGTCCCCAACGATATGGTAAGAGCAGACGCCGAAAGCCTTCTGGCTTTTAGCAAAGCGGTAGGAAACACCAAACCTGTGTTCTGCTTTGAAACCCCGCCATCCGAAGCCGTACGCCTCTTCCTGAAGGAGCGTAACATCTCATGCCTTACGGGCTCTGCATCAGAAATAGCCACCAAGCTGGATTTTATCTCAAACCTCAAATAACCGAACATGAAAACTGAAATCAAATCCCTCCTGTGGCTGATTGTTGTATCAGCCTGCACACTCCCGCTCCAAGCCGCTGATTACGGCACATTCGAGAGTTTCTATGAAGTCCCTCTCCTCAGTCCATGGGAATGGGCACTTATCGTAGGCGGCACGATAGCCGTTGCAGCCTTCGCTTTTGTTACATTTGGCGGAGGCGCAGCAGCAGCGCCGGCATGGATGGCAACAGTCGGCTCGTGGATTGGCTCAGCAGCGGGGCTTTCCGGCATCGCCGCATCTAATTTTGGTCTGGCCTTGCTGGGCGGCGGTGCCACGGCAGCCGGTGGATTAGGGATTGCAGGTGGTGTTGCAGTGCTCACCGCAGCCATGGACCTTAGCGTAGGAGTAGCAGGCTACGCTACCTCTGCAGCCCTGGAACAATGGGATCGAGCCAAATATATTGAGGCTAACAAAAACATGATGACCCTGCCGCTGCCTCGTAATAGCAACGGTGGCGATGCCTATGAGGAAACCATGGAATACCTTGAAGAAAACTATAACAAGGACAAGCCGATTTCTAACGCAATGAACCAGGATATCCTGCGACAGGCAGCCAACAAACTGCAGAAAGACGCAACACATGAAGATGACGAAGAATACGCCCTGAAGAACCGTACCTTACTAGCCTTGCTCTATTTACAGCAGAACGAATACGTATCCGCCTACGCTGAAGCACAGCGCGCCTTGCAACATGCCAGCAATGCAAAGGAAGAAAGCACCCTGGCCGCCTTCATCTGGTCCTTAGCTCAACTGGCAGATCCTTCCAGTCGCTGCACCAACAACGTGTTGCAAGGCTTGCGAATCGCCTATACTCAGGAGCCGGATAACGACCTCATGCCTATCATGACCGCCTGCTGTATGGACCGACTGATGTACAGATATCATTATGGCCAACTTTCCATAGACCATTTATCGAATTTCTTCAAAACCATAACCGATTCCAGCATCAAAAAGAAGCACACTTATGCAACCGTGGAAATTTATGTGACACGCTGTCTCATTGAAATGAGAAGAACCAGGGAGGATATCCGCACTATCGCGCAGGATAAGGATATGATGACGATGAGTGAAGTCATTAGTGAAGTACATACCCGCATCAACCGCCATAGGCAGCTCCTTTCTATGATGCAGACGCAGATTCTGCCTTATCTTCTTACAAACGCCTCCGACTTCCCGAAGGAATCCAAGTTGCGTGAGCTTCTTCTTACAAACGCCTCCGACTTCCCGAAGGAATCCAAGGAGCGTAAGCTGAATCTTGCTGAGTTGCTGAATGAATACTATGAGGACATTGCAAACTTGGAAAGGCAAATACCCGGCAACCAATCTTATTCCCCCTACTTCGGGAGATAATCGCTCTCACTTTACACAGCCTTTCACCCCACCAGCCTGCACCCACAGGCTGGTGGTTTTCTTTTGCCTTCAGCCCGCCCCGTCTGGGTAATTCCCTTGCACCGCAAAAAAAATCGTGTTACTCTCTCTCCGAACCATTATCATGAAAAAAATTCTTCCATTATTACTGTGTGGTCTCATGCACGGCGCATCTCTTGCAGAGGAAGAAGACTCTCAGGAGCCCAACTTCTTTCTCAACGCCATCCATGACCAGAGCAGCACCTGGAATGCCTATTACAGGTCTCAGGAGATCAATATCCCGATGACAAAACAGGATTTCCTGACTCCGTGCTACGATTTCTTCATCAAGGTCATGCAGGAATACGCTGACGATGAGACAAACTTCTCCGGAGAAATCACCCGGGCACGATTCCTCAACGACATCCAGCCACTCATTGACACTCTGTTCGTACACCTGAACCGCTACTATTACCTGCTCGACCTGTACGGCAGAACCTGCTACGGCGTCAATGATGTAAAACCCGAAGGTGATTTTCCCGAGGAATACCAAGCCTACGTCCGCACTATCAAGAATGAATGCCGCTACCTGAGCCTCCTTATTCTCAAGCATTGCTACTGGGGAGGAGGTGATTGCTACATCGTCGGCGACGAGCAACATTTCGACGACGTAAACGCCTGGGAAAAGAAGTATCTGACCTCCATACCTCACCTGCCGGATGTCAACATACCCTTTACGCCCCCTGCAATATACCGCACTTTATCCGAAAACGCTACGAACCAGTTTGCCATCAAATTCAGCTATTATGAACCAGATAAGATGTTCAATCACATGGTATTCTCCTATACCAACATGCTGGCAAACCTGCACCTTTATATCAACAAGATTCCACTCAGAGAGGAAGCAAGCGGACGGTCTCCTCTTCAAGTAGATGAGATAGATAACCAACTGGCTGCGGCCCTCATCATACAGCAGCAGGACGAATGGAGCAAAATTATTCAACTGACTATCAATGAGCTCACTTTGCCGAATTGCCTGGGATACTTTGGTACAGCAGCCGGATTCAAAACCAGCAATTTCTCAAGCCGCCAGCTGGCGCTTCTCAACTACTTCTCAGGAGACCTGATGAATATGCCGGAAAATGCACCGGATACAGAACTTACCTCAGCTGACTCCGCAAAGGAATCAACCGATATAAGGGAAAACGGAATAGATGAAGGCGCTGATACAAGTGAATCCACCACCGCACCGGCCCGACTCCTTCCCCCTCTATTCGTCCTGGGATTGTGGCTCTTAAATCTCCTGTTCAGCGGAAGTACCAGGCGTAATAAACAAACCAGCACTCCACCTGGCAATTCGTAATTTACAGTCAGGGTAATCTGTGCTACCCTCTCCCCGCGAACTTATTCGGCAATTTTATGATTATTCAGAACGAATTCATCAGCATCAATATCGAAACCGCCGGCCGCCGCCTGGCCAGCGTTCTCGTGCAGGACAAAATCAACGGCCGCAGCTATGATCTGGGCAAGGAGGTATTCACCATCCAGCTGCAGGAAGCCAAGACGGATGAAGCCTGCTCCAAAAAGGAATACACCGACATCTGCCTGCCGCTCAGCGCGCAGGATCTGATGTGCGGAGAACTGAGCTGCACCGATATTGCTGCCAATGCCACCGCCCGACGCATGGTGGAGCGCCGCGCCGGCCAGCGCGCCTCCCTGCCCTTTGCCGTGACCACGGATGGCTACAAGCTTGAGTGGTGGGTGGAGCTGCGCGAGGGCCAGCCCTACTTCCGCACCGGTCTGAATATCACCCCCATGCAGTTTGCAATGCCCGCCCGCAAGCTGACGCTCCTGAACGTGACCGCCCCCGAGGCGCGCGTGGAAGGCAGCGTGAAGGGAGCCCCCATTGTGGCTGCAGGCAACCGCCTGTTTGCCGGTGTGGAAAGCCCGCTGTGCACCAGCGAGACCACGGAAACCGGCTTCATGTGCTCGCTGGAGCGCACCACCCACCTGCCCGCCCGCACCATGAGCAGCATCTCCGCCGTCATGGGCTTCTGCCAGCCCGGGCAGCTGCGCCGCACCTTCCAGCTGGCCTACCTGAACGAGGAACGCGCCCGCGCCTATTTCCCCCTGCTCAATTACAACACCTGGTACGATATCGGTTACTTCACCCGCTACAACGAGCAGGACGTGCTGGACACCGTGCGCCTCTTCGGCGAGGAGCTGGTGACCAAGCGCGGCGCGGTGATGGATTCCTTCCTCTTTGACGACGGCTGGGACGACACCGAAACCCTCTGGCAATTCCACGCCGGCATGCCCAACGAGTTCCGCGAGGCGCGCAAGCTGGCCGAAAGCTACGGCGCACAGCCGGGCGTGTGGTTCTCCCCCTGGGGCGGCTACGGCCAGCCCAAGCTGAACCGCCTTGCCGCCGCCGGTGATACCTACGAGACCAACGAGCGCGGCTTTGCCCTCTCCGGCCCGAAATACTACGAACTCTTCCGCGACATGTGCCTGCACATGATTCGCGAGAATGGCGCCAACCACTTCAAGCTCGACGGCTGCTCCGGCATGGCCGAGCCAGCCCCCGGCTCCCGCTTCGGCTCCGATTTCGAGGCCGCCATCTCCCTCATAGAGGAGCTGCGCGCCGAGCGCCCGGATATCTTCATCAACCTCACCACCGGCACCTGGGCCAGCCCGTTCTGGTTCGGCATTGCGGACTCCGTGTGGCGCGGCAACTGGGACCACGATTTCTGCGGCGAAGGCACCGCCCGCCAGCAGTGGATTACCTTCCGCGATGCCATGATTTACGCCCACAACGTGAAGATTTCCCCGCTCTTCCCCATCAACTCCCTCATGACCCACGGCGTCATCTACAACAAGGGCGCCCGCGGGCTCACCACCACCGAGGGCAATGACCTGGCAGATGAGATCTGGAGCGGCCTGGGCCTGGGCACCCAGATGCAGGAGCTCTACATCACCCCCGCCATGATGCAGCCGCACGAGTGGGACACCCTGGCCGCCGCTGCCAAGTGGACCCGGGCCAACGCAGCCACCATGGTAGACAGCCACTGGGTGGGTGGCGACCCCGCCGCGCTCGAGGCCTACGGCTTCGCCTCCTGGAGCCCCGCGAAGGGCATTCTCGTGCTGCGTAACCCCGCCGCCACCGCACAGGATTTCAGCTTCGACCCCGCCGCCGTATTCGAGCTGCCCCTCGGTGCCCCGCTGAGCTACACCCTCAGCTCCCCCAAGGGCGACACCCTGCCCGCCACCGCACAGGCCGGCAAGCCCACCACCCTCAAACTTGCCCCCTTCCAGGTACTCGTCATCGAGGCGATTCCTTGCTAAGCATGGCAAACCAGAGCGATTTCATCCCCGCCTGTAAAGGCGGGGATTTTGCTTTCATCATTCACAATAAAAAGCCCTCTGCAAGTATTGGGAAACAGGTAACTCTAACCCCTTGCCTATCCGCCCCAGGTGCGTAAGATAAGAGGCGTTATGACCGCCATACGCATCATCATCATCACCGTCGCCGTGCTCGGGCTCGCCGCCTGCAGCTTCGATGCCAGCTTCTCCACCCCCAACTTCACGACCAGAAAAACCAACACCCAGCAATAGTCAATCGTCAATAGTCAATTCCCCTTCAGCCACTGGCTGAAAGCCTGTGCCCACTTCAGGGAAATGCCGGGCAGCTCTGCCAGCTCCTCCGGGCTGCGGGAGCGGATGCCCGGCACCGTGTGGAAGCGCGCCAGCAGCAATTCCTTGCGCCGCGGAGTCATGGAGGGATAAGCATCCAGCTTACTCTCGCGCACGCGCTTGCGCACCAGCAGCTCATTATAATTATTCGCAAAGCGGTGCGCCTCGTCGCGCAGGCGCTGAAGCAGGCGCAGCGCCCCGCAATCATGGCTCAGCACCAGCGGCTCACTCTGCCCCGGCAGGTAAATCTCTTCATCGCGCTTCGCCAGGCCTACCACCGGCATCTGCTGCAGACCAATCTCTGCCAGCACCTGCACCGCAATGGCCAGCTGCCCCTTGCCGCCGTCCACCACCACCAGGTCCGGCACCTTGATGGGCGCCTTCCCCTCATTGGCCAGCTCTTTCAACCAGGCATACATATCCAGCCCCTCCGGCTTATCAAAAAGCGCGCTGCTCTCATTCACAATGCGAGAATACCGGCGGCGCACCACCTCCAGCATGGAGGCAAAATCATTCTGCCCATCCACCCCCTTGATGCGGTAGCGCCGGTACGCCGCATTATCCGGGCGCCCATTCGTGAAGCGCACCATACTGGCCACAATATGGTTGCTGGAAAGGTTCGAAATATCGAAACACTCCATCACCGCCGGCGGCTGCGCCATGCCCAGATACCCGGCCAGCTCCGCCAGGTCGCGGTCCGGATCCACCGTGCCCGGTAAATCCGGCGAGCGGCGGGTGAAGCGACGCGTGGGCTCCAGCGTTTTCATGATATTCTCCCGCACATCGCGCAGGCGGGCAGCCAGCTCAAAATCCAGCCGCTCGGAGGCCTCCATCATCTCTTGCGTCAGCGCATCCAGATGCGCCTGGCGGCCGCGTCCCTCCAGCAGGCCAAGAGCCGCCTCAAAATTCTCCCGGTACGCCTCCGGCGAAATACGCCCCACACACGGCGCAGAGCAGTGGCGAATCTCATCATCATGGCAATGGCGGTACTGCTCCTCCCCCGGGTGGCGGCAGGTGCACGTGCGCAGCCGGAAGCGGTGGTTCAGCCACTCCACCGTCTCCTTCAGCGCCGTGGCATGCACAAACGGGCCAATATAGCGCGCGCCGTCATCCTTGCGCAGGCGCACCAGTGAGAAACGCGGGAACTCCTCCTGCCGGCTCGCCCGCAGCAGGTAATACCGCTTATCATCCCGCAGCTGCACATTATAATGCGGGCGGTACTCCTTAATGAGTTTCTGCTCCAGAATCAGCGATTCCTGCTCATTGCGCACTTCATAATAATCAAAATCCACAATCGCCGCAATCAGCGCACGCGTCTTGCCGTTCTCCAGCGTTGCGCGCGAGGGCGAGAAATAATTCGCCAGGCGCCGGTGCAAATCCTTCGCCTTCCCCACGTAAATCACCCCACCGCCTTCCCCCTTCATCAGATAAACCCCAGGGCAATGCGGCGTCCGCCTCCACTTCTCCTTGAGGTTGACCTTCGGCATGCACGCATCATACCAGAACGCCACCAGAAAATCAATTCTGAACCACCCGCAAGGCGCAAGCCTCCCTCCACACGTCCGAAATATATCGTCACACCGCTATATTATAGTGAAGCAACCGGGCCAGCGCGTTATGCTCAGTTCAAATGACCTCACAACACATTACAAGGTGCGACAAGGAATTCGGCACCTTCAGCGGCTGGCGCTTCGGAATCACGCGCTTCAAGCAACGTCTCGTACGCTACTTCTCCGATATCGAATACGGCAGCTCTGAGAACGCACTGGCCGAAGCAGAATCCTTCCGCGAGCACATCTACACCCTGCTCTCCCAGAATCCCGGCAACGAGGCCGACATCCTCCAGCAGCTCAATACCCAATACCGCCGCGACCGTGACCTCCCCGCAGCCCTACGGCGCTATGCCCCCAGCACCACCCAGCGCAAAGCCATCACCACCCGCATCACTCCGCAGCTCAACCAGGCGCTGGAACACTACAGCTCATTCATGGGGCTCGAGACCAGCTCCGTTGTCCGCCTGGCGCTTTACCACTATTTCACCCACATAGCCGGGCTCAGCGAACGCCCCACCCCCGAGGATTTGCAGAAACACGTGGACGAACTGGAAGCCCAGGCCATGGCTGTCGGTCTTCCCTCCTTCGCCAGCCTCATGACCAATGAGACCAGCACCGCCAGCTACCAGAGCGAATACCCCAGCATCGAAGACCAGGACCTGATGGCCGCAGAAGAGGCGGATTCCTGATTCGCCCCACCCCTCAATCAATTCCCGAAACATTAAGTCCGAATAGCAGAGTTCCTGCCATTCTTGGAAAAATGTGATTTTCATCACACTTTTCAACAAACCAGGCGATTTGGCGGGGGCTCAAATCTTTCGGAGCACGGGACTTCAGTCCCGAAAACTCAAGCGATGAGGGACTAAAGTCCCTTGCTCCGACAAAAACAGTTGCTCGCCAAACTCCCATTTGGCGAAGCAATCTTTGGGACACATGTGTAATTCGTCCTTTTCCGCATCTTTGGGCTTTTCAAGTGGGGGCGAGTGTGCTAGACTCTGCGGCGCAGCCGCAGTATATAGCGGCGAATGGTAATTTTTTGTTATGAGTGACCCGAGCAAATTCCGCAATCTGGCTATTATCGCACACGTAGACCACGGCAAGACCACGCTGGTGGACCAGCTTTTGAAGGCTGGCGGCACTTACCGTGAAAACCAGGAGGTGCAGGAACGCGCCATGGACTCCATGGATCTGGAGCGCGAGAAGGGTATCACGATTAAGGCCAAGAACACGTCGATTCACTGGAACGATTACACCATCAACATTGTGGACACGCCCGGGCACGCCGACTTCGGCGCCGAGGTGGAGCGTGTGATGAAGATGGTGGACGGCGTGATTCTGGTGGTGGATGCCTATGAGGGTCCGCAGGCGCAGACGCGCTTTGTGCTGCGCAAGGCGCTGGAGGAAGGGCTGCTGCCCATTGTGGTCATCAACAAGATTGACCGCCCGCATGCCGATGCCATGAAGGTGCATGACCAGGTGCTGGAGCTGCTGCTCGACCTGAACGCCACGGAAGAGCAGTTCGAGGCTCCCTTCGTATACGGCTCCGCACGCGATGGTTATTTCATGAACAGCCCGGAGGGCGAGGCCCCGGTGGATTGCACGCCACTGCTGCACCAGATTGTAAAGCACATCCCCGCCCCGAAGGATGCCGACCCGGACAAGCCCTTCAAGATGCTCATCTCCAATATCGACTGGGATGACTACGTGGGCCGCGTGGCCGTGGGCCGCATCACCAGCGGCCGCGTGCAGAAGGGCGACACGCTCTACCTGCTGCGCCAGGATGGCTCCCGCCAGCAGGCCAAAGTGACCAAGCTTTTCGAATACAGCGGTCTGCAGACCACCGACTCCACCGTGGGCGAGGCCGGCAACATCATCGGCCTCTCCGGCTTCGAGGATGTAGACATCGGCCAGACCCTCACCGCCGACCCGGAGGGCGAGCCCCTGCCCTTCGTGAAGATTGAGCCGCCGACAGTGCAGATGGAGTTCAGCATCAATGACGGCCCGCTGGGTGGCCGCGATGGCAAGAATGTGACCAGCCGCGTGATTCGCGACCGCCTGATGCGCGAGATGCGCACGAATATCTCCATCAAGGTGGAGGATACCGACCTGGCCGGTGTGTTCAGCGTGTCTGCCCGCGGCACCATGCAGATTGCCATTCTGGTGGAACAGATGCGCCGCGAGAATTACGAGGTGCTCGTTTCCCGCCCGAAGGTGATTGTGCGCGAGATTGACGGCGTGAACTGCGAGCCGTTCGAGACGGTGTTCATCGAAGTGCCGGATGAATGCGCCAACGGCACGGTGCGCATTCTGGGCAACCGCCGAGGCATTCTGGAGAACATGGAGGCCAACGGCAGCGGCCGCACCATCATTCAGGCCACCATTCCCACCCGCGGTCTCATCGGTTTCGAGTTCGAGCTGGTGAACCTGACGAGTGGCCACGGTATCTTCTCCCACCTCTTCAAGGAATACGCCCCCTACGCCGGCGAAATCACCACTCGCCAGACCAGTACGCTCATTTCCATGGAGAACGGCATTGCCCGTCCCTACGCCCTGCAGGCTATGGAGGAACGCGGCACGCTGTTCATTGCCCCAGGCGATGAAGTGTACGAAGGTATGATTGTGGGCGAGAACCCGAAGGATATTGACATCCCGGTGAACCCGACCCGTGAGAAACACCTCACCAACCACCGCTCCGCCACCAAGAACGATTCCATCCAGCTCACACCGCCCCGCGTGTTCTCGCTGGAGCGCGCCATCGAATACATTGAGCCCGATGAACTGGTGGAGGCCACGCCGCATTTCATCCGCATGCGCAAACGCATTCTGGAAGCCACCGCCCGCAAGCGCGCCGGCATCCGCGAGGCAAACCTGGGCTAAGGTACGAGGTTCGAAGTGGGAAGTACGAAGTAAAATCAGCTACGCTTCCGGCGCAGGGTGATTTGAGGCATACACTTTCTCCTTTTCATTTCGCTCCATTTGGGATAGACTACGGGTAGATTTACGAAAACTTCCTATGAACCCGCTATCTCCACAGACAGAGCTTTTCGACAATATCGCGCACCTCATTGAGCAGGCGCGGCAGCGCGTGCGCACAGCGGTCAACACCGCTATGGTCTGCACGTATTACGAAATTGGCCGCCACATCGTCGAACACGAGCAGAAAGGAGAACACCGCGCGGAATACGGCAAGGCTGTGCTCAAGGCGTTATCTGCCCGGCTCACCGAACGCTTTGGTGACGGGTGGAGCTATGCGCAACTGAAGAACATACGACAGTTCTATCTACTGTACGAGGAAAAGGCTAATCAGTGTTTGTCCTTTTCTGATGAAGAGAGTCTGAAAAAAGCTAATCACCGATTAGCTTTTTCTCAACGCATAAGCAATAAACTATTTACTCTATCCTGGACCCACTATCTCGTCCTTATTCGCGTGAAGGATGCCGCTGCACGCAATTTCTACGAAATAGAATGCGCTGAGCAGAACTGGAGTGTGCGGCAGCTGCAGCGTCAGGTCAATTCCAGTCTGTATGAGCGTCTGGCGCTCAGCCGCAACAAGGATGACGTGTTACGACTCGCGAACGAGGGGCAGAACATCACCAAGCCAGCAGATATCATCAAAGACCCCATCACGCTGGAGTTTCTGGGGCTCAAGCCGGATGAATCCTACACAGAATCCAGGCTGGAGAATGCCATCATCACGCGCATGCGGGACTTCCTGCTCGAAATGGGCAAAGGCTTTCTTTTCGAAGCCCGACAGAAGCGCTTCACTTTTAATGAAGAACACTTCTATGTAGATCTTGTATTCTACAATCGTCTGTTGCAATGCTACTGCCTCATCGACCTCAAAACCGATAAGCTCACCCACCAGGATCTGGGGCAGATGCAGATGTATGTCAACTACTTCGACCGCCATGTGAGGCAGCCTTTCGAAAAGCCCACCATCGGAATTCTGCTCTGCAAGGAGAAAAATGATGCTCTTGTGGAGCTTACCCTTCCCGATGAGGCAAACATCTACGCTTCATCCTACGAACTCTATCTGCCGGATAAAGCCCTGCTTCAGGCCAAAGTGCGCGAATGGATTGCAGATTTTGAAGCAAACGAAACTGATTCCTGACTATGTTTTCCGAACTCATAAACTGGTTTACAGGGGTGGATTATTCTGCCGGGGTCATGTATGTGGCCGCAGTGGTGCTGTATATCGCAGGTTTTCTGGGAGCTGTGCTGCCGTATCCGGGGTGCCTGGTGGCGCTAGGCGGCAGCGTGTGCTACGCCGTGGCGGCAGGTGCCCCTTACCCCACCTGGTGGTTCTGGATGATACTGCTGGCGCTGGCAGTATTCGGCACCTTGGTGGACAACATCACCACGGCGCTGGGTGCCCGCAAGTTCGGCGGCAGCAAGCACGCCTTCTGGGGCAGCATGATTGGTCTTTTCGTGGGCGCGTTCTTCGTTTTCCCCTTCGGCATCATCATCGGCCCCTTCCTGGGGGCGTTCATTGCCGAGCTGCACTTTCAGCGCAAGTCCACCAAGGACTCCGCTAAATCCGGTCTCGGCGCCACGCTAGGTCTGCTGGCCGGTGTGCTGGGCAAAATCATCGTGGTGAGCCTTATGCTGGTGCTCACGCTGATGTAAGTGAAGTCTGATAACTTGGAATCAGGTCGCCTGTATTTTCGGGACTGAAGTCCCGTGCTTCGACGAAGAACGCCTAATCGCCCTCCTCCCGCCCAAAAAGGCACGCCCCCGTGCGGGAGCGTGCCTGAAAGAAATCTGGTTGTGTATTCAACACCCAGCCATTAGCGACGGCGGCGGCGAGCGGCCAGGCCTGCGAGAGCCAGAAGGCTCAGCGTAGCAGTGGCGGGCTCGGGAACAACGTCATCACTACCGGCTGCTACCATAGGCAGAGTTGCCACTTCCTCAGCAGTAAGAGCACGGTTCCACAAGGCGATATCATCCACAGTCACGCTGTTGGAAACGCGGCCACCACCGAAAGCGGCACCGAACTGGAAGCCGGTAAGAGCTGTGCTGGCGGTAACGCCATCAGCATAGGTGAAGGTCAAAGTCTCAGCATTGGCAGTACCGTCTACATAGGCGGTCAGAGTATTGGCAGCACCCGTGGCATCAAACACCAGGGTCAGCACCTTTCCTTTCAGAGAATCAACGCTGCCAAGGTTGATGTTGGAGGCATCGTCAGCTACATTGGAACCCGTAAAGTTTTCGGTGTACAGCATCAGATTACCGCCGTTATCCTTCTGCAGCTGGAGACTATGATTTGTGCCAGATGTAGTTCCGTTGGTGTAAATCGAAATAGCATCGGTCCAGTTGGCGGCATCAAAATTCACCAGCTTCATGCTGAAAGTGAAAGCATCGGTAAAATTGCCACCCATGGTGGTGGTCCAGACGCGGCTGTCTGTGTAGTCACCACCGGCGATACCCACGCCATTCTCTACGTGGAATGCATTGTTCATACCAAATGTAGCGGCCTGGCTGTAGCCATCGCCGAAAGATTCTGCCCACTGCAGACCATCCGTGATATCAGCGGAGGCCACACCAGCCAGAGCCATCAGAGCAATGATTGTCTTCTTCATGATAATAAGAATGAGTTTGTTAAATGTGATAAAGCACCGCTTCCGTCCGGGATATCACACACCTTCGCGCGCGAGGAGTGCCATACCAAGCCCCAGCGGTACGGCGACAGTATACGGCATTGTCAATGCTATGTACAGACAATTATGCAAAAACATTGATAAAAATGATTCATGAGCAGTCTTATATCGCATTTACCACAAGGACCGCTGTTCTACACCAAGAGCAGCGGCTCTTTTCCTTTCCCCGGGAAACACCATTCGCGACAGCCCTTCCTGTTCCGAATCCGGAAATCAACCCAGGGTTCCCAGGGCATCCAGGCTCTGGCGGCAGAGGGCGGCGGACCACTGGCCGGGGGCGGTGGGGATATCGCCCAGGTAGCCGTAGATCAGGCATGCGCCGTGCTGAGCGTAGAGAAGGCGGCTCACCGCGCCCAGGGGACCCATGCCCATGACGGTGGTTGCACCGGAAGCGCGGCGCAGGAGCTGCACGCCGGTCATCATATCCTCCGCACGGAGCAGACGGAAGGCAAACTTGGCGACATCTGCCCCCAGGGCGCGGGCGGTCTGCTCCTTTTCCAGCAGAGTTTCCAGCGCGGGAGTCTTTTCAAAATCGTGAGCAGAGGCGATGACAGGCACCCCGGCGGCGTGAGCTTCGGCCACCAGTTCCAAAGCCTCGGGCAGCAGGGCAATCTCCCAATCCAGCGCAGAGGCCAGGGGCAGCAGGGCGCGGGCAATGCGCAGACGCTCCGCCGGGCTCATGGGGCGCAGGCCACCCTCGCTCTCGTGGCGCACCGTAACCAGCACGGGGCGGCAGCAGTGCATGGCAGCCAGCGCCGCCCAGTCTGTATCAGCCGGCAAACCATCTGCCCGCAGCTCCACCACATCGCACGGCAACGACTCCGCCGCACAGGCGGCATTCCAGGCAGCCATATCAGAAACAGACCCCACCACCAGCGGGCGGGTAAAGGAAAGGCGGGCGCGTGCGTTCATGCGGCGTATTCTATACCAATCGCCCCCGGCTGGCAAGCGAATATGCAGCTATTTGCTATTGCGTTGGCAGTTGGAACATGGTAGCATGCAGCCATGGCTTACAGTTTTGAGGATGCAGTGGAACAGATTCTGCAGAAGAACGAAGATTACCCGGCCGATGCGTACTTTTTCATCCGCGCTGCGCTGGATGCCACTGTGGAGAAATGCCGCAAGCCGGCAGAGAATCCGCACCTGAGCGCAGAGGAGCTGTACTTCGGGTTCTGCGCCTATGCGCTGGAAGAATACGGCCCGCTGGCGCTGGCGGTGATGGAGCAGTGGAATATCACCACATCCTCTGACGTGGGCAACCTGGTGTACAACCTGATTGAGGTGGGCGTGTTCGGCAAGCAGGACGGCGACCGCCAGGAGCAGTTCGATAACCTGACGCCCGTTTCCCTGCTGCTCGATGCCCCCTACGAAACCCTCACACTCCCGAACTGATACCATGAGCACTGAAGCTATGCAAGGAACAGAGCTGCGCTGGCCCGCTGAATGGGAACCGATGGAGGCTGTGTGGCTCTCCTGGCCGCACCGCGATGACCTCTGGCAGGGCGGGCTGCAGGAGCTGCACGGCCGCTATGCTGAGCTGGCTGCAGCCATTGCCGCAGAGGCCGAGGTGCGTATCAACGCCGCGGCTCCGCTGCACGCCGGCATCGACAAGCTGCTACGAGCCCGCGGGGTGCAGAACTTCCGCCTGTATGACCACCCCACCAATGATGTGTGGTGTCGCGACCACGGGCCGATTTTCACCAGGCGCCAGGATGGCGGCATGCAGCTGGCCAACTGGACCTTCAACGCCTGGGGCGGCAAGTTTGCACCCTGGAATCTGGACAATGAAGTACCCGCCCGCATAGCCGCCAGCCTGGGGCTGCCGCAGCTCTGCAGTGATATTATTCTGGAGGGCGGCGCTATCGAAGGCAACGGCGAGGGGCTGGTGCTCACCACTGAGGCGGTGCTGCTGAACCCGAACCGCAACCCTGGCTGCACCAAGGCTGATATTGAAGCCGAGATGCACCGCATGCTGGGCACCACGCATGTGTTCTGGCTGGGCAGCGGCATCGAGGGTGATGATACCGATGGCCACATCGATGACATGGTGCGATTTGTAAACCCGGAAGCGGTGGTTTCCATTGTGGAGCCCGACCCGCACTCCCCGCACTACCGCGCCCTGGCAGAGAACAACGAACGACTGCAGGATCTGCGCACCCCCTCCGGCCACCGCGTGGAGATTATCCCCCTGCCCATGCCGCAGCCGCTGGTAGCGCAGGACTGGCGCCTGGAGCAGCTGCCTGCCAGCTATGCTAATTTCCTCATCTGCAACGGCAGCGTGATTGTACCCATCTTCATGCAGGACAAGGAGGACGACCGCGCGCTGGGCATTCTGCGCGAGGCATTCCCCGGCCGCCGCGTGGTAGGCATTGATGCCCGCCGCCTGGTTATTGAAGGCGGCGCCATTCACTGCATCACCCAGCAACAACCCAAAGGGAAGGAATAAGGATTAGGGATTAAGGACTAATCAGAATACAGGCGGGCTGGAAGCCCGCGGAACTGTTCAATAGTCAATAGTCAATAGTCAATCAAAAAGGGCTCCTTCCGGAGCCCTTTCTGGTTAATATCCTTGCCACATGGTTTCCGGCTTGGAGAGCGGAATCACATCGCCGGGTTTCAGGGTGGACCAATCGAAGGTGGTTCTCCAGCGGTAGCGGTTGCCGTTCTTCTGCACCAGCAGGATATCGATACCCTGCTCAGCCTTACCGGTGTTCTTGCGGTCGGCAAGCTCTGCCACGGGAATGGTGACGGTGTAGGTGCCGGGCACCTCAGCCTCCAGGCAAAAGGCCACGGCATCGTAATCCTGGTTCACGTTGTAGGGAGGGTCCTGCACAAGCACGTTCACGTACTCACAGTTTGTGCAGGTCACGGAGAGTTTCAGGCTATCGCCTGCCCACTTGAAGCTGGCAGCCTGCACCACCGGGGCAGGACATTCAGCGTAGAACTCCGTCTTATCACCGGCGGGGGCAAATACCTGGCAGCAATCCAACAAGCGGGCAGAGTTCTGCGTGAGGTAGGTGGGCCGCATGCCGAAGGTGTAGTTACCGGCGCCCATGAGCGGCGTGCCAAGGGCAGCCTTCTCGCTCACCGGGCCCTCGTTGTGCGGCAGGTTCAGGCCATGGCCCAGTTCATGAGCCAGACCACCCAGCCACTTGGTAAGCAGGCGCCCCTCGTGCGTATTCTGGCCAATGTGGCTCAGGTCGAAGTGGGTATAGTCCAGAGCAAAGCAGTTACGCCCCAGACCGTAGAAGGGCACGCCACCCGGGTTCAGGTCGTTGTACTCGTCATTCTGGAAAGTGGGCATGATGACCAGAGTATGGCCGCTGCAGATAGCACCGGGATTTGCCTTGGCATACTCGGCAATGTCCTCTAGGCACTTGCCGTGGCCGGTTCCATAGGCATAATCGGTGGCGGGGTACTTACCGCGCACCACGTGCAGTTTCACGTTGCCGTTCTCCATAAGCTGGAGCCCGAAAGTGCGGCCGGGGTAGCCCAGGCGGGTCATCTCCTTGGCGTAGTACTGCTGCACATAAAGCATCAGTTCGCTGATACGGCGTTCAAAATCAGCAGAGGGTTCGTTATCATTACCCAGGAAATAGACCACATTGAGAGGGCGCTCGGCAGGAACAATCTGCACCTCCTCAGCGAGGAGTTCCTTTGCCCGGTCAGAGAAATGGACAGGCACGGCGGCCATGCTCAGCGGGGTCATCAACAGCGCGGCGGCTACATAAGTCGTTGCGTTCATGCGGTCCATTCTACCAAAAAAACGATTCTGCCGCAAGAAAAAGAGCACTACCGCCTCAGCAGTAGTGCCCTACAAAGTTATTCAAGCCGAAAATCAGGCAGCCTTGATGGCAGCGATGAGCTTGTCCTTGGTGGTCATGCCGGTGATGGTGGTCACAGCCTCGCCACCCTTGAAAATGATGAAGGTAGGCAGAGAGCGCACACCATAGCGCACAGCGATGGCCTGACCAGCGGGCTGGCCGGCATCCACCTTCACCACCTTGGCCTCAGCGCCCAGGGCAGTGCCCACCTGCTCCACAGCAGGCATCATCATCTTGCAGGTGCCGCACCAGGTGGCCCAGAAATCGACCAGTACGGGTACGGGGGAGTTGAGGACCTCTGCCTCAAACGTGCTCTCAGTTACTTCTTTGAGTGCCATATACGTTATGTTTTTCGTTTTTTGTTGTAAAAAGCACCGCCTGGTGATAACCACCGGCGGTGCTGGTTCTTGTTCAGAATTTCATGCGGTGGCAGGTGCGTTACATGCAGGCCCGCAGCCGAGCCACCAGATTCTCCTTGGAAGTGGCACCCACAATAGTATCCACCAGCTCACCACCGCGGAAGAACATCAGGGTGGGAATGGAGCGGATAGCAAAGTGGTTGCAGAGTTCCTGAGTATTATCCTCATCCACATTCACCTTGCAGACCCTGGCCTGCCCGGCAAGCTCCACTGCAATCTGATCCACAATGGGGGAAATCATCTTGCACGGACCACACCAGGGAGCCCAGAAATCCACCAGCACGGGTACAGGGCTCTGGAGAACCTCCGTTTCGAAATCGCTGTCTGTAATCTGTAATGCCATGGTGAGGGATGAGACTCAGGAAGCCTCTCTTCCGTTGAAAAATTACTCTTCTTCGTCGGAGGCTTCTTCCTCGCCTCCGTCACCTTCATCTTCAGAAGCAGCATCCTCCTCGGTGGCTTCTTCCTCATCACCGGCGGAGATATCCTCAGAAGCGCCATCAGACGGCCAGCCGAAGGTCGGCTCGGATACACGGCCGAAGGTCGTGTCGATAGCGTACTGCTGGTAGCAGAGGTACAGAACAGCCAGAAGGGCAATCACCGTCACCACAAGCACCGTGGGATGCGTGGGCTTGGTCTCCTCTTCCTCGATAATTTCGGCAGCCTTCTTCTTGGAAGTAGCGGAGGGCTTGGCAGCGCCAGTCTTGGCACCAGCCTTTACACCAGGTCTTGCAGGCTTGGCGGGCTTGGAAACAGGAACCGTGGCCGTAGGTGCAGCGGGAGCTGCATCTGCAGCAGGCTTGGCAGGAGCTGCGGGAAGCGGAGCCGTGGCAACCGGGGCTGCAGGGGCAGCAGGGACTGCGGGTGCTGCAGGCTTAGGAGCAATGGGTGCAGTGGGGGGCGCAGCGGGTCTGGGGGCTGCGGGTGCGGCGGGAGCGCCAGGTGCAGCGGGGCGGGCAGGAGCCTGCAGCGGCATGGTCGGCGTCATGCGCGGAGCAACGGGAGCCACCGGACGGGCAGGAGCTGCGGGTGCCAGCGGAACTGTGGAAGCAGCGCGGGGCGCAGTGGGGGGCACAGGAGCACCAGGAGCAGCGGGACGAGGAGGCACAGGAGCAGTAGGTGCCGCAGGAGCCACCGGACGCGGCGGCATGGGAGCTGCAGGCGCGGCGGGAGCCACCGGGCGCGGGGGCACAGGAGCAGTGGGAGCTGCGGGTGCTACCGGACGGGGAGCGGTGGGAGGAACCGGGCGCGGAGGAGTCGGAGGAAGAGGAGGAGTACTCATAACGTCAGTAAAGTCTGGTGCCGCGATAGCGGATTTCTTCTTATATTGCATTTTTTTCACGCTTTTGCAAGCGGAAAACACCAGCGTGCGATATTTTTTTAGTTTTTAGTGAAAAAGCGAGGGCATTATCTGGCTTGATTAACCAAGGAGCGATACAACGCAGGCCGCCCACCCGGCTGAGCAGGCAGCTGCCAGCTATCATCCGGCTGAGGGCAGATTAAGCGCAGCATATGCACATCCTGCTTTGCTACGCGAATCTGCTGGGGAAGCTCCGGCTTGATACCGCCATGTTCCTTCCAGGGCTGAGCCCCCGAACGCCAGATAACATTGAAATGAATTCCGGAGACGCTGTTCATCTTCAGCGCGTAATCCATGAGCGACAGTGCCCGTGCATGATTACCCTGCTGCATTTCATAGCGTCCCCACATGAGCAGGTTATAGGCATAGTAAGCAGGCCAGTTATTCAGCAGAGAAGCGGGCATCGACTCGCCTGCATAGCTCTCGCGCATCAGCTGCTCAGCCTCGGCGTGCTTATGCTGAGCAACCAGGACATCCACCAGCATGGTCAGGGTAAACAACTGCCGGGGATTCGCCTTCAGCGCCGTTTTGAGAAGCTGCTCACGCTCGGCCAGATCCGGGGCATACGGCGGCAGCATAAAGTATGTATCCGCCAAAGCCGGGCTGGGGTACAGCGGCATCAGCCGTGCAATAAAATCGCGCCTCGCATCGCCGCGGGGGTCAACCCTCGGATTGCACAAATCATTATACGCCCACTGAGCCTCCCAGGGATGCCACAAGCGATAGGCAAGGCGCCCGGATATAATCCCCAGGCCGCAGGCAAGCCCGATAAGCAGCACACGCCCCGGCCACTTCTGCACCACCACCCGCACCACCGGCGCATGGCCCGCAGCCCAGTTTCTGCGGCCCAGCAAGGCAGATGCCTGGTGGGGGAACGGAGAAGCCAGCACGCCAGCCGCAAAGGCCGTAAAAGCCACTAGAGCATAGGAATGCCACGGGAAATCCACCAGCGCATAAACGGACAGACTGACCAGCACCAGGCTGCACGCCACAACAAGCACCTTGCGGTGAGGCTCCACAAGCTCCTCCCCCAGGCAGATGAATCCACGCACCACATGAGCCAACACTACACCCAGCATAAGCACTACCCCCACGGGGCCATAATCCACCCATGCCTGCAGGTACTCATTGTGAGCGTAATTCGGCAGCTGCCACTCATTGTAGTACGGCACAATTTCCCACTGCATGGCATTTGCCCCGTGGCCGATAACCGGAACGGTCGGCAGCACCTCGCAGACGGCTGACCAGATAAGGTAACGCAGGTGAGAATCCGCCCCGGTAATCAGCGAAGCCAATTCCCCACCGAAGAAGAACTCATACACAGCAAGCCCCGCCATCAGCAGCAACGCCAGACCGGCAATAAAATGAACTGAGCCCAGCTTCCTGTCTGCCCAGATGCGGCACAGCACATACTGCAACCAGCCTACCACCAGCAGGCAGGGAATAACCATATACACCGCTCGGGTACCGCACATGAACGACACCCCCAATGACGCCAGAGCCAAGAAAATGAACACCCACCGCAGCAGGCCCCGCTTCATCCAGATGCCCCAGATGCCGACCAGCACACCACCCACGCACATGAACACACCGGCAAAGTTCTTATACACAAACAAGGTGGTGGGCAGAGAGTTCGCCCCGGCAAAAGTCTGCGGTGCGCGCCCGGTCCATTCCAGGCAGAACCAGGGCTGCCGCACCACGGCAAAGGCTAGCATGTTCAGCAGCAGGGCACCACCCAGCACGCAGAACAAGGGGGTATACCCCCGGCTCTGCGCGGCATACACCCCGGCAACGTAATAAACAAAAGCACCCAGTATCAGCACTGTTTCGCACCAGGAATCCACCACGGCATAGCTGAACATACAGCGCAGCAGGAAATACCCGCCCACCAGCAGAGAGAGCCAGCCCAGCCAGCTCATGCTCACCACACGCTGCCCAGCCAGAAGCCCCCCGAGCACCAGCAGCAACACAACAACCAGCACCACACACACCGGGAAAGAACTGAAAGCATGAGCATCTACACCACTCATTGAAAACACCCACAGCAGGGCAAGCAACACCCCGGCCAGACGTCCGGGAATACTCTCCGTCAGACGCATTGATTTTTTCTCATCTGCCATGAGCGGCATCATACCAAATACCCCCCTGCCCCGCAAGCACACATGCAAAAAAACTTGACAGCCTACCGAAAGTATGCCAGAGTTCACGCGAAAATATGAAACTGCTTTTAGCCCTCACCGACCAGAGTTTCAAGGCCACAAAATCTGTGGGTATCTTCAATGTATCCATGGGGCTGGCACGGGGGCTGATGCAGGCGCCGGGAGTTTCGGAGCTGCACCTGCTGGGGAATGACGAATGCGCTTCCCATTTCACCAACTTACCGCCGCATGTACACCTGCACCTGGCAGATAAGCCCGTACCCCGCAAGTTCGGCCGCGTGTGGTGGGACCAGGCAGGCGTGTGCGCCGCCATTCGCCGCCTCAAGCCGGACTGGGCCATTCTCCCCAAGGGATTCCCGCCCTTTTTCCCCATGCTGGGCAAAACAAAGCTGGCATGCTACCTGCACGATGTGAACTGGGAATACTATGAGCAGCACCAGGGAGAGGGCGATTCCCCCTTCCCGAAGCACGAGCTCATTTACTTCCGCATGCTGGGGCTCCGCTCTCTGCAGGTTTCCGACCTGGTGCTCACCTCCACCCAGTTCAACAAGAGCCGCTATGAGCACTACTGCCCCGGCTGCCGCACCGCGGTAGTGGGCATCGGGTTCGACGACGAGCCGCGCGCCTACCAGCCAGCAGGCGGACGTGACTTGCTGTTCTATGCCTCGCCCTTCCCGCACAAGCTCACCCAGCTGGGCATACGCCGTGTGGAAAGCTGGCTACAACAGCGCAGCAATGCCGCCCATATCCGTATTCACCTGATTGGCAGGCTCCCCCAGAACTGCCCCCTGCCCGGCGCACACTGGGTGCAGCATGGGCGGCTTCCGTTCGATGAATTACAGCGCATCATGCAGCAGGAAACACGCTGCGCCATCTATTTCTCTGACTACGAAGGCTTCGGCATGCCCCCGGTGGAATGCCTGCGCGCCGGCGTTCCCTGCATTGCCAGCGCCCTGCCCCCCATTTGCGAAAACATACCTGCCCGCTTCACTTTCAACAACGAGGATGAGGCAGATTTCATCCGCACCCTGAATGCCGCCTATGACGCACCGGATATGGCAGACCTGCCCCAGTTCCCCTGCTGGCAGGAGGTAGCCCGCCGCTGCGTAGCAGCCATGCAGCAGGCGTAAAGGCGATTTTACTTTCAAACTTAAAAAAATTGAAGAAGGACAAGCTTTGCAGCTTGTCCTTCTTCAGAAAACTTTCCCGAACAGTGGGATTTAGGCCTCAACAGCGGGGGTCACGGCAGCAGCCGGAATCTCCTCCTTGTTGGTGAAGTGCCACTTCACCTTGTTGCGCTTGCTGGCGGAACGAGCCTTGCGGCGCTTCTCATCCATGGGGCTCTCGAAAGCGCGACGACGGCGCATCTCCTCGAGGATACCCTCGGTGTCGAGCTTGGTCTTAAGGCGCTTCAGAGCGCGATCGATCGGTTCTCCTTTACGTACAGATACGGAACGCATGATTTTTCTTTCGTTGTTGATATATTGTCCGGGAACGGGCAGGCAAGATACAGCAAATGGACGTTAGTGTCAAGTTTTTTGTCGCAGTTTTTGTAAAATTTGCTGACAAAATCGTTACAAGGGCGAACAAATCGGGACTTGCCAAGGAGCGCGCGAGTGTGTACAATGCGCGCGTGACTGCGCCCCACCATCCGCCCATGTGCGATTTTGCCGACCGTCCGTTCATCCTGTTCTGGGAAGTAACGCGCGCCTGCGCACTGGCCTGCCGGCACTGCCGGGCCATAGCCCAGCCGCAAAGCCACCCGCAGGAATTGAACCATGAGGAAGCCATGACCCTGGTGGATAGGATTGCCGAGCTGAATCCGCCCATGCTGGTGCTGACCGGTGGCGACCCCATGATGCGCAGAGATATATTCGACATCATCGAACGCGCCGCAGCCAAGGGGCTGCGTGTAGCGCTGAGCCCCGCCGCCACCAACCGCCTGATTCATACAGATTTTCACAAACTCCGCCAGGCAGGCGTGGTAAGCATGAGTCTGAGTCTGGATGGCGCCACCCAGGAGACGCACGATGCCTTCCGCCGCGTGCCGCACACCTTCGAGCGCACCCTGCAGGCCGCCCGCATGGCAAAGGAAGCAGGCATCCAGCTGCAAATCAACACCACCATCTCCCGCACCACCCTGCCCGAGCTGGAGGGTTTTGTGGAGCTGCTCAAGCAGATTGAGCCGGATGTATGGAGCGTATTCCTGCTGGTGCCCACCGGCCGCGCCACGATGGAGGAGCTTCCCACCGCCGATGAACTGGAGACCCTGTGGCAGCGGCTCCTGGAGCTGCGCGCCGAGCTCCCCTTCGCCATCAAGACCACAGAGGGGCACCACTACCGCCGCGCCATGATGCAGGCCGCCCGCACCAGCGGCGCCCCTGCCCCGCGCCACATGGTACCCACCCGCGATGGCAAGGGCGTGGCCTTCATCTCCCACGTGGGTGAAATTCAGCCCAGCGGTTTCCTGCCCCTCACAGCCGGCAATGTGCGCACCGATGACCTGGCCACCATTTACCGCGAGCACCCGCTCTTTGTGCAGCTGCGCAATGATGATGCGCTGGGCGGCAAGTGCGGCAAATGCGAATACCGCAGGCTTTGCGGCGGCTCCCGCGCACGCGCCTACGGCAGCAATGGCGACATGATGGCCGCCGAACCTCTTTGTAACTATATTCCTGCCGCCCTGCGCGGCGTTTCTCCACAGCCATGATCAACATCACCAAACTCTGGACGGGTGCAGCCCAACCCGCCGACCACATCCGCTACGGCCTGAGCCACGGCAGCCATATACCCAACAGCAGCACCGCTGCCTGCATGCCTGCCTCCTCGCGCGTGCGCAAACCCATCGTGGTATGGAACATCACCCGCACCTGCAACCTGCGTTGCGTGCATTGCTATGCCGACTCACACGCTGAACGCTACGCCGGCGAGCTGAGCTGGGAGCAGTGCTGCGCGGTGATTGATGACCTGGCAGACTACAAGGTGAACGCCCTGCTGCTTTCCGGCGGCGAACCGCTGCTGCACCCGCAGCTGCCCCAGATTCTGCAGCGTGCCACAGAAAAAGGACTCAAGGTAACCATCTCTACCAACGGCACCCGAATCACCCCGGAATACGCCCGCATGTTCAAGGACCTGGGCGTAGCCTATGTGGGCATCTCGCTGGACGGCATCGGCGCGGTGCACGACCAGTTCCGTGGCGTGAAGGGCGCATTCGACGGCGCCATCCGCGGGTTCAAACTCTGCGAGGAAGTGGGCCAGAAAACCGGCCTGCGCCTCACCCTTACCCGCAACAACGTGCAGAGCATGGAGCAGATTCTCAACTTCATCGAGCAGGAGGGAATACAGCGCGTATGCTTCTACCACCTGGTACCCACCGGCCGCGGCGTAGATGTAGCCAGCCTGAAACCGGAGGAAGCCCGCTCTGCCATTGATATGCTTATCGCCCGGGCAGAAGCCTGGCACGCCGCCGGGCAGACCCGCGAGCTGCTCACCGTGACCCAGCCTGCAGACGGCGTGTACCTGCTGCTGCGCCAGCTGCGCGAGGGGCACCCCCTGGCCAAGGAAACCCTGCGCCTGCTCACCTGGAACGGCGGCGGCGCCAATAGCTCCGGCCGCGGCATCGCCAATATCGACACCCAGGGCAATATCCACCCCGACCAGTTCTGGCAGGGCGTCACCCTCGGCAACGTGAAAACCCAGAAATTCTCCGATGTATGGGAAGCAGCTCAGGAACCCAGCGCCGCCGTACTCCAGGAACTGCGCGGCAGCGATGACCCGCTGGAGCGCCAGAAGAAGCTGAGCGGCCGCTGCGCCACCTGCAAGCACTTCGCCCTTTGCGGCGGTGGTTTCCGCACCCGCGCTGCCTTTGCAAACGGCCACTGGTACGGCTCCGACACCGGCTGCTACCTCACCGACGAAGAAACTCAGACTGACATTTCAGAACTTTTAGGCTGATTTTTCCCAATCTCGGAGCAAAACCTCATTTTTTGCTTGCAGGGAATGAAATGATATGGTATTTCTGATTGCGTCATGAAGCGCTTACTCCTTTCTACAATTCTCCTGGCTCTTGCCGGCACCACGTACGCCGACATTCAGGCTCCTCCCGCCTCTGAGTACACGGCCACCCGCAAGCTGGGTCGTGCCATCGGCAACATTCTTTTCGCCGTTGAGGAAATCCCCACCACCATGATTCGCTGGAACAGCGCCGAGGGTAACAACGCCGCTTTCTCCGTTGGTGTTGTTGACGGCGTGAGCCGCACTCTTTCCCGCGTGGGCTATGGTTTCTATGAGCTCGTAACTTTCTGGGCTCCCACCTACAAGTGCACCTACAAGCCCTGCTACCAGGATTCCTGCGGCCGCAGCGGCAGCAAGGAATACAACGTATGGGGCGGCTTCTCTGAATTCCCCGAGGAACTCGGCTTCCAGAGCAAGTACAACTACGTTCGCACCTCTCTCGATTAATCACGAATAAAATCTTTACACATTAAAATCCCCGGTTGGCTCACCAACCGGGGATTTTCTTTCGGCTAAAAACTTCGTACTGATTTTAATTCTAACTAATCATTGAATGCGGCCGCTTACATACCACCGCGGCTCAGAATCTGCGTAAGCTCGAACTGGAAAGCCTGCAGCTCCTCCGGCGTGGGCTGCCCCTCCAGCGAATTCCAGGCAAAACGGCCCAGCTGATCAATCTGCCAGCCACCCTTGGTACCGGAAGAGAACTGCACCTTACCCGAAATCAGCGTGCCGGGCAGCATCAGTTCATCCAGCGTCACCACCGGCTTACCCGCCGGCCCCGCAGGTGCCGGAGCAGGCACAGCCTCTACCGGCTCAACCGCCGGCTGAGCAGCAGGTGCTGCAGGCTCCGGAGCAGGCGCAGCGCTGGGCACGGCAATCTCTATACCATAATCCAGCAGAAGAAAGCGCACATCCATATAGGTCATGTGCACACCACACTCGGCGGCCAGGTTTTTCTGAATACCATTCAAATCCACGCCGGCGGCGGCCCATGCGCGCACCATATCCAACTGCTCTGCGGTTACCATACTCATGCCTTTATCATACCCCTTCCCTATTCCTTTGCAAGCCACGAGTGCGACTTACCCGAAAAAAGCCCCATCTGTTCGCCTCAACTAACACCCTCGCGCGCCCGCAAAACTTAGTGAGCAATCTACTTTAGGCTTGCACTTTACAACGGAAAGGTGTTTAATATCCGTGCGTAACTGTGGCCGCAGGTGGCCCCGTATTCCCAGGTTATGAACACGACAAAATTTATACAAGTGCCTGATGTAGCGAGCGCTGCGATGGATTATCTGAAGAACGATGCAGATGACCGCGGTGAGCTGGTAACCCTGAATGTAGGCCCCTCCCACCCGGCGACGCACGGCGTGCTGCGCCTGAAGCTGGTGATTGACGGTGAGGAGATTGTATCCTGCGACCCGGTGATTGGTTATCTGCACCGCGGCATGGAGAAGATTGCCGAGAACTGCCATTACAACCAGTTTGTGACCTACACAGACCGCATGGACTACCTCGCCCCGATGAGCAACAACATTGCTTACGCCTGTGCAGTAGAAAAACTGCTGGGCTGGGAGCTGCCGGAGCGTGGCCAGGCCATCCGCGTGCTGTGCTGTGAGCTTTCCCGCATTTCCTCCTGCTTCCTGGGCACGGGCGTGTACGCCATGGACACCGGCGCCATGACCGCCTTCCTCTACGCATTCGAGGAAAAGGAACGCGTACACAACCTGTACGAACAGATTTGCGGCGCCCGCTTCACCTCCAGCTACACCCGCATCGGCGGCATGACGCGCGACCTGCCCAAGGGCATCGAGAAACAGATTCTTGCCTTCTGCGACAGCGCCATGCGTACCGTGGACGAAATGGAGAAGCTGCTGCTGCACAACAAGATTTTCATCGACCGCCTTGTCGGCGTGGGTGTCATCACCAAGGAGATGGCCCTGCAGAACGGCATGACCGGTAACAACCTGCGCGCCAGCGGTGTCTGCCGCGACCTGCGCAAGACCAACCCCTACCTGGGTTACGAGAAATACGAATTTGATGTACCGGTGGCCGAGGAAGGCGACTGCTACGCCCGCTTCCAGGTACGCATGGAAGAAATCCGCCAGTCCGTACGCATCATCCGCCAGGTGATTGCTACCATGCCGGGCGGCCCCATCTGGGTACAGCTGGACAAGGGCATTCTGCCGAAGAAGGCAGACGCCATGCAGGGCATCGAGGAACTCATCCGCCAGTTCATGGTGACCACCGAATGCGTGAACGCCCCGGCCGGCCAGGTATACTTTGCTGCCGAAAACCCGAAGGGTGAGCTCGGCTTCTTCCTGGACTCCCAGGGTGGCGGCATTGCCAACCGACTGAAGATGCGCAGCCCCTCTTACTGCACACTTTCCATTCTGCCGGAACTGCTGCCGGGCCACCTTGTGAGCGACGTAGGCGCCATTCTGGGCTCCTTCGACTTCGTGCAGGGCGAATGCGACCGTTAATCCAATTTTAAACTCTCTGACAACGAAAGAACTTATCATGTCCGATACCCCCAACGCGATTGATGCCATCACGGCGGCCAAGCCGTCCCCCGGTGAGCAGCATTTCCCGAAGTTCAAGGTGACCCCCGCCCTGGTGAAGGAAGCCAAGGCTCTGGTGGCTCAGTACCCGGAAGGCAAGGAGCAGTCCGCCGTGCTGCCCATCATCCACCTGGTGCAGGAAAAGTTCGGCTACATCTGCGCCGATGCCATGCCCTGGATTGCTGAAATGTGCAAGAGCACGCCCATCCACGTGGCCGGCATTGTAACCTTCTACCCCGGCATTCACACCATGTGCCCCGGCAAGTACCACTTCCGCGTGTGCCGCACCATCGCCTGCTCCCTTTCCGGCGGCGAGGAACTCATTCCCTACATCTGCGAGAAGATTGGCGTGAACTTCGCCGATATGTGCGACGAGGAACCCATGCTGGTGAGCCCGGATGGTCTGTTCAGTGTTGAGCCGGTGGAATGCCTGGCCAACTGCGGTTTCGGCCCGAATGTGATGGTCAACGAGGTGCTGTACTCCCAGGTGACCACCAAGAAGATTGACGAGATTATCGCCAAGTACCAGCCTAAGAAGTAACCCCCTTTAGCGAACCATGAGCGAAATCATTTACAAGCCCGGCAAGGAACCGCATCCGCGCGAAACCCGCCGTATTTTCCGCAATATCGACCGCAAGGGGTATGATCCCTCCATCCAGTGCTTCATTAAGGATGGCGGCTACGAGACCCTGAAGAAGGCCATGGAAATGGATCCCGCCGCAGTCACCGAGGAGGTGAAGAAGAGCGGGCTGCGTGGCCGCGGTGGTGCAGGTTTCCCCACCGGCGTAAAGTGGACCTTCATTCCCAAAGGCAACACCAAGCCCGTATACGTGGTCTGCAACTGCGACGAATCTGAACCCGGCACCTTCAAGGACCGCTTTGTGGTGCACCAGGATCCGCACCAGCTCATCGAAGGCATGATTATTGCCTGCTACGCCGTGCAGGCTCACTTCGGTGTCATCTACATGCGTGAAGAATTCCCGGAGGCCGCCAAGATTATGCAGAAGGCTCTGGAGGAGGCTGAGGAAGCCGGCTTCCTGGGCAAGAACATTCTGGGCAAGGGCTATGACCTGAAGCTCATCCTGCACCGCGGCGCCGGCGCCTACATCTGCGGTGAAGAAACCGGCCTTATCAACTCCATTGAAGGTCTGCGCCCGTATCCGCGCATCAAGCCGCCCTTCTTCCCGGCTGCCATCGGTCTGTATGGCTGCCCCACCATCGTGAACAACGTGGAGTCCCTGTGCCAGGTGCGCCAGGTGCTCATGCGCGGTGGCGAGGCCTACGCCGCTGAAGGCGCCCAGCGCTCTCCCGGCACCCGCATCATCGGTGTGTCCGGCGACGTGAAACGCCCGGGGTACTACGAAATCATCTCCGGCTCCATGACCTTTGGTGAGCTGCTGTATGATGTGTGCGGTGGGCCTAAGCGCGGCCGCAAGTTCAAGGCCATCATCCCCGGTGGTGCATCTGCCAAGGTGATGCGCTGCGATGAGATGCTGAAGGGCCGCAACAGCGATGGCTCCGTGCGCACCATGAGCATCTTTGACGTGCCGCTGGATCTGGACAGCATTGCCCAGCACGGCTCCATGAGCGGCTCCGGCGGTATCATTGTGATGGACGACAGCCGCAGCATGCCCAAGATGCTGAACAACCTGAACCGTTTCTATGCCTGGGAATCCTGCGGCCAGTGCTCCCCCTGCCGCGAGGGCAACCCCTGGATGCTCAAGCTTTCCACCCGTATCTGTGAGGGCAAGGGCTCTCCGGAGGATGTGGACCTGCTCCAGAGCGTGGCCGACAACATCTGCGGCCGCACCGTCTGCGCCTTCGGCGAGGCATGCTCCTGGCCCACTCAGGCATTTGTCACCAAGTTCCGTGAGGAGTTCCTGGCGCTTACCAAGCCCATCAACGCCCTCAAGCCGCACTCCCCCGAGGCTAAGGAGGCCCGCAAGTTCCTCACCCGCGAAGACTAAACTTTTTCTGAAACAATGAGTACACCCCCCGCAATTCTGCCGAAAGACGCCGCCGCCGCTGAAGGCAAGGTGAACGTCCAGATTAACGGCAAATGGTACCGCTTCCCCAAGGGCACGCGTATTGCTGACGCCTGCAACTCCGTGGGCGCGCATGTACCCTGCTTCTGCTACCACCCCAAACTTTCCGTTGTCGGTTCCTGCCGCATGTGCCTTGTAGAACAGGGCATGCCCCCGCGCCAGGCCCCCGGCACCACCCCGCAGTATGGAGATGACGGCTACCTGCCCATCAGCTGGATGCCCCGCGCCATCATTGCCTGCGCCAACACCGTGGCCGAGAACATGGGCATCCGCACCACTGGCAAGCTCACCGAGGAAGCCCGCCGCGGCGTGCTGGAGTTCCTGCTTTCCAACCACCCGCTGGACTGCCCCATCTGCGACCAGGCCGGTGAATGCAAGCTGCAGGAATACACCACCGACTACGGCAGCGGTACCCACCGTTTCACCGAAGAAAAGACCAAGAAGGGCAAGAACCTCTCCATCGGTCCGCGCGTGAACCTGGACCAGGAACGCTGCGTGCTCTGCCGCCGCTGCGTGCGTTTCATGAAGGAAATCGCCGGTCAGGATGTACTCGGCGTGGTTGGCCGTGGCACGCACAACGCCATTGCCTGCTACCCCGGCACCCAGCTGGACAGCAACTACTCCATGAACGTGGTGGATATCTGCCCCGTGGGCGCCATGACCAGCAAGGATTTCCGCTTCAAGATGCGCGTGTGGTTCCTTAAGAGCACTCCCACCATCGATGTGAACTGCGGCACCGGCACCAACATCAACATCTGGACCCGCGAGCAGCAGGTATACCGCATCACCCCGCGCCAGAACGACGCCGTGAACAGCTGCTGGATGCCCGATGACCACCGCCTTAACTACAAGTTCATCAACGCTGACACCCGCATCACCACCCCGCTGGTGAGAACAGATGCCGGTGCCACCCAGCGCCCCTCCACCTGGGATGCCACCTTCAACATGGTGGTGGAGCAGCTGCACCGCATGGCCCCCTCTGAAACGGCCATGATCTGCTCTGCCCGCATGACCAATGAAGAGCTCTACATGGTGCGCGCCCTCTCCAAGCAGCTGGGCATCACCAAGCTCGACGTGGTTCCCCGTAAGGGCGAGAACGACGGTCTGCTGGTGAGCGATGACCGCAACCCGAACACCAACGGTGCCAAGCTCGTGCTCGGCAAGACGGGTGCCGGACTGGCCAACATCCGCCGCGGCGTGCGCAACAACAGCATCCGCTTCATGATTGTGCTGGGTGAAGACCTGACCGAGGAAGCCGGCTTCACGGCCGAGGACCTGGCTGGCCTGGAATACCTGCTCGTCATCCACCACAGCGAGAACGAGACCACCAAGGCCGCCGACGTGGTGCTGCCCGGTGTCACCTTTGCTGAGAAGTACGGCACCATGATTAACGTGGCCGGCCGTATCCAGCGCCTCAACAAGGCTATCGAGCCCATCGGCGATTCTATGTCCGACTGGGAAATCTGCCGCAACCTTTCCGAACGCCTGGGCTGCGACTGCGTACGCGTCATCGCCTGCCCCACTCCCATGTCTGTGCTGGACGAGATGGCTCAGGAATTCGAGGAACTCCAGGACATCACCTGGGGCAACATCGGCAACGAAGGCAAGGTCATCATGGATACCGGCGTGACCATCCCCCTCATCGAACGCGAAAAAGCCAAGAAGTAAACCGCTAACACCCCATATCTCAAATGGACGCTATCATCAATTGGTATAACGACCTCATGAGCAACGAAATCTGGTTCTACCTGATTCACACACTGCTCAAGCTGGTCCTTATGTTTGCCGTTATTCTGGCTTTCGTGGTTCTCTCCGTGTGGATTGAACGCCGCGTGGCCGGCTGGATTCAGGACCGCCCCGGTCCCAACCGCGCAGGTCTGCCGCTCTTCCTGCTGCAGCGTTTCGGCAGCAAGGAGAAACAGCCCCTCAAGAACTGGCTGCAGTTCTTCGGCATCCCGGAAACCAGCTGGATTGCCAAGCTCTGCACCTGGCTGCGCCTGGACCGCGAGATTCCCTGCTGGGGTCTCATTCAGCCCTGCCTGGACGGCGGCAAGCTCTTCCTGAAGCAGGAGACCACCCCCTCCTACGTGCGTAAATTCTACTTCATCCTGGCTCCCATGCTGGTGCTGGGTCCGCCCATGGTGGCCGCCGCCGTCATTCCGTTCGCCTCTGAGGTGAACACCTGCTACGGCCACATCTCCATGTGCGTGGCTAACCTGGACATCGGCCCGCTGTGGATTTTCGCCATCTCCGGTCTGTCTGTATATGGTCTTACCCTGGCCGGCTGGTCCTCCAACTCCAAGTTCCCGTTCCTGGGTGGTCTGCGCGCCACGGCACAGCTCATTTCCTATGAGGTGTCCATGGGTCTTTCCATCATTCCGCTGCTTATGATGTTCGGCACGCTGAACCTGCAGCAGATTGTGCAGTTCCAGGCAGACAACGGCTGGACCCTGCTTCCCCTGTGGGGCGAGGGCCTGAGCTGGCAGCGCTGGGCCATGATGCTCCCGCTGGGCATCAGCTTCATCATCTTCGTGACCTGCGTCTTTGCTGAAGCCAACCGTACTCCCTTCGATATGGCAGAATGTGAAACCGACCTTGTGGCCGGCTACCACGCCGAGTACTCCTCCATGAAGTTCGCTTCCTTCTTCATGGGTGAATATGCCGCCATGGTTATCGGCTCTGCCGTGGTGGTCACCCTGTTCCTGGGTGGCTGGTCTATCGGCTTCGGTGCAGATGCCGCCCTGTCCGCCTACTGCGACTGGCTGGCTGTGCTCTGCCAGCTGATTATGTTCGTCATCAAGCTGCTGGCCTTCATCTTCTTCTTCGTGTGGGTGCGCTGGACTCTGCCGCGCTTCCGCTGGGACCAGGTGATGAAGCTCGGCTGGCTCTACTTCCTGGAAATCACCGTGGCCAATATCTTCCTGGCCGCCGCTGTCCTCTACTTCATCAAATAACCCCCTTTTCCTGTAACGAATATGTCTTATATCAAGATTAAACGACCCAAGTTCAGCCTGCTGGACAAGGTGTATGTGGTCGAGCTCGTAAAGGGGCTTGCCATCACCATGCGCCACCTGGTGCTTTCCCTGCTCGGCAAGAGCCGCGGCAAGGAGGATTTCAGCCAGAAGGGCGTAGGTGTCTGTATGCAGTTCCCCGATGAACGCTGGGATTCCCGCCTGCCGGAATACTTCCGCGGCGCCCCCACCCTGGTGCGTGGCGAAGACGGCCGCGAGCGTTGCGTGTCCTGCCAGCTCTGCGAATTCATCTGCCCGGCTCGTGCCATCACCATCACCCCCGGTGAGGTAGAAGCCACCAGCAACTGCCAGAAGCAGGAAAAGGCACCCGCCAAGTTCGAAATCGATATGCTCCGCTGCATCTACTGCGGTATGTGCCAGGAAGCATGCCCCGAACAAGCCATCTTCCTCTCCAAGGAATACCTCATCACCCTGACCGACCGCAAGCAGGCCATCCGCGACAAGGAAACCCTGTACCGTCTGGGCGGCACGCGCAAGGGTCTTGTCAACAAGTGGAACCAGTACAAATAAAATACCGTTATGTTTGAATCCTCCCTTTGTCAGATTCTGTTCTACGTGCTGGCTGCTCTGGCCGTGCTCTGCGCTATCGGCGTGGTGGCATACCGCAACCCGGTGAACTCTGCCATGTGCATGGCGGTGTGCTTCGCCATGGTGGCAGCCATCTTCTTCGGCATGGGTGCTCAGTTCCTGGGCATTGTGCAGCTCATCGTATACGCTGGTGCCATTCTGGTGCTCTTCCTCTTCGTGGTGATGATGCTCGACATCCACGACGAAAACCACACCAGCAAGACCGGCTGGCACGCTGTCGTAGGTGTGCTCGTTGCTGGTTGCGCTGCTGGCATCATCTTCAAGGCTGCCATCAACCTGCCCGGCGCCACGGATAACGCCTGCCCGGTGAAGACCCTGTGCACCAGCGCAGGTGAGCTCCTGATTGGCGATGCCCGCCAGGCTGCTCCCCAGCCGGTTGAGGCTGCACAGTACGGCGGTGCCCTGCCCGAGCTGAGCGCTGCAGCTGCTGCCCGCATGGAGAATCCTTCCATCTCCGCAGAAGATGCCGCCAAGGCCACCTCTATCTCTGATGTGAAGCTCATCGGCAAGTGCCTGTACACTCACTATAACATTCCGTTTGTCATCCTGGGCTTTGCCCTGCTCTCCGGCACGGTGGGCGCGGTGGCTCTCGCTCGCAAGATCCGCAAAGACTAACCCCTTTTCCTGACTCATGATTCCGTTAGCACATTACCTGATTCTGTCGGGCATCCTGTTCACCATCGGTCTGGCCGGTGTACTCGTCCGCAAGAACATCATCGTGGTGTTCATGTGCCTGGAGATGATGCTCTGCGCCTCGTCCGTGGCTCTGGTGGCATTCTCCCGCGCACAGGGAACCGCCGGTGTTCCGGTGTACGATGCCCAGGTGCTGTCCCTGTTCATCACCGGCATTGCCGCAGCTGAAGTAGCCATCGGCCTTGCTCTCATCGTAGCCATGTTCCGTGCGCGGCGCACGGTGGAAAGCACGGCTCTCAACTCACTTAAAGACTAAATACCAGCATGAATATGATTCACAATCTCCCCTGGTTGTTCCTGCTGCTGCCCCTGGTTGTTGCAGCCATTGACTGGGTGTGCCTGAACAAGCACCCCCGCCTGGCCGCCACGCTGTCGCTGCTTTCCGCTGCGGCTACCCTCGGTCTCTGCATTGCCTACCTTACCGGTCTGCAGACCGGCACTCCGGGTGTCTATACATGGATGCCCTGCTCCCTGGAGCAGCTCTGCCTGCACCTTGGTCTGGTCATGGATCCGCTTGCCATGCGCATGATGCTGGTAGTAACGGGCATTGGCCTGCTGGTGCATTTTTTCTCCATCGGCTACATGAAGGGCGACTCCTCCAACCTGAGCCGCTACTACGCCGGTCTGAGCATCTTCATGTTCAGCATGAGCACCATCGTTCTGGCAGATAACCTGGCCATGACCTTCATCGGCTGGGAAATGGTAGGCTTCTCCTCCTACCTGCTCATCGGCCACTGGTTCAACAAGGCCAGCGCTGCTGATGCTGCCAAGAAGGCATTCATCACCAACCGCGTGGGTGACTTCGGCTTCCTGCTCGGCATTCTGCTCACCCTGGGCTTCTTCGGCACCATGAACTTTGCCGATATGGCTGGCAAGGCTGCCGGCATTGCCCCGGCTGTGCTCACCGTCACCATCGTGTGCCTCTTCTGCGGCGCCGTGGGTAAGTCTGCCCAGTTCCCGCTGCATGTGTGGCTGCCGGACGCCATGGAAGGCCCCACCCCGGTATCTGCACTCATCCACGCCGCTACCATGGTGGCCGCGGGTGTCTATATGCTGGTTCGCCTGCAGGTGAGCATGGGTGTTGAGGCCTTTACAGACACCGCCTGCAACATCATCGCCTGGACAGGTGCCATCACGGCTGTTATCGCCGCCATCATGGCCACCCAGCAGGACGACATCAAGCGCGTGCTTGCCTACTCCACCCTTTCCCAGCTGGGCTACATGGTCATGGCTGTGGGTCTGCTGGCTGGTGAAGCCGCCATGTTCCACCTCTACACGCACGCCTGGTTCAAGGCTCTGCTCTTCCTCGGTGCCGGTGCCATCATCATCTGCTGCCACCACGAGCAGGACATCTGGAAGATGGGTGGTCTTTCCAAGCGCATGCCGCTCACCGTTCTCTGCTTCATGATGGGTACCTGCGCCCTCATCGCCATCCCCGGCTTCTCCGGTTTCTTCTCCAAGGAAGCTATTCTGGATGCCGCCCTGGCCAAGAACCCCGTCTTCTTCTGGATTGGTGCCGGCGTAGCCGCGCTCACCACGTTCTACATGCTGCGTCTCTGCATTGTGGCCTTCATGGGCCCGGCCCGCGACCACGGTGCCGAGCACGCCAAGGAAGCCGGCTTCACCATGGCCCTGCCGCTCCTGATTCTGGCTGTCATGGCCGTTATCTCCGGCTATGGCTTCATCGCCAATGACCTGGTTCCCTTCAACGGTTTCCACGCACACGGCTTCGCCCTGGGTCTGCCCTTCTATGTAAGCATGGGCTCCCTGGCTCTGGGCATCCTCCTGGCTCTGGCCATCTACGGCCTCGGCAGCCGCACCAGGGACCCGCTGGCTGGCAACTGCATCTCCAAGGCTCTCCGCAACCGCCTCTACATTGATGCTCTGTACGACAAGGTCATCATCGGCGGCCTGCAGCAGGGTTTTGCCCACCTCATGGAGTTCCTGGATATGTTCATCATCCGTGGCATCATCTGCCAGCTTCTGGTGTGGATTTCCGTCCGCATCGGTTACCTGTGCAGCTGGCTGCAGTGCGGTTCCCTGCGTGCCTACTCGCTCGTGTCCGCCATCGGCCTGGTCATTCTTCTCCTTCTTCTTGCAAACCAATTCTAAACGCTTTTCACAATCATGCTTATCTGGCTTATCCTTGTACCTGTGATTGCAGCAGCCTGCATTGGTCTGCTCAAGACACCGGGCCGTCTCACAGCCCTCATCAGCGCTGTCATCTCCCTTATCCTGGGTGGCTTCGCCGTGCTGGCTCCTGATTGCTGCAGCGAGTGCCTGACCAGCTTCTGTGGCACGCCCATGCAGCTCACTCTGGGTCTGCCGCTCAGCCGCATCATGGTGCTGCTGGCCATTCTGGTCACCTTTGCTGCCGTATGCGGCATGAAGGCACCCGATGCCAACGCCGAGCGCAGCTGGGCGATCTCTGCCCTGCTCATCAGCACTGGTGCCATCGGCGCTTTCATGTCCGACAGCATCATCTCCTTCTACGGTTTCCATGAACTGGCCCTCATCCCGACCTTCGTGATGATTGGTTACTATGGCCGTGGGGATCGCCGCAACATCGCCTGGACCGCCACCATTTACCTGGGTCTGGCCTCCATGGTGCTGCTGGCTGGTCTTCTTCTTCTGTGCGTGCAGATGAACGCCTGGACCTTCAGCGATATGGCCGCCGCCGTGCAGGCTGGCGCCATGCCCACCTCTGCCGGGCTCATTTCTGCCCTGCTTCTGGTAGGTTTCGGCACGCTGGTTTCCCTGTTCCCGTTCCACACCTGGGCAGCCCCGGCCTATGCCAGCGCCCCCACTCCCGTGGCCATGCTGCATGCCGGTGTGCTCAAGAAGTTTGGTCTGTATGGTCTCTTCACCCTGGCCTACATCTTCGGGCCGAAGTGCCAGGAGCTCTTCGGCACCTGGAACAACTGGCTGCTGGTTCTCCTGCTGGGCAACGTGCTCTGGGTGGGTTATGTCACCATCTCCCAGACCCGTCTGGACGACATGCTCGGTAACTCCTCCGTGATGCACATGGGCTACATCTTCCTGGCCTTTGCTGCCTACATCGCCTGCGCCGGCAACAACGAGCTCGCCTTCCAGGGCGCTGCTCTCCTCATGCTGGCACATGGTCTCACCATCGCCATGCTCTTCCTGCTCACCGGGCAGATTGAGGCACAGACCCGCACCCTGGAGCTCGACTGCATGGGCGGCCTGGGCACCAAGCTCCCGGCCCTCGGTTTCCTGTTCGGCCTGGCCGGCATGGCTTCCGTAGGCCTGCCCCTGCTGGCCAACTTCGCTGGCGAATTCAGCATCTTCGTATCCTGCTTTGCCGGTTGGACGCCCGCAGTCTCCACCTGCGATTGCTGGCTCGGCGCCGTTGCCAACTTCTTCGGTGGCATGGGGCCTGTGCAGCTGACCACCATCGGTGCCCTGTGGGGTCTGGTCATCAGCGCCATCTACATGCTGCGTGCTTTCCGCAACATCTTCGAAGGCCCGGTTGGCAAGACCACGGAACGCGCCACCAGCCTCACGGTGCTCGACATCGTGGCTGCCTGCTTCCTGGCAGTCTTCATCGTTCTCTTCGGCATCGTGCCCCCCACCTGCCTCTAATATCCACTGACACCCCAACATTGAGCAACATATGAATATCGTATCAACCTACACCTGGTGTCAGTTCGCACCGACATTCGCCCTGGTGGGTCTGGCAGCCCTGCTCATCCTGGCAGATGCTCTTCTGCCCAAGCTCCCGAAGCGCCTGTACGCCGGCATCGCCGCGCTGGGTTCCTTTGTGGCCGCTTTCTTCATGACCACCGGTGAGTACGCCAACCTCTTCGGCTTCATCGCAACCTTAGCCACGGGGCTTTCCATTCTGCTGGCTTTCGACTACACCAAGGTCTGCTGCGAATCCATTGCCGGCAACGGCAATGAGGAAGGCACCGGCGAATTCTACGCCCTTCCCCTGGTAGCCTGCGCCGGCATTCTGAGCCTCACCCAGGCCCGCGACCTCGTCATGCTCTTCGTGAGCCTTGAGGTTGTCACCCTCACGTCCTACGTGCTGGCTGGCTACTTCCGCCGCAACCAGGGCTCTATCGAGGCAGGCATCAAGTACCTCGTACTCGGCGCCATGAGCACCGGTATCCTCGTCTACGGTATCGCCTGGTACTTCGGCATGGTCGGCAGCTTTACCCTCAGCGCAGAGACCGTGTACTCCGCCCTGAACGGCGGCGTGGCCGGCAGCCCTGCCCTGGCCTTTGGTTTCCTGCTGGCCACCGCCATGCTCTTTGCCGGCGCCTTCTTCAAGATTGGTGCTGCTCCCATGCACGTGTGGATTCCGGACGTATACCAGGGTGCCCCCACGCCCACCACGGCGTTCCTGGCAGTAGCCTCCAAGGCCGCAGGTTTCGTAGTACTCTGCAGCCTCATCCTGCCTTTTGCTCCGTTTGCCACACCCGGCAGCCTGCTTGGCCGCATTCTGGTTACCACCATTGCCATCGTGGCAGCAGCCACCCTGCTTATCGGTAACCTGGGTGCCATGCGCCAGACCAATCTGAAGCGCCTCCTGGGCTACTCCTCCATTGGTCAGGCCGGTTTCATCCTGGTGTTCTTCCTCCAGATGCAAGTTGCGCTGGAGTTCAACGTATGCGAATACCTCCTGGCCTATGCTCTGGCCACCATCTCTGCCTTCTTCGCAGTAGCCATGGTGCGTACCCAGCGCGGCAGCGAGGAAATCGCAGCTTTCCGCGGCCTGGGCAAGACCAATCCCCGCACTGCTTTCCTCATCACGGTAAGCTTTGCCTCCCTGGCTGGTGTACCCCTTACCCTGGGCTTCATGGTCAAGCTCAAGACCTTCGTGACCGTCGTCAGCGCTATCCAGAACTGGGATAACTTCTGCTGGCTGCTCGTCATCATGGTCATCACCGCCGCCACTGGTTTCTACTATTACTTCAAGGTGCTCCGCTCCATGTACTGGGAGAAGCCGCAGCCCGGTGTACCGGCTCTGCGCGTGCCCCTGTGCACCGGCGTTGTGCTGACCATCAGCGCCATTGCCCTCATCATCCTGGGCACCCTGCCGCTGCTGATGCGCTTCTGATGCGCGCTCCGTAAAACGAAATTTACCTAGCCCCCCGCGAGTCCTTCTCGCGGGGGGCTTTCATATCTCTGCCTGGCGGTGATAAATCCCCGTGCGACGCCCGGGGATAACTGCCCTGACGCGTTATCTCCTTGCATACGGGCGCAACACGCGTATAATGGCCACATGGCGAATGTATCCCTTTCACTCGGTTCTCATTCCTACGATGTGCATGTCTCCAACGGCGCACTGGATTCCATAGCATACCTGTGCAGCAGCGTGCGCCTTCATGGAAAAGCCGCCATCATCTCTGATACCAACGTGGCCCCGCTCTATGCCGGGCGCGTGCAGCAGAGCCTGCAGGAAGGCGGCTACACCACCAGCCTGCACACCTTCCCCGCCGGCGAGGCCTCCAAGAACCTCTCCACCATCGAAACCCTGGCGGGCGAAATGGTGGCCGCCGGGCACGACCGCACCAGCTTCGTGATTGCGCTGGGCGGCGGTGTAGTGGGCGATATGGCAGGCTTCCTCGCCAGCATCTACTACCGCGGCATTCCCTTTGTGCAGATTCCCACCAGCGTCATGGCCCAGGTGGATAGCTCCGTGGGTGGCAAAACCGCAGTGGACATCGCCTCCGGCAAAAACCTCATCGGCGCCTTCCACCAGCCCCGCCTTGTCCTTATCGACCCCACCACCCTCACCACCCTCTCCCCGCGCCTTATCCGCGAAGGCATGGCCGAAATGGTGAAGCACGCCGCCATCCGCAAGCCCGGCATGCTTCACACCCTGCGGGAGCTCGCAGATGAAATCGACCTCGGCTTCTCCCTCCAGACCATCGAAAGACTGCCCGATATCATCGCCGCTAACATCGCCATCAAAGCCCGTATCGTGGAGGAGGACGAAAAGGAAACCCTCGGCATCCGCGCTTTCCTCAACCTGGGCCACACCATCGGCCACGGCATCGAGGCCGCCCTGCCCTACGGCGAGCTGCTGCATGGCGAGGCCGTAAGCCTCGGGCTCCGCGCGGCGCTCCACCTCTCCCGCCAATACGCCGGGCTCAGCGCCGCCGATGAGCGAGACCTGCTGGAAACCCTGCAGGCGCTGGAGCTCCCCCTCACCCTGCCGGAGGGTGTCGATGCAGACCGCGCCCTGGCCCTCACCGCCAGCGACAAGAAATTCCAGAACGGCGCCATCCGCTTCGTCCTCCTCAAGCAACTCGGCTACCCCGTCCTCAGCAAGGAAATCACCCAGCAGGACCTCCGAAACGCTATCCAGGTACTCACCACCCCCATTAATCACTAATCATTATTCACTATTCATTTCCCATGACTGATCCCCGCACCACTCAGCTTGCCCAGAATCTCATCCGCCACTCCTGCCGCGTCCAGCCGGGAGAACACGTGCTCCTCGAAATCATCGATGCCCCGGATGAAATCGCCATCGAACTCATCCGCGCCGTGCGCGAAGCCGGAGCCAACCCGCACATCAACCTGCGCCACGGCCGCGTCACCCGCGAAATGTTTGCCGGCGCCACCGATGACCAGTACGCCTCCATCGCAGGCTTTGAACTGGCAGAAATGCAGGCCATGGATGCCTACATCGCCATTCGCGGCGGCCACAACAGCTTCGAGAACTCCAGCGTACCCGCAGAAAAAATGGCCTTGGCCCAGAAACACATGCGTCCGGTGCACAATCACCGCGTCTGCAAAACCAAGTGGTGCGTTCTCCGCTGGCCCACCCCCAGCATGGCCCAGGGTGCCGGTATGAGCACCGAAGCCTTTGAGGACTTCTACTTCCGCTGCTGCCTGGCAGACTACCAGCAGCTCCGCGTGGCCATGGACAAGCTCGCAGAGCGCATGATGCGCACCGACCGCGTCCGCATCATCGGCCCCGGCACCGACCTCACCTTCTCCATCAAGGGCATGCCCGCCATCCCCTGCGCCGGCGAAATGAACATCCCGGACGGCGAGGTATTCACCGCCCCCATCAAGAACAGCGTGAACGGCACCATTCACTACACCGCCCCCACCCTCTTCCAGGGCATCCCGTTCGATGGCATCCGCCTCACCTTCAAGGACGGCAAAATTGTGGAGGCCCACTGCAACGGCAACGAGGAAGCCCTCAACAAGATTCTGGACACAGACGAAGGCTCCCGCTTCATCGGCGAGTTCGCCCTGGGTGTGAATCCCTTCATCCTCCAGCCCATGCGCGATATCCTGTTCGACGAAAAGATTGGCGGCTCCTTCCACTTCACCCCCGGCCAGGCATACGAAAACTGCGACAACGGCAACCGCTCCCAGGTGCACTGGGATATGGTCTGCATCCAGCGCGCCGACTACGGCGGCGGCGAAATCTGGTTCGACGACGAACTCATCCGTAAGGACGGTATTTTCACTGACCCCGAACTGGCAATTCTGAATCCGAAAACAAACGACTAAGTTCTCATGAAGGATCCACGATATGCTCAGCTCGCTGACCAGGTGGTCAATTATTCCGTTCGCGTTCAGCCAGGCGAGCACGTAAACCTGCGCATGCAGGACATTCCGGATGCCATGGTTGTGGAGCTTATCCGCGCCGTGCGTCGGGCGGGCGGCGTGCCGCATGTGGATATTTCACACGCCACCGTCTCCAAGGAACTGGCCCTCGGTGCCACCGATGAACAGTATGAGTTGGACGGACGCTACCGCCTGCAACGCGCTGAGGATATGCAGGTGCATATCTGCTTCTATGCCGATTACAACAGCTTCGAAAGCGCCGATGTGCCTGGCGAGCGCATGCAGATTGTAAGCCGCCACCTCAAGCCCGCCAGCGATGTCACCTGCAACCGCCGCAAATGGACCATCCTCGCCTGGCCCACACCCAGCATGGCCCAGGCCGCCGGCATGAGCACAGAGGACTTTGAGGACTTCTACTTCCGCTGCTGCCTGGCAGACTACGCTGCCATGAAGGAGGGCATGCTGCACCTCAAGGCCCTTATGGAGGCCACCGACCGCGTGCGCATCACCGGCCCCGGTACAGACCTCAGCTTCTCCATCAAAGGGATTCCGGCCATCCCCTGCTGCGGCGATTGCAACGTGCCCGATGGGGAGGTCTACACCGCCCCGGTGAAGGACAGCATCAACGGCACCATCACCTACAACGCTCCCAGCATCTACCACGGCGTTCCCTTCGATGGTGTGCGCTTCCGTTTTGAAAACGGCAAAATTGTCGAGGCTCACTGCAACGGCAACGAGGCAGCTCTTCACAAAATCCTCGATTCAGATGCAGGCGCCCGCTACATCGGCGAGTTTGCCCTCGGGCTCAATCCGCATATCCTGCGCCCCATGCGCGATATCCTCTTCGATGAGAAAATCGCCGGGTCCTTCCATCTCACCCCCGGCCAGGCATACGACGAGGCGCCCAACGGCAACCACTCCGCCGTGCACTGGGATCTCGTCTGCATCCAGCGCCCGGAATACGGCGGCGGCGAAATCTGGTTCGATGACACCCTCATCCGCAAGGATGGTCGTTTCCTTGCCCCCGCCCTGGCCATCTTCAACGCAGAATAACCACCTATGGCAAAGAGGAAAATTCGCAGCTGGCTCATTGCCGCCGCCCTGCTCTTCTGCGGAGTCAAGGGGGTGGAATACTTCGGCAACTGGGGGGCAGCCCAGCTGGAGTGCAATCGCGTGCAACTCCCCGCTGCCGCCCTGCCCGGCGCGGGACCGCTGCGCATCGCCCTGCTGGCAGACCTGCACAACGACAAGGACCTCTTTGCCAAATGCATCGAACATATCTCCGCCGCCAAGCCGGACCTCATCATCTTCGGCGGCGATTTCATCATGGTCGATGACCGCTTCATGCGCACCCGCTGGGCGGTGGAAGGCCTGCGAAAGCTCCGCAGCATCGCACCCACCTTCGCCATTCTCGGTAACCAGGACTACGAAAAGCTGGAGCAGGTGCAGCGCGTTTTTGATACCGCAGGCGTCACCATCCTCCGCAACCAGGCGCTGGACTGGACTACCCCGGGCGGCACCACCCTCCGCATCATCGGCCTGGGCGACTGGAACGAGGGCGACGACGCCCCCGCCACCTGCATGCGCCCCAGCGGTCAGGAGGCGCACCCCGTCCTCCTCCTCTCCCATGACCCGGAAAGCCGCTGGCGCCTTCGCCGCTTCGATTGGGACCTCATGCTCTCCGGCCACACACACGGCGGCCAGGCAGGCAACCCCTTCACCGGCGATTTCATCTCCTTCCGCTCCTCCACCCCCGCCGGGCTCTATGATTTCGAGGGCAACCGCCGCGTCTTCGTCACCCGCGGTGTCGGCTCCACCTACAATATGCGCTTCTTCTGTAACCCGGAGCTGAACATCATTGAAGTGAATAAGGAATAGTGTAGAATAATCGAACGCTCCGCGTGACAATCATACAGAAACGGCGTAGCTGACAGCGCTACGCCGTAGACATCATGCGAGAAATTCCACTAGTCCAGGTCATTAATAGCGTCGATAAGCTCGCGGAGCCGGGCGTAATTCCCTCGTTTGAAGGTAAATTTGACGCGGGAGAGGAAGCCCAGGCGTTCATCGGGGTCAGTGGGGTCAGATTCCAGCTGCACCATATCCTTGAGCGGCATAATATCCTTGAAATCCTCCCTCAACCAGGGAAGAGACGCCTCCGCCAAGGGGTGAGAAAGACGAATGGAAAGCGAGTCGCCATCAAAATAATACGAGTGGTAACGGCTGTAGAACTGGGCAATGTGCTGGTAAGCATCCTCTGCATCCTTGGAGACATAGAGCAGCTTCATATCCTCCGGAGAAATGAGCCCGGCCTCCAGCAATTCCTTCTCAATGAAACGAATCCAGCGCTGCCAGAACGACTCACCGGGCGGGTCCATGAGCACCACGGGAAAAATAGTGCACTTACCCGTCTGAATCAGGGTAATAGCCTCAAAAATCTCATCCATGGTACCAAATCCGCCGGGGAAAGCCACCAGAGCATCGCTCTGCTTCAGGAAATTGAGCTTGCGGGTAAAGAAATAGTAGAAATTCATCATCTTCTCACTGCCTCTCATAATGGGATTCGGGTGCTGCTCAAAAGGAAGCGTGATATTGAGCCCGAAGGAGTGCTCCTCCGTGGCCCCCTCATTGCAGGCCTGCATAAGCCCCGGCCCGCCACCAGTGATAATCATATACCCCTGGCTGGAAGCCAGGTCCGCAAAAGCCCGGGCCTGAATATAGCTCGGGTCGCTCTCCCGGATTCGGGCAGAGCCGAAGCAGGCAATCTTGCGGCGGTTCTCATAGGGCAGAAACATCTTATCTGCCCGGTACATTTCCTCCATAGCCCGGTTCATAATCTCCAGGTCATGCTCACCCAGGTTACTGGCAGCGGCATTCAGCGTGGTGGCCAGCATCTGCAGCACCGTGTCGGGTGAATGCTCGCCGCAGAATCGGCGGGAAAGATCATACAAATTAGCATCCAGCACCGGGTTACCAGTGCTCACCGGAATAGAAAAAGAGGTATGCGTTTCGGCGCGGCTGTTAATATCGCGCACGGCAAGGAGTTCGGGTTTACTCATACTCCGTAGTATGCTCCCACCACCCCCCAAAGTCAATTGAAAAAAATAAAAGGGCCTCCGCATCTCGCGAAAAAGACGCTCCTCCCGAAAAACTTTAGGATACGCGCGCTGCTTGAGCTTGCCAAAACAGATAAAAAATGCTAGCATTTACCCATGAAGCCCCTGTTTACCCTTTCTCTGCTTTGCGTAACGCTGCTGGCCTCCTGCAGCGTATTCGAAAGCCTCACCACTCCTGGTGAATACATGCCCATTTACCTGCAGGAGCCCTCCCCGCTGGATCCGCCCGGCATGGAAGCCATACGAGCCGAAGCCCGGGCCAAGTATGTGAAAGAAGGCGCATATGCCGATGGCGAGACGCTCGAAGTACAACAGGGCAAAGCCTACCTCTTCAACCGCAACCCCGATTACTATGAGGGCGCCAAGGGCCGCATGGTCACCACAGCCAGCGCTAAAATCATCTCCTGCGAAGGCATCTACTACTTCGTGGAAATTGAGGACGGCAGCAAAGGCTTTCTGCGCGAAACAGATTTTGTGAACCCGGTCAAACTCGTTTCCACCACGGCAGAATCTGAGCTGCTGCCCATCGGCGCCATGCCCGCTGCCGATACCTGGGCCGCCTCCAATGCACAGGATGGAGACCAGACCATCATGACCAACGACTCCGGACGTGCCGTTCTGATTGTGAGCAAGAAATCCCAAAAAACCGATGAGTTTGAGGAACGCCGCCGCGAGCTGAAGTCTACCCCCGCCAGCGAGGATGACGGCGGACTCCCGACTCCCTCGGCAGAACTTCCTGAACCTGCCGGCAACATGGAGGACTAACCCCACACGCCGCAAACACACCTTTCCGGCAGCCCCCACAGGCTGCCGGCGCTTTTTTCTCTCGCACATGAGTCACCCTTACCCTGCCCTGATTGACCGATTCTTGCTCTACCTCGCCGCAGAACGGGGGCGCAGCCTCAACTACCGTCTCTCCGTGCAGCAGACCCTGACCCGCTTTGCAGACTGGTGCGCAGAGCACCAGCACACCCCGGAGAGCCTGACCGAGCCCCAGCTGGCCAGCTACCACCGCTGGCTCCGCCTGGAATGCAAACTGGCAGCATCCTCCTGCCGCATAGCCATGGTGCACCTGCGGCAATTCTTCCGCTTCCTGGCCAAAGAAAAAATCATCCCCACCAACCCCGCAGCCCTGCTGGATTGCGGCAGAACCGGTCGGCCCCTGCCAGAAACCCTGGGGGCAGATACCATCAACACCCTGCTGCAAAGCATCGACCCCGCGGACATTCCCTACGGCGCACGCGACCGCGCCATCCTCGAGCTGCTCTACAGCAGCGGGCTCCGCGTCACCGAACTCGTCAACCTCCGCAGCGAGCAGGTGGACTGGGAAGAAAACTTCCTCCGCATCACCGGCAAAGGCAACAAAACTCGCTACGTCCCCATGGGCGGCGTTGCCGCAAAAGCCCTGCGCAGTTACCTCCAGCACGCCCGCCACAAGCTCCTGCATAACGGCAGACGCGCAGATACCCTCTTCCTCTCCAACCGTGGCACCAAGCTCACCCGCGACCGCATCCGCCAAATCGTCAAAGAACGAGCCCTCGCCGCCGGAATCCCGGAAAACGTCTACCCGCACATCATGCGCCACTCCTTCGCCACCCACCTCCTCGAAAACGGCGCAGACCTCCGCGTTATCCAGGACATGCTCGGCCACGCCAGCCTGGACACCACGCAAATATACACCCACGTAGACAGCAGACGCCTCATCTCCCTGCACCAAAGCTTCCATCCTAGGGGAAGGAAATAGTCCATCCGTCCGCCCGGCACGGGCGGATTTCGTCACCTGTGCAGCAGGTGATATCGTCCCGGGCCGCAAGGCCTGGGATTTCGTTTTCTACCCACCTCTCACACGCCGCAAGGCGTGTTTTCATCTTTCATGCGCAAACGCACGTTTGCGCTTTCACTCGCGCCTCCAGGCGCGTTTTCAT
>JBGUSR010000027.1:0-47251 GCA_045132635.1 Akkermansia sp.
GAGTAGTTTTGCCAGAAAAATCAGTGAGCAATTCAATGAGGTGATAAACGGTATCCGCTACAAGATAAACTCAGCCCGAATAGAATCGGCCAACGCAGCCATCAAGCGGATACAGGCCAAGGCATGCGGCTTGTTTGATGAGAGGTATTTGTTCCTGAAGCTACGACAAGTTTACTTCCTGAGGCTTCAAAGAAAGCACAAAACCTCTCGTACCTTCTACCAGCAAATCTGAAACAGACCCAGAGTGGCCACGAGAACAGAGCAGATGCTTGACACCAGGAAGGCAGCGGCTTACAATAGCGATACCGATGCTGGATAAACTCTTCCTGTTCTTCCGTTTTCTTTTCTGCCTGGTGGGGGCCGCGGCCTTGCTGTATACCTTCTCCTACCCGGATGCTCTGCTGCCGCCGAACCCGATTCTGGAGGACGCGGCGGGATTTACGCTGTATAAGCTGAAACCGCTTATCTGGGTAGCCCCGATTCTGTTCATGGAGCTGGTGGGCGCCTGCGGCCCGAGGCGAAACCTGGTCTGGTTCGGCGCGTTGTTCACCGTGCTGGTGGTGGCGCTGGTGGCCTACCCGGTGCTGGCCGCTCAGTGGCCGGAGTACGTTTCCCCCACGTTCAGCTACCAGGGCGGCATGCTGGCCACCGGGCTTGCGCACTATGTGGCTTTCCTGGGCGTGACCTTCGTTTTCCGCAAAGTGCTGCTCAGCTACATGTTTCCGCCGGAGGAGCTGCAGGAGCAGATGGAGGTGGGCTTTGTTTCCGCCACAGCGCTGAACCCCGCCAGCGCCCGCACGCTGAAGGAAATTGCCGCCGAGCCCAGGAAGGCGCAGCATAACTTTCAATTCAAATCCGGCAATGAGCGTATGGCGCTCCGTTGGCGGCTTATTATGCGCCGCATGGTGCTGAAGAGCCGCCTGGCGAATACCTGCGCTGCGGCCGCTCTGGTGGCGCTGGCGCTGTGGTTCCTGTGCTACCCTCAGCCAACGGCTGAAGAGGCCCTGCAGCGCGATATGAGCCGCATGTTCACGCACCGCCTCAATGCCAAGGGACAGCCGCTGGCCACCACTGCAGCCGTGCACGCCGCCGCCAGGGTGATGAAGCACATTTCCGACTACGAATCCCTGGCAGGCATGACCCGCGAGGAAGCTGAAGCCTGGCTGGGCATGGACAAGGTGCCGGAGGGCTACCGCGCCTGGCTGCGCGATGAACGCGCCATCAAACTCGCATCCACCGACAGTCTTCACGAAAACCGCACCCGATTCCTGACCGTGACAAACGGCCGCCAGATCTGCGTGCTCTACATCCGCACCAATGAGGCGGACGAAAGTATCGTGGTCTCCGAATTACAGGATGCGGGCTGGGATGCGGTGGCCGATGAGAACCGCCGCCGCATCGGCGACGACTGGGGAGCCCTTTACCGCTGATTCACGACCATGCCCACCTTCACTTACAAACGACGCATTGCTTTTCACGAGACCGACGCCGCAGGCGTGGTCTATTTTGCCAACTTCTTCCGACTGGCAGAAGAAGCCGAAACACATGCTCTGGCCTCACTGGGGAGTATAGTCACCCGCGATGGGTACCTTTACCCCCGCGTTCATGCCGAGGCAGACTACCTGGCACCACTTCGCTTCTTCGACGAGGTGGCAGTACACTGCTGCATCACCCGTATAGGTTCCAGCTCAGCGCACTGGAAATTTGAGATAGTGGGACCGGAAGGACTTTGCGCCGTGGTTCAGACTATCTCTTCGAGGAGGGCGCGAGATGGCTCGGCAGCCCCTTATACTCCGGAAGAACGCGCCGCTTACTCGGCCTTGATACTTTAACTGCGGGGTGTTTCTCCGCATACTCGCCCAGGATGCGCTTCATGTCGTTTGCGGTCTCGATGCAGTCCTGCACCGAATGGTCCGCGGGTACGATGGTTTCTGTACCCCATGCGATATGACTTGACCAGTAAGGCACTACGCCATCTGATGACTTAGGTGTATTCCCCTTACCTGAATCACCGATAATAGAATGAGTGGGTACATTGCGCACCTTCAGCCCCTGAAGACCGATAATGGAATAGCTGTCCGGTTTAAGCTGATTCACGCTGGTAAACCAGAGGTAAGCATCCTGCGGATTCAGCAGGAAGATATCCTGCTGCAAAGTCGCAAGATTATAAGCCTCTTTAAGTAAGGTTTGCGGCAAGGTGACTAACTTAGTCAAAGCAGTGACTAAACGATACCTTGCAATTGGAGCGCCACGGTGGGGAGTGGCCATGTAAACAACCATGCCGGCTTCAACCGGGCGGAAGAAGTAATCCTTGCGCAGCGGCTCCAGAGAGGCTTCCTCAAACGGCTTGTCGACGTACTTGGATTTCAGATAAGGCTCCAGCTCCTTCTGGGGAATATCCGATGCACGGAGAAGATTCCAAGGTTCCAGGCACTGGCTGTAGTGCGTGATGAGGCCGCCCATGGAGTGACCGACCACCACCATGTTGTCCCAGTTCGGATTGGTGTGATTCGGGTCCACTGTGGCGCGTAAATTTCGGAGCGCCTCACGGTATGCACGGGCAGAGACCGTCCACGCGACTCCTGTAGGGTAGTTGAAATACCAGAATTGGTAATTTTTACGAATTTCGGGGTCTGCGTAGAGTCGATTGACAAGGTTATCGAAGGTATCAGCCGAAGAAGCGAGCCCATGAGTGAGAATAACGGGGATTTTGCTGGGAGAATAGGCCTGGATGCAGGACAACCCCGTGGTGCTGCGCAATTCCTGCGGCTGAAGCAGGCCAAGGATACGCTCCTCCTTCACGCGCGTCAGATCCCAGTACACCTCGAGCAGAGCGCTCCAGTCTGCTGCCAGAGGATATTCCAGATTACCCACCTTGATGGACTGTTCCAGCTGACGAGGAATAACCATGAAGCGCGGCTTACCCTCCTTCGGGAAAGTCATGACAGCGGTAAGCGCACTCACCATACCACGGGAGGAGATGCTGAACATATCATCCGCCACACCTGGAGTCTTATGCGGCGGAATTACCCCGACCATCGGCACACCCACGCCTGGCAGCGTGTAGCGCTCCTTCAGCGCAGACAACTTCACATCCGATGCCGGAATGATGTCCTCGTGCAGCCCGATGAAGTTCCGCACGTGCGGGGATAGCTGGTGGTTCATCTCAAATGCCTCATAGGTGGGCAGCTTGCCGGATTGGTGCGCATCATGGCGCAGGCGCTGCACCAGCACACGCAGAGCGGCATTGTAATCGCGCAGGGCGATGGTACGCTCCTTGTCGCTCAGGTTAGGATTCTTCAACTGCTCCCAGGCCGTACGCATGCGCCCCAGCAAATCCACATCGCCCTGGTTCTGGCGAGAAGGCACAGGCAGCTGAGCCGGCGGAACCAGCGGAGCAGAACATGCCCCAAGCACGAGTACAAATACAAGGCTGAGAAGAAGACGAAGCATATGCATGCATGTATTCTACAGGGCAATGCCCGGGGTGTCAAAAGTATATTGGTGTTGCGCCAAAAACAGGAGCATGTTTCAGAAATGCTGATACCATGCTGCATACTAGTTCGATAAATCAGACTTTGGCGAGCCGACCTGTCTCGGCGTAGACATCAGGTCGAAGACGGAAGGCGAGCGAATTTTGAGCCCCTTGAGGGGCGAAAGATGGTAGCCGGGGGTAAGCTCGCGTCAGCGAGCGCAGCCCCCGGTATTGATAAAATCATCTTGGAGCCCGTGATAACGGGTGACAGAAGTCGACGCAACATATAGAAGCCAAACCCTCTGTCGCCCATTCCATGGGCTCTGATATTATTTTATGGATTAGCCGGGGCTGCGAGCGCTATCGCGCTCTTACCCCGGCCTTCCGTCTTACGCCCACTTCGTGGGCTCCAAATTCCGCGCACTCCGTACGCATGAACACGCCGCCAAAGTCCGATTTATCGAGCTTTCCGAAGCAAACACCCTGGTTGAGACAACGCGAAGCAGCCGTTCCTCAACATCGTCAGCATGTTTGAATGAATCTACCTGCCAGCAAATAGGAAACAACCCGAAAACAAAAGCGGCAGGTTCCGGAGAACCTGCCACTTTTTTGTAAGGTGTGTGGAAGTGATAAACTTCAACAAATACCCTTCCGCCTTACAGCACCTCGGGAGCGAGGGACACGATCTTCATGAAGCCTTTTTCACGAAGCTCGCGAGCCACCGGCCCGAAGATACGGGTACCACGCGGGTTGTTATCCTTGTCGATAACCACCACGGCGTTGGAGTCGAAACGAAGCACGGAGCCGTCGTCGCGACGGATGGGGGCGGCGGTACGCACCACCACAGCCTTCACCACCGTACCCTTCTTCACAGAAGCGGTCGGGATGGATTCGCGGATGTGGCAGGTGATGATATCACCGATGTGAGCCTGGTCAGCACCGCTCTTGCCGATCACGCCAATCATCTTGGCGGTACGGGCGCCGGTGTTGTCGGCCACCTGAACGAGGGATTCCATCTGGAGCATAGTAGGTAATGTCCTTTCTGGTTAGAATTAGTGTTTCAGGATTTCCACGAGCTCCCAACGCTTCAGCGCGGAAAGCGGGCGGGTTTCACGGATACGCACCTTGTCGCCGACCTTGGCGATTTCGTTCTCGTCGTGAGCATAGAACTTCTTGCTCTTCTTCACGATCTTCTTGAACACGGGGTGCGGAACGCGGGCTACGTACTCCACAACGATGGTCTTGCTCATCTTGTCAGAGACAACAACGCCGACGCGTGTCTTACGAAGGCCCTGGGGCTTGGTCGTAGTAGTTTCTTCGCTCATATTCTAAGTCCTTGGGTTTTCGTTTGATTTAGGCCTCGGCTGTGGCGCTGCCCTCGCCCTGAACAGTCAGGGCGCAGGCGAGCTCCTTACGGACGATGCGGATGCGCTGGTTGTTTTCCAGCTGGCCAGTGGCCTGCTGGATGCGCAGGTTGAAGTACTCCTCGCGCAGACCACGGATGTGGGCGGCGAGCTCCTTGGCGGGCATACCGCGGAAGTCTTTAGCTTTCTTTACAGGCATAATAATGTAATTTTTGAATGGTTACTAGTTTTAGGCCTGGGGCTCAACACCCTGGCGATAGACGAAACGAGTGCGGATACCCAGCTTGTTGGAGGCGAGGCGGAGAGCCTCACGAGCAGCGGACTCAGTCACACCACCCACCTCGAACATGATGTTGCCGGGACGGCATACGGCCACCCAACCTTCCACGGCACCCTTACCCTTACCCATACGGGTGTCCGGCGGACGCTTGGTGAAGGACTTCTGCGGGAAGATACGGATGTACACGCGGCCCTTACGGCGCAGGTAACGGTTGATAGCGATACGGCAAGCCTCGATCTGGTTGTTGGTCACCCAGCCGCGGGTGAGAACCTGCAGACCAAAGTCACCAAAGGCAACATAGTCACCGCTCGTTGCATTGCCACCGCGGTTACCGCGGTGCATCTTGCGGTGGTTGTCCTTAATACGTTTGGGCATTAAAGGCATAGTCTTATTCTCCTATTGTTTAAAGTTTCGTGTTAGACATTAGGCGTCGCGGCGGGAATCGCGGCGGGGACGCTGGGGACGGTTAGGACGGCCACCCATCTGGGGAGCACCGGCAACCTCGGGGCGCTTGTTGATCCAGCACTTGATACCGATGATGCCGTACAGGGTACGGGCCTCGGCAAAGCCGTAATCAATCGGGGCGCGCAGAGTCTGCAACGGCACTTTACCCTCGCGGTACTGCTCAGCACGGGCGATATCAGCACCACCCAGACGACCAGCGCAACGAACGCGGATACCCTCGGCACCGAAGTCCATGGCCACCTGCACGGCACGCTTCATGGCGCGACGGAAGGAAACACGGCGTTCAAGCTGAGTGGCGATGTTCTCGGCCACAAGCTGAGCGTCGAGCTCCGGCTGGCGGATTTCCATGATGTCGAGCTTGACCTGAGCGCCACTGCACAGCTTGGAGAGGGCGGCGGTCATTTCCTCGATGTTCTTGCCCTTGGGCCCAATGATGAGGCCGGGACGAGCGGTGGCGATAGTCACGCGAACGCTGTTCCAGGCGCGCTCGATGGTGATGCGGGAAATCGCGGGCGTGGAGCCCTTGAGATCCTTGTTGAGGTCCGCGGTGTAGTCCTTGATGAACTTGCGGATCTTGAGGTCCTCGTGGAGCTTCGTGGCATAGTCCTTGCCCGTAGCATACCACTTGGAACGCCAGTCTTTAGTAACGGCAAGACGGAAGCCGATAGGATTTACTTTCTGACCCATAGTGTTATGTTAGTTTGTTATGGTTATGCCTCTTTGTTAGCGAGGATGATAGTAATGTGGGAGGTGCGCTTGCGGATCATGTTAGCGGAACCGCGGGCGCGGGCCATCGTACGGCGGAAGGTGGGACCTTCGTCCACCATCACGCTCTTAAGCACGAGCTCATCAGCGGACAGGCCGTTGTTGTTCTCGGCGTTGGCCACAGCGGCCTTCAGGGTCTTATTCAGGAGATAAGCGCCCTTCTTGGGGGTGTAGCTCAGCACGTCGGTAGCCTGGGTTACAGACATACCCTGGACGGCGGCGGCTACGTCGCGCATCTTCTTCGCAGAGATGCGTGCATTCTTGTATACTGCTTTCACTTCCATTGTTATGGTATTTGTTGAAGAATTAGTCGTTTGTTTTTACGGACACGCGGTCACCTACAGCGATGCTGAGCACCGGGTTGAGGTGGCGCTGAACCAGCAGACCGGAAACGCTCTTGCGAACGTCTGTCACCATGGTGGTGGCAATCACCTGGTCGCCGCGGAAGATTTCCATGGGCATGCCCACTTCCACCCCGCCCTTGCGGCCGGCGTTGATGACGATAAGCCCGGATTCGGAATCGATGCTGAGCACCTTAGCCTCATCGAGCGTGCCGTCAAACTCGCTCTGCTGTTTCTGGCGCAGCCCGAGGGCTACCTCCAGTTCCTGCAGGGCGGTCTCCAGCGTCTGCCGGGCAGTTTCATCCTCCACCATCGCGCTGCGCTTGTATTCTGCCACAGCGGCGGCGAGTCGGAGGCTTCCCTGGCGCACCTCGTCCAGCTCGGTCCGGGTGGATTCGAGCATGGCGGCGGTTTCGATGAGCTTTTCCTCCTGCCCACCCAGGGCGGTGCCACCAAGCGCCTCGAGACGCACGCTGACTTCCCTGAGCTGCTTGCGGGCGGAATCAGCATCTGCCCGTGCAAGCATGTAGCTTTCGCGGAGACTGGCCACCTGGCGTTCCAGTTGGTCAATTCTGCGGTCCGTAGCACCATTGGCGCCCTCACCAGCACCGGCGCAGGTACCCGCGGCCAGAGCGGCCAGGGTCACAAGGCAGGAGCTGAGGTGAGCAGCGTTCATGGTTCAGTTTCGGTTAATCTTATTACTTCTTGCCGATGCCGCCGTGAGCCTTGAAGATTCGCGTAGGAGCGAATTCGCCGAGCTTGTGGCCCACCATGTTCTCCGTCACGTACACCGTGGCGAAAGACTTACCGGTGTGCACCAGGAAAGTGAGACCGACGAAATCCGGAATCACCATGGAGGCGCGGCTCCAGGTCTTGATCGGCTTGCGATCCCCGCTCTGCAGCTGGGCGTCAACCTTGTCGAGAAGAGGCTGGCTTACGAAGGGTCCTTTTTTGAGGGAACGTCCCATTGTTGTATGAAATATTAGTGGTTAAAGATTACTTGGCTTTGCGGCGCTGCACGATGAACACATCGGAGGGCTTGCGGAGACGGCGAGTCTTCTGGCCCTTGACGTGACCCCACGGGGACTTCAGGTGCTGACGACCACCACCGGACTTGGACTTACCTTCACCACCACCGTTGGGGTGGTCGACGGGGTTCATACACATACCGCGTACGGTCGGACGGATGCCCATCCAACGGGTACGACCGGCCTTACCGGAGGACTCGTTCATGTGCTGAGCGTTGCCCACCTGACCGATGGTGCAGTAGCACTCTACACGGAACTTGCGGATTTCGCCGGAAGGCATCTTAACCAGGGCGTACTCACCATCACGGTTGGAGAGCACAGCCTGCTGACCGGCGGAGCGAGCAATCTTACCACCGGAACCGGGACGAATCTCAATGTTGTGAATAGCAGTACCCAGGGGTACATTCTTGAGGGGCATAGCGTTGCCCACCTTGGGGGCTACGTTCTCACCGCTCTGAACCGTCATACCTACGGTCAGACCCACAGGAGCCAGGATGTAGCTCTTGGTGCCATCCGTGTACTGGATGAGGGCGATACGGCAGGTACGGTTCGGATCATACTCGATACCGAGCACCGTGGCGGCTTCCGTGCGGGTGCGGCGGAAGTCCACGAGACGGTAGTGGTACTTGTGACCACCGCCGATGTGGCGGGTGGTGATGCGGCCGTTGTTGTTGCGGCCGCCGCTCTTGCGGATGGGCTGCAGGAGGCTCTTCTCCGGCTTGGACTTGGTGATCTCCTCGAAAGAGGGCAGAACCTTGTAGCGGTTGGACGGAGTGGTAGGCTTAAATGACTTGAGGGACATGATAGCTTACTTTCTAGTTACGTGTTCCAATCAATATTAGACAAGGTCCAGGGACTCACCGTCGGCCAGGCGCACGAAAGCCTTCTTCCAGGCGGGTGCGTTGCCGGCATCCTTCGTGCGCTTGCGGCGCACCTTGCCATCATAGTTAGCGGTGCGGACGGAGGCAACCTTCTTGCCGAAGGCCTTCTCCACAGCCTGCTTAACCTCGATCTTAGTGGCCTTCACCGCCACTTCGAGCGTAAGCACGCCGTTCTCCTCGTGCATCACGGTTGCCTTTTCGGAAACACGCGGCTTCTTGATTACGTCGTAGATATCGTTCATGATTACTTGGTGCGGTTGGCGATGATTTCCATAGCGGAGTCAACGAGAACGACCTTGCGGGCGTCCAGCAGCTGCTCCACGTTCACCTCAGCGGCGGTCATGAGAAGCACCTCGGCCACGTTGCGGCCAGCGCGCTTGGTCATTTCGTCGAAGCTGTCGGCGATGATGAGGATCTTCTTACCCTCGGCGATCTCGGATACAGCAGCAACGAAAGACTTCGTCTTGCCGTCCTCGATGGAGAAGGAGGGAACGGTCACGACCTTACCACCGGTGATGATGTCGCCCAGCACGCGGCGCAGAGCCAGCTTGCGGGTGGACTTGTTCACCTTCTTGGAGTAGTCGCAGGGGCGGGGACCGAACACCACGCCACCACCCACGAAGATGGGGGACTGGTGGTCGCCGTGACGGGCATTACCCGTGCCTTTCTGGCGGTAGATCTTGCGGTTGTTACCAGCAACCTCACCGCGGGTCTTAGTATTGGCAGAGCCGGTGCGGCGGTTGGCGCGATAAGCGGTAACCAGGTCGTGTACGGCCTGGCTACCCTTCTCGGGCCCTACCGTCACAAGACCGGCGGCATTAGCTGCCTCGATTGTCAGTGTAGTAGCGGACATAGATAGGTTTTCCTAGTTCGTTTGTTTATTTACCGTTCTTCTTCTTAGCCGGACGGACCACAACGTAGGAACCCTTGGCGCCGGGCACGGGGCCAGACACAAGAATCACGTTGTCATCCTTGCGCACCTGAACGACCTTCAGGTTCTGCACGGTCTTACGCTCGTTGCCCATGTGGCCGGGCATCTTCTGGCCCTTCCACACGCGGGACGGCGTAGCGCAGGCGCCCACACCACCGGTACGGCGGTGCATCATGGAGCCGTGCGTCATGGGAGAGCCACTGAAGTTATGACGACGCATAACACCCTGGAAGCCCTTACCCTTGGACGTGCCGATCACGTCCACCCAGGCACCCTCCTCGAAGAGGCTGCAACCGGGATGCTCAGCGCCCTCTGCGGGCAGCTCGGCGGCGTCCACGCGGAACTCCTTGAGGAGCTTGGCGGGGGCGATACCCAGCTTCTTGAAGTGGCCAGCAACCGGCTTGGAAAGGCGGCTCTCCTTCTGAGCGTCGAAAGCCACCTGGATGGCGCAGTAACCATCCTTCTCCTCGGTCTTGATCTGGCCGTAAGTGTTGCCGGTCACGTCGATAACCGTGACGGGAATCATGGCGCCGGTCTCCTTGTTGAAGACGCGGGTCATGCCAACCTTCTTACCAATAAGTCCTAAAGACATGTTATTAAAAAATCTGTGTTAAGGTTCGTAATTAAACGGGCGATGATCAGATCTTGATCGTGATGTCCACACCAGCGGGCAGATTGAGCTTCTTGAGCTCTTCCACCGTGCGGGAGGTCGGCTCAACGATGTCGAGCAGGCGCTTGTGGGTACGGATTTCGAACTGGTCGGCAGATTTCTTATTAACATGGACCGAGCGGTTCACAGAGAACTTCTCGATACGAGTCGGCAAAGGAATCGGCCCGGCGACTTTTGCACCTGTACGCTTAGCGGTCTCGACGATCTCGGAAGCGGAACGGTCGATAGCGCGGCTGTCAAATGCACGGAGACGGATGCGGATTTTGGGACTTTGCATGAACGTGCGGTTATGTTTAGGTTAATATTGTATTGGTTGGTTTACTTGTTACCACCGCGAGCCTTAACGATTTCGTTGACAAGGTTCTGGGGTACTTGTTCGAAGTGAGAGGGTTCCATGGAGTAGGAGGCCAGACCCTTGGAGAGGGTACGGATGTCGGTGGAGTAACCGAACATTTCAGCCAGCGGCACATCGGCGGTGAGTACGCACTCAGCACCCTTGTGCTCCATGTTCTTCACCATGGCGCGGCGGCGGTTAAGGTCGCCCATGATATCGCCCTGGTTTTCAGCGGGGGTCACCACTTCCACAGCCATGATGGGCTCCAGCAGCACGGGGCTGCACTTGGCAAAGGCGTTCTTCATAGCGAAGATAGCAGCCATCTTGAAGGCGTTTTCGTTGGAGTCCACTTCGTGGTAGGAGCCGTCAATCACGTCCACCTCCACGTCCTCCACGGGGTAACCCGCAACAGAACCGGAGTTCATGGCTTCGTTCAGACCGGCGTACACAGCGTTCATGTACTCCTTGGGAATGGCACCACCAACAATCTTGTTGGCAATCTTGAGACCGGTACCGCGCTCACCGGGACGCATGGCAATCACCACGTCACCGTACTGACCACGACCACCGGACTGCTTCACCAGCTTACCCTGCACACGGTCAGCAGAACCGGTGATGGTTTCGCGGTAGGCAATCTGGGGCTTGCCGGTGTTGGCCTCTACCTTGAACTCGCGCTTGAGGCGGTCCACGATAATGTCGAGGTGAAGCTCACCCATGCCGGCGATGATGGTCTGACCAGTTTCCTCGTCAGTCTTCACGCGGAAGGTGGGGTCTTCAGCAGAGAGGCGCTGCAGAGCGTTGGACATCTTCTCCTGGTCGCCCTTGGTCAGGGGTTCCACAGCCATGGAAATCACGGTGTCCGGGAAGGTCGGGGGCTCAAGAGTGTAGTCGAAGTCATCGGAAGCCAGGGTGTCACCCGTGGTGGCGTTCTTCAGACCCACGATAGCGGCGATATCGCCAGAGTATACAGCGTCCACGTCGGTGTGTACGTTGGCCTGAATCTGGAGCAGACGGCCTACGCGCTCACGCTTACGGGTACGGGGGTTGTAAACAGTGTCACCCTTGCGAACCACACCAGTGTATACGCGGATGAACACCAGGGAGCCCACGAACTTGTCGGCCCAGAGCTTGAATGCCAGCACCACGGGCTTGTCCTTGTCGGAGGGGTCGATGGTCTTCACGTCGAACACCTCGTAGCCGTTCTCGTCGAGACCGGAGGCAATCGTGCTGGTCACAGTGGCCTGCTTACACTCGAGCGGGCTGGGGAGGTAGTCCACCACAGCGTCCAGGAGGCCCTGCACACCCTTGTTCTTGAAAGCGGAACCACCAGCAACGGGGATGAACTTGTTGGCGATGGTGGCGCGGCGGATAGCCTGCTTCAGCGTGGGAGCATCGATGGGTTCTTCCATGAGGAAGAGTTCACCCAGCTCGTCGTCCACGTTGGCTACGCACTCCTTGAGTTCCTCGAGGTAGGATTCACCGATTTCCTTGAGCTCACCTTCCAGGTCCTTCACCTCATAGGTGGAACCCTGGCGGTCGGAGTCATTGTAGAAGATAGCCTTCTGGTTCACCACGTCAATCTGGCCGCAAAGCTGGTCCTCGGCGCCGATGGGCACCAGAATGGGAGCAGCGTTGGCACCCAGCTTGGTGCGGATGTCGTTCAGTACGTTGGCGAAGTTAGCGCCGGTGCGGTCCATCTTGTTCACAAAGCAGATGCGGGGCACCTCGTACTTGTTGGCCTGGCGCCACACCGTCTGGGTCTGGGGCTGCACGCCGGCAACACCACAGAACACCACGATAGCGCCGTCGAGCACGCGCAGGGAACGCTCCACCTCAGCGGTGAAGTCCACGTGCCCGGGAGTATCGATAACGTTGAGCTGGAAGTTCTCGTTCTCGAAAAGCTTGTGGCAGCCCTCAGCGGGCAGCTGCTTCCAGTTAGTTGTAACGGCAGCGGAGGTAATGGTAATACCACGCTCCTGCTCCTGCTCCATCCAGTCGGTCGTCGCAGAACCCTCGTGGGTCTCGCCGATCTTGTGGATCATGCCGGTGTAGAACAGGATACGCTCGGAAAGCGTGGTCTTGCCGCCGTCAATGTGGGCGGCGATACCGAAGTTACGGTAGCGCTCAAGCGGAGCCTTGCGGTCAGGGCTGCTATAGTTATTAGCCATATAGTAATATGAATGTTTTAAAGTTCAGAGATTACATCAAAACTTCCAGCGCGGCGGTCTTACCAGCGGAAGTGAGCGAAGGCACGGTTGGCCTGAGCCATCTTGTGCACATCATCACGCTTGCGCACGGCGGCACCCTGGTTGGCAGCAGCTTCCTTGATTTCGTTAGCCAGAGCCTTAGCCATGGGGATACCCTTGCGGTTGCGGGCGTAGTTGATGATCCAACGCATTGCGAGAGCCTCGGAACGGTCGGGGGCCACTTCCAACGGAACCTGGTAGGTAGCACCACCCACGCGGCGGCTCTTCACCTCCACACGGGGCTTGGCGTTCTCAATGGCGCGGGTCAGAACCTCGAGCGGGCTCACAGTGTCGGTACCCTCGTTGGCAAGGTCGATAGCCTTGTAAACGATACGCTCAGCCAGGGAGCGCTTGCCGTCAAGCATCACCTTGCAAATCAGGCGGCCAACGAGCACGGAATCGTAACGGGAGTCACGACGTTCAATCTTCTTATAGACGCGTTTGCGACGAGCCATAGTATTAAATTAAGTAGTTCAGGGTTAATTCTTAGCGCTTCTTGGCGGGAGCGGCGGCGGCACCGGCCTTCGGGCGCTTGGCACCGTACTTCGAGCGGCCACGGCGGCGCTTGTCAACGCCAAGGCAGTCAAGAGCACCACGAACGATATGATAACGAACACCGGGAAGGTCCTTCACACGACCACCACGCACAAGCACGATGGAGTGTTCCTGGAGGTTGTGGCCTTCACCACCGATGTAGGCGATCACTTCTTCACCGTTGGTAAGGCGAACCTTAGCAACTTTACGAAGAGCGGAGTTCGGCTTCTTCGGGGTACGGGTCATCACCTGCAGGCAAACGCCACGGCGCTGCGGGCAGCTGTGAAGAGCGCGAGACTTCGACTTCTCTTCCGGTACTGTACGTCCCTTGCGGACGAGCTGATTAATAGTCGGCATGTTACTTATTTATGATTTTGTTTTTCAAGGTTTTACGGCCCGTGTCACCTATCCCTCATCCCTTGAGGAACACAGTTTTTCACGTCACCGGTTTACCCGATAGTGACCAGTGGACAATACATCCCTGTACAGTCCGCGGGTCGGAGTATTCTACTCCAATTTTCTCACAATGCAAGCCTTTTCTGTGAATTTTCAATGATTTTTTCGAATTTTTCAGCCCTGAAAATGCCCTGTTTGCCACAGGTTCACGAATTCAGGAAAAATTCATTATTTTGCAGAACATGACAGAGAAAATTCTCCATCTCCACCCCCGCCGGGGGCGAAAAAGGGGCCGCTTGCGGGTCTGCAAACGCCCCTTTCCGGAACCCTCAGCGGGCAAATCCGGCAGCTTCCGGCACCGGAATCCGGCCCCCTTTACCCTGCGGAATGGTGCCCCCACCCCGCAGGTCGAAGCGGTCATTTACGCCTGGTAAGCATGCGGAAAATAGCCAGCAGCAGCACTAGCCAGACCACCTGCACCACAGAACAGGCTTGCACCAGTTCGATGCGGTCTGCATCGCACATATGGAGATGCGCCATCATGGCGAGCAGCTCCCAGGACGGCACCGGCAGCAGCCCGGCCACCATGGTATCCAGGCCCTGCACCACCACTCCCAGCATCAGCACTGCGGCAAAGACACCCGCACTGTGCCGGCGGAAAATCTGGCTCAGCAGCAGCGCCGCCAGCACACCCACCAGCAGGGTAAGCCAGGCATAGGCATACACCGTCAGCAAATCATACACGGGAGGCAGCGGCTCGGAAATATAGGGCAGTGTCTGCCACTCCTGATAGTCTGTCCACAGCAACGGCAGCCCGGCCAGCATGCACACACCCACCGCCACAGAGAACCAGACCACACCGCCCCACATACCGGATTTACCGGAAATCAGCAGCCCGCGGTGGCTGCCAATCACGGGATGCAGCACCTCCCACACCGCCATACCCAGCACAAACCACACAGCCCAGCCATAGCAGGCCCAGGAGTAATCCCCCAGCAGCCCGGCCTGATTCAGCAGCAGAGCTGCACCATACAGCACCACCGCCAGCATGCTGAACCAGCGCACCGGCGTCACACAATCCTCTGCCGGGTGGGCATACTGCCGCCTGGCCTCGGCCAGCAGAGTGAGCAGCATCACCCCGAGCGCGGCCACCGAAAGCAGGTACATGCCGGCAAACTGACTCACCTGTTCACGCAGCAACACCCCCACCATCTCGCAATCAATACCGCAGATACTGCCCAGCAGCGACACGAACACAAACAAACGCAGCACCATGGGCAGCGCCGAGCTGGCCTGCGCCAGCGCCACCATCGTCCACCCCTGCAGCATCAGCAGCAGAATCAGCAGCAAGTGCGCTGCCAGGTTCAGGCCCTCCTGCCCCGCCGGGGCATTTCCAATACGCATTGCCACCAGCGGCAGCGCCAGCAAGGCCAGCATCACCACCTGCACCGCCCCCGAAAGCCAGGTACCCCACACCACCTGCCACGAGCTCAGCGGCGTCAGGCGGATGAAGTTGGTGCCGGGGTTCTTCGTCTCGGCCTCCACCGCCTGGCTTACGCGCGCCGGCACCAGGCCACAGAGCACCACAGTCCCCATCATCACAAAAGGCATATAGCTCGCCTTATCCAGCACCTCACTCTCCGGCGGCAGCAGAAAGCCGAAACTCAGCAAGCCCAGCGCCAGCAGCCCCAGCATAAAAAGCGGGGTGCGCAGCATCTGCCGCCAGTCCTTCACCAGCGCAGGCGGCAACCAATCCGGAATACTATCCTTATAATTCTTATTCATGACCGTTCATCAAATCAATTACAGTTTCCTCCAAAGAGACCTGCCTGCAGGCAGCCTGCACCAGCAAATGCTCCACAGCCAGCGTGCGCAACTGCAGCGCCAGCGGCTCACCCGGCTCGCCGGCATACACCGCCCGCACCGCATCCGGTGCCAGCAGCTCCACCTGCTCCCACTCCGGCAGCGCCTCCAGCGCCTGCTGCAGCGCCCCTGCCCCGGCACCTGCCAGGCGGAACTCATATACCAGCCGCTGCGCCGCAGAACCCGCCGCACGCATCTTCTCGCAGCCCTCGTGGCGCAGCACCTGCCCCTTATCCATCAGGATAAACGAATCGCACATCTCCGCCAGCTCCGAGATAATGTGTGAGGAAATTAAGAGCGTCTTCCCCTGCCGCACCAGCTCGCGCACACAATGCTTGAACTCCAGGCGCGCGCGCGGGTCAAGCCCCGCCGCCGGCTCATCCATCACCACCAGCTCCGGGTCACCAATCAGCATGCGCGCCATATTCGCCCGCTGCTGCTCACCCTTCGAAAGCTTATCCACGCGGCGCTCCTGCAGCTCCTTCAGCCCGCAGAACTCCAGCACACGTGCCACCTCCGCATCGCGCTTCTCCCCGCGCAGCCCGAACGCCCGCGCAAAGAAATCCACATACTCCCACACCGTCGTATTCGCCGGCGGGTTGAACGCATCCGGCATCCAGCCAATGCGCCCGCGCAGCTTCTGCGGCTCCTTCTCCATTGCCACGCCATCAAAGCAGATGCTGCCCGCATCCTGCAAATCCAGCCCCACCAGAATCCGCATCATCGTTGTCTTACCCGCGCCATTCGCGCCTATCACCCCCACAGACTGCCCCCGCTCCAGCTCAAACGATACATCACGCACCGCCTGAACCTCGCCAAACGCACGCTGCAACCCACGCACTGTCAACAAAGCATTTGCCATACCCCCGCATTCTACCACACACACACAAGTAAGCAAGTACGAATTACAATGTGCAAAGTAATTCATCTCGCGGGCACCGCCCGCGAAATTCTCTCCGCTCTAGCGGAAATTCTCTCTGCTCGCAGAGCAGATAATCTACAAATCTATACACGCGCACGCGCGTATGTGCGCGTCCCCCTGCCCCAGTCCCCCTGAAAGAGCCCACGAGCGAAATTAACATGCAGGGATTTTGTGAATCGAAGCACGGGACTTTAGTCCCGTAAATCAAAGCATGCGTAATCGGGACTGAAGTCCCGTGCCCCAAAAACCACAAGTCTCACCCCTCGTCTCCTTTCGGCTCACCCCCATTCCAAAATGAGCCGATTCCAGCCCCATTTTGAGCTGGAACAACCCTACACCACATCAAAAATACTCCCCTGGCTGTTGGAATTTCAGCCAGGGGAGCAGATTACTACCGGTGGGATTGGGCTTGTGACTTATTGAAAATACTGCTTATGCCAGCATAATGGGCTGGTAGCGCTCAGAATTGAGAACCGAGAGCATGAAATCCTCCGGGGTTTTGCCGGAAAGCAGCTGCTCGAACATGCCGGGCTTGCAGCCACCCACCAGCATGGTGCCCTGCTGGTTGTAGCGCACCGGCACATTGCCGTAGTCGCGCTGCGCCACATTCCAGAACACCAGGCGGGGCATAGCATAGCCCGCGGCCTCAAAGCGCTGGCGAATCATCTCATAGGCAGAGGGATTCCCGGCGCCCTCTACGCAGCTGTCGAACTGCATATCGGAAATGATGACGATGCACTGCGGCATCTGCTCCACCGGCAGCTCAGCCTGCACCGCGGCATCCAGCACCAAGCGGAACACAGCCTCCAGATTGGTGTTCACCCCCCAGTCCATGTCCAGCATATACTCCACCTTCTGCTTCAGCGGCCAGGCGGGGTCCACCTCCACCAGCTGCGGCGAGGCGGAGAAGGTAATCATCTTATCCTTGAAGATACCCGTGTTGCGCTCGGCCACATACAGACCCAGCGACATCGCCACATCGATGGGGTAAGGAATACCGCCCCAGGTCATGGAGCCGGAAACATCCACCACCGCCAGCCAGTTGGCACCTGCCGCCTCGCCGAAATAATCCGGCAGAGAGCGCCACATATTATCCAGCTGCATGCACTCCGTGGCATCCGGCGTGCCGTAGCGGAACTTGTTCATGATATCGTAGGGATACAGCGTGCCCACGTTCACCTTCACCTCCTCCACGGCGCAGTTCTGCACACAAAGAACCTTGTGCAGAGACTCCACATAGGCCTTGTAGCGCTCGCCATCATTCCTCATGAAAGCCTTGCGGTACTTCAGCCCCGCATTGGAGGGCACCGCGCTGTAGCGGAAAGTGTAGTCCCGGCGGGTCAGGCGCGTCTCCAGCACATCAATCTGGCGGCGCAGGGCGGTGAGCACCTGGCGGTACTCCTTCTCACTGAAGCGCAGGGTGCGGTAAATCCGCTTTGCCAGCGCCCGCGTGGTGGCAGAGGACGTATTGCAGGAAGGCAGCCACTTGGCCAGCAGCGAAACCTGCGCATTCTTCCCCTGCTCTGCCAGCGCAGCGCAGTCGGCCTTCAGCTGCTCTGCCACCAGGGAAAACACCGCCGCATCCAGCTCGCGGCTCACATCCAGCAGGCAGAACACATCATCCCACCGGCCATAGAACGGAATCTGCTTAATCACCCCGCTGCGCACAAAAAGCTCCGTATCCAGCTCCGCCACCGTGCGGATACCCGCGCGGAACACCGCGCGCTCGCCCTGCCCGCCGTTGCCGCGGATATCGCGCAGGTAGAACAAGCAGCGCAGCGTGCCCAGCTTATCCTCCCGGTAAGCGGCGCGCACCGCCTGCGGCACCTGGTCCGGCGTCTTACGCAGCGATGCACCGCCCATGAATAAATCCAGCAGCGCCGAAAGCGTGGAACGGCAGGCGGTCATGCCGTTGGTGGTCTGTGTCGTGTTATCGCACGCCTTCATGGCGGCAAAAAGTGAATTATTGGTCATGATGATATTGAAGTTTGAGTTGTATATAGGTATGGCTATGGTGGTAGTTGCAGGCAAATCCGCTTTCTTCTGGAAATATCATCCGCCTATCTTACTGGCTCGGGCGCTGCTTCGCAGCAGGCCCCTTCCGCTTGCTCGGTAGTGGGGTGCACATCCGCAGATGAGAAACAAATCGCCAAGACACCGGGGCATGCGCACCGGGCGCATAACCCCATGTTCAACTATTTAACAGATAGAGGCTATCAAGGATAGTTGCTGTATGTGTCTTTGTGCTTTTTTTCTTGGGGTGACAAGACTCCGTTCTTTCTCCTGCTCTGCCAACTGAGCTACTCCCCGCGTCTCCGCAGAAAGATGGGATTCGAACCCATGACCAGGCTTTGATTGCTGTTGAAGTCTTTGTTACCACGGGGGGCTCCCCGCCGCTTTCGCGGCATGAGAGGTTAAGGGTTAGCGGGATAATGGGGAGTTGATCCAAGACTCATTGTTTTCGGCTCTTCCACAGAGCTACGCCCAACCCATATAATAGGGTATGTATGGCGGGTTGGGGAGGGATTCGAACCCTCTACCGCAATATGGTCTGCTGTCTGAGTCTTTGATTCCTGTTGGGGGGCAGATGGCACAAGACACTTAGTGCCTGTCGCACACGGAGCATTTTACAGAGTTGGAACCTGATGCATGTCTGGATTGCTGGAGAGGTGTCTTTCAGCCATCTGCGCTGAGCGTGCTGCACAAGATTCATTAGTTATTCCAAAAGCCGCAGTGCAGATTTCTCCGCCCCGCAGCAGCCCGGCCGCACGGGGCAACCGGTAAGAGGATATCTCAGAATTGCTGTTGGAATCTTTACACGCCGGTATAGGGATTGGGCAAGACTCGTCATTCATTTCAGCTGCTCTACCATTGAGCTACATCCGCCAGGTGCTATCTTTCGACAGCGCAGATGATGGGATTCGAACCCACAACACGCTTACCTTGCTGTAAGAGTCTTCGTTCCGCTCTGCTCACTGCCCTCTCTGTACGAGAGACCAATGCCCACAAAGCGCACATTCATTCAACACAAGTCTGCAGGTAGTTGTCAGGGAATTATAGGGTATTTCCTTCCGCAATATCTCGTCCTCAAATCAAACGAATGCACGCAAAATGTAGCACACCCCCATCCATTGTCAAGCGTTTTTTGAAAAATTTCGCTTTTTTGTGCAGAAAAACAAAAAAAATTAACCCCCGCTTATTCAGCAGGGGTATGTATGGAGTCACACTTTTACCGTGAAAACGCGCTCTCCTACGCTGTATGTTCTCACGAGTGCTGGTTCTGAAGTGAACTCAATATAACAAGGAATCTTTCACAAGACAAGCAAAAAAAATAATGTTAGATTTTTCCAACTGATATTTCATTGACTCCACCATGCAAAGGAGTAGAATAACAGGAGCGCGTATTACAACGCTACCCGATTTTATCTGAACACTCCCACCGGAGCCCCAACCCCACCACATATGACCACAACCGCCACATTGGAACCTTCCCAGTCCTCCCTTCGCAACGCTGCTCTGAACTACTGGACGCAGCATGATTTCTACTCCCCGGAAACAGTCGCGCTCGGCATCGACATCGGCATCGAAGGCATTGGTATCGCTGTGCGAAAGGGCACAGAGCTGCTCTACTGCAAGACCCTGCTTGTCGACCTGCCGGAGGCACAGGCCCTGGCCGCCCGCCGTGCCTTCCGCGCCTCCCGCCACGCGCGCAAGAACCGCCGCACCCGCATGCCCGGCTCCAGGCGCTGTTCGCCAGACACGGGCTCCCCTGGGTGGATGATGACGTCATGTCACGCAGCGATCCTTTCCTGCTGCGCCACCGCGCCCTGACCAAAACACTCGCCTCGCCGGAGGCCCTTTCCATCTGCATCCGCTCCTGCGTGCTGCGCCGCGGTTATGATTACTTTGCCATGGATGATGATTCCACAGGCGAATACCCCTGGGGCGCAGAGCTGAACATCAAGGAGGCAGAGAAGTGGATTCGCTCCGCCTTTGTCGATGCCGACATGCGCGCCTACCTCATCAGCATGGCAGATTCCCTGACCGAAAAGGAGGATAAACAGGAAGCCTGGAAGGCACTCGTGGAAGAACGCCACAGCAAGGCAGCGCAGGAGGGCATTCCCACCATGCTGGAGGCCTACGCACACAAGAAACTCAATGAACGCAAGGCCCGAGGCTTCAATTACCCCCGGGATCATGTCCGCAGCCATCTGGAGGCCATCATCTCCCGCCACACGCACCTGTTACAAGATGCAGAGGGCTTCTGCGCAGCCCTTTTCTTCCCGAATGATACTCCGGAGAACAAGCAGAAGGCTATTTTCCTCTACAACCGCAAAACACCGGCAGAAGCAAGGCAGATTTTTGAGCGCAAGGTGAAGAACTGCCCCTACAGCGCCTGGCTCAACCTGCCAGCAGCCAAGTGTTGCACCACCGGTCAGCTTGAATACCGCCGCTGGGCATTGGTAGATTTCATTTCCGTGCGGAAATTTGAACTCAAGGCTGGCAAAATTCCCTATGGCAAAGTTACACTGCCGGAATGCGCGGTCAAGGCTCTGTTCACTGCCATGGAAACAGGCATCAGCAAATGGAGCGAGGCTAAAAAAACTGATGGAGAATGCATTGAAAGCTAAGAAGCTCAGTCTTTGCACAGGCGACTGGAACAAGACTCAGTTCGAGCAACTGAAAGACATCGTCACCCCCACCATGGTGGCCCGCAAGGGACGGGCCGGCATGTCCGCCGCTGCCGCTCAGAAAATGTACGAATCCGCTACCCAGGGCGGCACCTGTTTTGCCCCGGAATCCATGGAGCAGTGGAAGCAGGACAGCGGGCTCTACATCTTCCGCAAAACCATGCCGACAGAAAGCGGCATCTATCCCCAGGTGCAGAGCCTGCTGGGAACCCGCAAGGCCGTTACCCGCAGAAACCCGGATGGCAGCCGGGCCACTGCCGATGCACTCGTCACCCGGGGTATCCTTCAGCGAATCTTCGAGAAAGACCTGGCTGGCGTGCTGGGGGATAAGAAGGTACCGGACTACTGCATCATCGAGACCATCAAGAACGCCGCAGCCAATAAAGACCAGGCGGCGGAAATAGAGAAGGAACAGAAAGCCAACCGAGAGCAACGCGAAAAACTGGCCAGGGCCTATAACCGGGAGAACGCCAGCAATGCCGATTTCATGCGCATGCGCCTCTTTGCAGAGCAAGGCGGCTCCCCCACCACCCCGGCCACCTGCCCCTTCACCGGGCAGGAACTCAGTCCCGCCGATTTATTCTCCGGAGAATTGGAACTGGCTCACATTTATCCCGATGCCCGCGGCGGGCTCTACATGGTGGAAAACCTGGTGCTCACCACCCGCGCGGTCAATGCCGCCATGGGTCCCCGCACCCCCAGAGAAGCCGCCGCTGCTCACCTGCCCGGCTGGCTGGACTGGGCGGGAATGCTCAGCGTTACAAAGAAATTCAACTGGAACGACAAGAAACGTGGACACTTCGCCCATGACTCCGCCCAGTTCCCGGATTTCAACAATATCACCCGCACTGCCCAGCTCGCGCGAGAACTCCGCACCGCACTCGCCGTCTGGCTCGGCATCAGCGGCGATGACGAGCAGATGCGCTGCCGCATCGGCAATCCCTGCGGCGTTTACACCGCAGCAGCCCGTCGCAGCTGGCTGCAGAATTACAAGAAAGACCGCTCCAACAACCTGCACCACCGCATGGATGCTGCAGTCATGTCCTGCCTCCCGCCGGAAGGGCTCAACGATATCCGCTACAAGGGCATCTTCGAAACCGAAAAAACACACAAGGGCGACCGCCGCCTGATGTGCATCCAGGGGCTTCCCCTGCCCGATTTCCAGAAGATGTGGAACGATGGCTCCACCTGCCCCATCGAGAAACCCAACAGCACCAGCAAACACAAATCCCTGGGCGACAGCACTTTCTGGGGAGTAGGTAATAACGGCATGACCCACCAGCGTACCCCGCTCACCGCCGATATCAAGCCTGCAGAACTTCGCTCCACGCTGGAGAAAATGGGCATTCCCGCCAAAGATATCCCCAGCGAAAAGGCTATCAACCAGTGGCTTATCGACTGCCAGGCGGCCACTAAGGTAGATGCCGACCTGCCCGTACCGGAGCTGCGCCTGCTCAATGGTACACCCGTGCGCAGCATCTGGAAATTCGGCAGCAAGGGCAATGTGGATAAATCCCCCATCGGCTGGAATGGCCTCATCACCGAATCCGGCAAATTCCACCAGCTCCGCAGCCTCGCCGCCTCCAACGACCGACTGGAACTCTGGCTCGGCTGGAATGCTAAGAAGAAATGCTGGGCTTATTATAAGCGAATCATCCCCACCAAGGCTGTGCTGGATGGCTTCAAGCGCATGGGCCTCCCCTGGCGCGGCACTAAGGGTGCCCCCCAGTACTTGCTCGATATTCTGACGAAAAACAAGGCCCGCGACCTGCACGAGATGATTTGCGGTATCCTCCCCCCGCATGCGGTCAAGGTTGCTACGTTCAGAAAGGGGGATGTGTTTAATCTCGTTTTTGAACGGAACGATAAGTTCATCGAAAAATTGCAGAAGAAAGGGCATGTCGACATGCTCGACCATCCAAAAACCATTCAGACTTGGGGGCGCATTTCGGCTATTGGTTCTACACCGTATCTTGAATTTCGAGCATTAACCCACAAAGATAGAAAAACTAAAATGCTTCAGCAAGCAAACGATTATGCAAAACTAAGAAATCTCGAAAATGCTGATGTAGAAGCCACTAACAGAAATCTTACCACACCCGTATGATACACCACCTCATCCTGATGGACGAATCAGCTGATTTGCGAATCAGAGATGGGTTACTATACAACGGTGAACGCAAAGTTGCCCTGCAGGTGCTGGGCTCACTGCAATGCCTGGCTTCACACGCACGGTGGAGCCAGGCTGCTCTTTGTTCCATAGCACAGCAGTGCCCGGTCATCATGGCAAGGTGGAATACCACCACCGGCAAATGGGACACCGCATCCCTCCTTCCCCGCTGTCGCTATGTGAACCCGGATGCCACTTACCGGCTCTGCACCCTGAAACCCCGGCACGCCACCCAGCTGGCCTCGGATATTCTGATGACCAAGGTGCAGAACCAGCACACTCTCATCCGGGCGCTTGACCCTTCGCTTTCCCCTCTCCCTAAACTGGCCGCCAATTCGTTCAACCGCATTCTGCGGCTGGAGGCCAAATGGGCCCGCTTCTTCTGGGCGCGCTATTTCCGCGCGGCGGCACAGGACTTATTCACCCGCGAAAAACGCCAGGCTCAGGCCCCGCTCAATGTAGCGCTGAACTACGGCTACGGCTTCCTCTACCATGCGCTGGAGTGGCAGTGCATCGCCTCCGGTATTGAGCCCGGCATCGGCATCATCCATAAGCTGCGCCGCAGCCGCCCCAGCCTGGCATGCGATCTCATTGAACCTTTCCGCTGCTGTGTGGAAATCACCGTCATGCGCTATCTGGATGAAATGCACGATACCCGCAAAATGGCCGGCCGCTTTGCGGAGATGATGGAATCCTTCTGGAGCTATTCCGGCAAACGCTTCCGTCTTCGCACCATTCTCCGGCTTCATGTGGAATCCTTCACCCGCGCTCTGCTGGCGCAAAATACAAACCTCTTCCACCCCTTCATGCTCCATGCTCGTGATGCTTGCTTATGATGTGCCCGAAACCAAGCACCAGACCCTCCTCCGCAAGGAATTCGAAGCTCTGGGCGGCAAGCGTGTGCAGTACAGTCTCTACCTCTTCGAAGGCGAAGACCACGAAATCGACCGCGTCATCCGCTATATGCGCCGCGTGGCAGCTCAAGTGCCGGAAGGAGATATCCGCCTCATCCCCATGGAACGCGCCGTCTGGGAACAGCAGGTCGTACTTTTAGGTGAAACTGAAACTCCTTCTGAGCGCCCTTTTCAGGATTTTGTCCTTTTCTGGTAGGCAAAAAACGCCTCAAAACCCCAGTCCGTGAAAACAGCAGAGCATCCAAGAGGTTGATTTTATTCCTCTTGGATGCTCTTGTATACCATAATGACCCGGTAGGGTCAACTTCAGAACGCATTCACAGCCGCGCAGGTAGGGAGCAAAATTATACCATAATGACCCGGTAGGGTCAACTTCAGAACTATATCGTACAATGATCTGATGCTCACATGAGTATACCATAATGACCCGGTAGGGTCAACTTCAGAACGCAAGAGCCTGTACGCAGCAATCACGCAGCTGTATACCATAATGACCCGGTAGGGTCAACTTCAGAACAGGATTCGAGCAATCTTGTTCTTGCGCTGTGTTATACCATAATGACCCGGTAGGGTCAACTTCAGAACACACCAGTCAAGTGAGCAGCGGGTTCCGTTCTTATACCATAATGACCCGGTAGGGTCAACTTCAGAACGCCAGAAAGGTGGCGATTATCTCGCACCGGGCTATACCATAATGACCCGGTAGGGTCAACTTCAGAACGTAGCCTTCCAGATGCGTGACGCGGGCATTGTATACCATAATGACCCGGTAGGGTCAACTTCAGAACCTTCTCAATGAAATCATCGAAGCGTGCTTTTTTATACCATAATGACCCGGTAGGGTCAACTTCAGAACACTCTGCGTGCAAGTGCTCATTCCGCCAATAGTATACCATAATGACCCGGTAGGGTCAACTTCAGAACGCCGGGTGAGCGCGTGGATGTTGTGGAGCGCTTATACCATAATGACCCGGTAGGGTCAACTTCAGAACAGGACGGTTGCATTTATTAGTTGACAAGGTTTTATACCATAATGACCCGGTAGGGTCAACTTCAGAACGTTTTCGGCTCGTCTACTCGGTCGAGGACAATTATACCATAATGACCCGGTAGGGTCAACTTCAGAACGCATGTGCAGCCTATACCAGGCATTCCGCGACTATACCATAATGACCCGGTAGGGTCAACTTCAGAACGATGGAGACGGCGGGATTTGAACCCGCAACCCATATACCATAATGACCCGGTAGGGTCAACTTCAGAACACTTCTTCCTTTCTATTAAGCGTTCAGCTTAGTATACCATAATGACCCGGTAGGGTCAACTTCAGAACGGCAGTCCGAAGCTTCGTGTTGTAGATGCGTTATACCATAATGACCCGGTAGGGTCAACTTCAGAACATGAGCTTACCTTGCAGGGTGGCATGATCCGTATACCATAATGACCCGGTAGGGTCAACTTCAGAACGAGATAAGCTCAGCATTGTGAAAAAGCACAAGTATACCATAATGACCCGGTAGGGTCAACTTCAGAACAGAGTAAAGAAAGGTCTGGGCAACTACGGACATATACCATAATGACCCGGTAGGGTCAACTTCAGAACGCAATCACGGACTACCCTATGCGGCGGTTGTCTATACCATAATGACCCGGTAGGGTCAACTTCAGAACCTCTTCCGCGCTCTGCGTCTTGTCTCCGGCTATATACCATAATGACCCGGTAGGGTCAACTTCAGAACCTCTTCCGCGCTCTGCGTCTTGTCTCCGGCTATATACCATAATGACCCGGTAGGGTCAACTTCAGAACACCGGTGACACTGTACCACAAGGGCAAAGTGCTATACCATAATGACCCGGTAGGGTCAACTTCAGAACGGGTCAATCCCCCGCACCCCGTACACCGAAACATATACCATAATGACCCAGTAGGGTCAACTTCAGATCCCATGCAAGAGGTGTTGCTGGCGCACCACATCATACCTCACAGCAGCACCATAAGCAGCAGGGCGCAGGTGGTGCCGAGGATGGCTATGAGCCAGCCGAAGAGGAAATGAGGGTTTCCTTTATAAAGCCAATCCTCGTGCACGGCGAGAAACAGCATGCTGGATACAAATAGAAAAGCCAGGAGGAAGGTAAGCATAGGGGTGGTGGATAGGTGTAGTTGATTCAGGTTCCCGAGAACGGGGGAGATTATATCAACCGCCTCTGCATGCGGCAAGAGCTTTCCTGCATTATTGGCGACAAAACAGCGATTTCAGCCAACCCGGCCAGGCATTATAAGGCAAATATTGCAAAATATAGCTGCGTATAGCAACTTTTTGCTATATAGCCATATATTTCACTATATTTGGGTATATTTTACCCTGTTTACCCCCTTTTTGAGGCCATTTACAGGAAAATATAGCGAGATATAGCGCCATATAGCAAGTTTCGCTTATATGGAACTATATTTCGCTATAAAAGCCTATTTTCTCGGCGGAAGCAGGGGAAGAGCGCGGCGCAGGAATTCCCCGAAAAGAGGAACACTGTAATCAATAACGCCATGCCGCGGGCTGTATATCATACCCTTGCGTATGAGGTTTGCCCGGGTCGGCGTGAGAGCCGTAGGTTTCATCCCCAGAAGCGGTGCAATCTCTGAACAACGGCACTCACCGGCATCAAGCTCAGCCATGGCACGCATGAAGCGTTTCTCACTTTCCGTAAGGCGGTCATAACGCACACGGAAGAAATTCTGGTCGAGGCGGCGGATAACCATATCGGAGGCGGCCAGCACATCCTGCTTAGTGAGGAGAGCGCCTTCAGCCTGATTCCACACCTGGTATCCCCATTCCTGCAGAAAATAGGGATACCCCAGCGTGTGCTCATAAATCATATCCAGAGCTTCCTGCTCAAAATACGCCCCCTCCTGCTCCACGGGTTCGGAGAGGGCGCGGGCAGCTTCCTCCCGGCTCAACTGGCCGATGAGCGGATACGAGAAAAGGCGCTCTGCATAGGATTTTGCCTCACCAGCCAGGCGGGGCAATGTAGGCAGCCCTGCCCCGATAAGCACAAAGGGCGCCTGCTTCTGCTGCAGCTTATGCATGGCCAGAATAAGCGCGCTGAGCTCATTCAGACTCAGCAGCTGCACCTCATCCACCAGCAGGGCCACGCCCGTGTTGCGTTCCCGGGCGGCTTCTGCCACTGCCAGAAAGAGCTCCGGCAGGTCGATTTCCATATTCCCGGTATCGGCCATGCCGGGCAAGGGCTCCAGGTCTATACCAAAATCGCCATAGCTCAATTTGACGGCGCCGATGAAATTCCGCAGCACCATCAGACCACGCCGCACCTTGTCCCCGGTCCCAGCCAGCAGATTCAACTCATAAAGGATATTTCTGAGCGCCGTGGCCAGCACCTGCGCCAGCGACTGCCCCTCCTGCACCTCGAACAAGATGGTCTTGTACCCCTGTTCCATGGCCATGCGCTCAATTTTATTCAGCAATACAGTCTTGCCCACACCGCGCAAGCCGGTCAGCATCATACTCTTCTCGTGGCGGCACAGCAGCGTACGCCCCAGCAGAATTCGGGCATTCTCCATCACCTCATCACGGCCAATCATTGCGGGCGGCGGCCAACCAGCACCAGGAGAAAATGGGTTTTTGATTCGATCCATAAAGCAATTTATAGTTATATATGCGAATATATAGCTGTATATAGCCCAAGTCAAGCATATAGCCATATATTCCACTATATTTCACTATATTTGGGTATATTCTGCCCTATTTACCCCCTTTTTGAGGCCTTTTATGGGAAAATATAGCGAGATATAGTGCTATATAGCAAGTTTCGCTTATATGGCACTATATTTCACTATACATCACCCGCGAGCATCGGAGCGAGGTGCTGCCGCAAGTGATTTTTCCGGTTAATCAAGCCCCGATTATCAATGGTCAATCGTCAATAGTCAATCGATTGGGTTCAGTTAGGGCTTGACTTTGGGGAATTGGTGGGTATACTTTCCGCGGGGAGAGTATACAACAAGCCCCCGGTTATAATCATGGAACCTATTTACGAAGGCAAAGCCAAGAGACTGTTCACGACGGAAAACCCGGAAGTTCTGCGCATGGAGTACAAGGACTCCGCCACCGCATTCAACGGTGTAAAGAAGGAAGACTTCGAGAACAAGGGCCGTTTTAACAAGGCTATCACCCTCATCATTTACCGCATGCTCGAGGAGAAGGGAGTGAAGACACACCTGGTGGATGATGTGGACGACATCAACCTGCTGGTGAAGAAGGTTTCCATTATGCCGCTGGAGGTTATCGTGCGCAACGTGGCCGCTGGTTCTTTCTCCAAGCGCATGGGCGTGGCCGAGGGCACGGAGTTCAAGAAGCCCATCGTGGAGTTCTCTTACAAGGACGACGCGCTGAACGACCCGTTCATCAACGATGACTACGCCCGCGAGATGGGTGCCGCCACCGAGGAGGAGTGCGCTTCCATCAAGAACATGGCTCTCATCATCAACGAGACGCTCAAGGAATTCTTCATGACCGCCAACCTGCGCCTCATCGACTTCAAGATTGAGTTCGGCCGCCTTTCCAGCGACCCGAGCCAGATTGTGCTGGCCGACGAGATTTCCCCGGACACCTGCCGTCTGTGGGACGTAGCCACGGGCAAGAAGATGGACAAGGACCGCTTCCGCCAGGGTCTGGGTGGTTTCATGGAGGCCTACGCCGACGTGCTTGACCGCCTGCAGAAGTAAGTTTCTCAACCGGCCACCGGTGGCAGAATGCCCGCCGGTGGCCTTTTTACCTTATCGCGCGCCCGCGCAAACCACAAGAAAACAAACCATATGGCAACACTGACGTTTGAAGTATTCAGCCGATTCCAGTCGGCCACGGACGCCAACAAGCTGCTCTACACCCCGATTGCAGACCAGCTCACGTACAACCACACCCGACTGTACACCGTTGAGTGCGAGGGTGATATTGAGGCCGCCGCAGCCTATATGCGCAGCGTGCTGGTGGATTCTATCTCCCAGAAGGTGCAGGAGGACGGCACCCCGGCGCTGAGCGGCGAGCTGTTCAGCATTTCCTACGGCATCAAGAAGGGTGCTCTGGACCTGGAGAAGGAGGCCATTCTGACCAATTACCGCGGCCGCAAGGGACTTCCCTTCGACATCACCGCGCTGACCATCACGCAGAAGATTTATGTATTCGGCGAGGGCGATGCTGCCGCGCTTTCCGCACGTTTCTGCAAGGACGTGTGCAACCCTGCCATCCACACCTGGCACATTAACTAAAAGTACGATTTACGAAGTACGAATTACGAAGTAAAGAAACATTCCCAGACTATGACTTATCGTACCATTCCTGTTCGTAATCTGAGCGAAGCCGAGCTGACCGCGCTGAGCCAGAACATGAAGCTTTCCCTCTCCACCGAGGATATGCTGGTGGTGCAGCAGATTTTCTGCGAGATTGACCGCGACCCCACGGATGTGGAGCTCGAGGTAATTGCCCAGACCTGGTCTGAGCACTGCAAGCACCGCATTTTCGCTGCCACCATTCAGCACACGGTGGACGGCCAGACGGAGGAAATCAAGAGCATGTACAAGACCTTCATCCAGAGCACCACGAAGGAGCTCATGGCCAAGAAGCCCGGTTTTGTGCTGAGCTGCTTTGTGGACAACGCCGGCTTCATCAAGCTGGACGACAAGCTTTCCGTGTGCCTGAAGGCCGAGACGCACAACCACCCCTCCGCCATTGAGCCCTACGCCGGTGCCAACACGGGCCTGGGCGGCGTGATCCGCGATATTCTGGGTGCCGGCAAGGGTGCCAAGCCCATTGCCAACCTGGACGTGTTCTGCTTCGGCGCTCCCGATACGCCGCAGGAGATGGTGGAAGGCCACAACATCATCCACCCGCTGGGCATCATGCGCGGCGTGGTGCACGGCGTGCGCGACTACGGCAACCGCATGGGTATTCCCACCACGAGCGGTGCCATCCAGTTCGACCCCACCTACATTTACAACCCGCTTGTATTCTGCGGCACCGCCGGTGTGATTCCGCAGGAGGACATTGCCAAGGAGATGAAGCCCGGCCTGGCCGTGGTGGTCATCGGTGGCCGCACCGGTAAGGACGGTCTGCACGGCGCCACCTTCTCTTCCGCCGCCATGGGCGAGGCCTCTGCCGAGGAAGACCAGCAGGCTGTGCAGATTGGCAACCCCATCGAGGAAAAGAAGACGCTGGACGTGATTCTGGAGGCTCGCGAGCGCGGTCTTATCGAGTTCGTGACAGACTGCGGCGCCGGTGGTTTCTCCTCTGCCGCAGGTGAAATGCTTTCCGAGACCGGCGGCAACCTGTACCTGGAGCGCGCTCCGCTCAAGGAGACCAACATGCTTTCCTGGCAGATTTTCCTTTCCGAGTCTCAGGAGCGTATGGTGCTGGCTGTGAAGCCGGAGAACCTGGACGAGCTGCAGAAGCTGGCCGATACCTTCCAGACGGAAATGACCGTGCTGGGTGAATCCAACGACAGCGGCGTGCTGCGCGTGTGGCACAACGGCGAGTGCGTGGTGGAGATGGATAACTCCAAGCTGCACGATGCCCCCGTGAAGAAGCTTACCTCCGTGTTCACCAAGGGCGAGGCCAAGACCGGCCTGGCTCTGGACGACAGCAACCTGGCTGGCGACCTCAAGCAGCTCTTCGGCGATTTCGCCATCGTTTCCCGCGAGCCCATCATCCGCGAATACGACCACGAGGTGCAGGGCAACACCGTGCTGAAGCCCCTGGCCGGCGCCAGCGCCGATGCCCCGCAGGATGCCTCCGTCATCGATATCGACGGTTCGGACAAGCTCATGTCCTTGGCTCTGGCCATTCTGCCGGAGTGGGGCAAGACCGACCCCTACGCCATGGGCACCGGCACCGTGGATGAGACCGTGCGCCAGCTGGTGCTGGCCGGTACCAACCCGGACAAGATTGCCCTGCTGGATAACTTCTGCATGGGCAACCCCGAGGAACCCACCGAGCTGGGTCGCATCGTGGAATGCGCCAAGGGTATCCGCGAGGCCGCTCTGGCCTACGGCGCTCCCTACGTATCCGGTAAGGACAGCTTCTACAACTACTTCGAGACCGAGGACGGCCCGGTGAATATTCCCGTGACCTTCCTTTGCTCCGGCTTCGGTGTGGTGGAGGATGCCTCCCACGTGCGCGGTGCTTCCCTGCGCCGCAGCAACAGCGCCATCTTCATGGTGGGCAACACCGAGGACGAAATGGGTGCCTCTGTCTATGCCCGCGTGAAGGGTATCTCCGGCGCCAAGGTGCCGCAGACCGACTGCACGAAGAACTACGAGCTCTACAAGGCCTACTACGAGAAGGCCCTCACCCAGGGTCTGGTGCTTTCCGCACACGACCTCTCCGAGGGTGGTCTCGCCGTGGCCGCTGCTGAGATGGCCTTCTCCGGCATCGGCGGCATGCAGATTGACCTGGATGCCCTGCCCACCGTGAACGGCTGGCAGAACAACGCCGTGCCCTGCTTCTCCGAAAGCACCGGCCGCTTCCTCGTGGAAGTGGACGAGGACATGGCCGCTGAGTTCGAGGCCGCCATGGCCGGCTTCCCCTGCGCCCGCATCGGCTCCGCCACCACCGACGGTCAGCTCACCATCACCGCCAAGGGCAGCACCGTGCTGCAGGCGGAGATTGCCGAGCTGAAGAGCATCTGGAAGAATGGTCTTACACCCTTCTATTGATAGAACCGCGAATCGAATCCTCAATTCGTCAATCGTAAATTGTAAATCGTCAATCCATTTATGCCTCACGCATTACTTCTCAAATACCCCGGCACCAACTGCGACGTGGAAACCGCACGCGCTCTGAATGCAGCCGGTTTCTCCACCCAGGTGCAGCCCATTGCCACCGCCACCCCGGCCCATGTGGCCAAGGCCCAGCTCGTCGTGTTCTCCGGCGGCTTCTCCTACGGTGACTATGTGATGAGCGGCCGCCTGGCCCAGCTGGAAACCGAGCGTTTCCTGGGCGATGCCCTGCAGAAGCACTATGACAACGGTGGCTTCCTGTTCGGTATCTGCAACGGCTTCCAGATTCTCACCAAGCTGGGTATCCTGCCCAAGGCTTCCCTCATCTGGAACAAGAGCGAGCGCTTCGAGTGCATGTGGGACAAGCTGGTGAAGGTGGCCCCGAACTGCCCTTACACCACCTACCTGCCCGAGAACTTCGAGCTCCCCTCTGCCCACGCTGAAGGCCGCCTCGTGTGCGACCCCGGTGATGCCCAGAAATACCTCGATTCCGGTTGCGTTGCCCTGCAGTATGCCGATAACCACAACGGCTCCGAGCTCCGCATCGCCGGCCTCATGGATCCCTCCGGCCGCGCCATGGGGCTCATGCCCCACCCGGAACGCTTCCTGAAGCCCCGCCACCACTACGACCCGGATTGGTCCGGCGACCCCGATTGGGGCTGGGGTTACTACTTCTTCAAGGGCGCTTATGATGCCATTAAGTGATTAATGACTATTGATTAGTGATTAATTAAGATTTCTCCGCCGCAGTTTGTTTGAGCTGCGGCGGATTTGTTTTGAGGTATTGAACCTGTCCTCTGTGCATTCTTTCGGCTCATTTCACCCGAATTTACGGCTCATATTCACACCCAAATGAGCCGATTACAAGCCTGTTTTGAGCCGAAGCCCCAGACAGGAGCAAGCTTAGAAGTATGTATTCACAGCAAACTCAAACTGTTCCACAAATATCTTCTTGAAGGCGGAAATATTATTCTGCTCATAGAAAATCAGCATCGCCTTCTTGTAATCAATAGACTCCACACTGCGGAACGAAAGGGGGCAATACCCATGCGCTATCAACACCGCATTGGAACTAATGCGAGCCACTCGCTTATTTCCATCCACAAAAGCCTGAATATACGAGAGCAGCACCAGTACCAGCAAAGCCTTGCTGAACACACACTCCGTTGCATTCACTAATTCACAGGTAGCCTCCAATGCCTCTCTGATCTGATATTCATTATCCAGAGGACGATAATTCGTGCCGGTAATACCAACACGCCTGTGCCGGATATTACGCTCTACATTCAAATCTCGCACCAGCAGACTATGAATATCCTCAATATGCGAAACAGTCAGACACCGCAGATAATCCGGATTCTCCGTTACGAAGTCAAGAGCTATCTTGTGGTTCAGCAACATTGTTGCCTCCTCCCTCGTTTTACCATCTGCGGTCTGCTGCTCCATCAAAAGCCGCTCTGTCTCTAGCAATGTATAAGTATTGCCTTCAATCTGGGATGATTTCCAGCTTAAATCCACCCCGAGTCGAGTCATTTCCTTATGCCTCTCCACCGGAGAGAGAGCATCAAAACGAAGGCGGAATTCTCGCTGAAGGTTCAGCAAATGCTCGCGTTCCTCTGCGGTGAATAAATCCACCCCGGGCAACAAGCGGCTGAACAGGTCGAAATTGAAATTGCTGATAATGCGGCGCTCATCAATTTCCTTGCTGAAATATGTATCCAGGTTAATCGTGGAAAGCACGCGTCCTTGCGAGCTCAGGCAATAACGAGTCGAGCGCCCCTTGCCCTGCACCTCCAGTTTTCCCTCCTTCACCAACTGCTGCAACATACGCTTCACCGTTGCATCGCTCACGCTGCCCGGCAGCGCAGCCAGCAGCTCTGCCTTACTCACACTCTCACAGCTCCACAATAATTCCAAAATCAGATTTTTAGACATACTTTCGCTCCTTTCGGCTCATTTTACCCCGATTTTCGGCTCATTTTAGCATCCAAATGAGCCGATTACAAGCCTGTTTTGAGCCGAAACGCCCTCCGGCGCACATGCGAACCAAAGATTACAGAAGCAACTGGCACCCTAATTCCCCCGCAAAAAAACAATCAAAAGGTGGGCATGGATAAACGTGGCCCGCCAAGCTTCATCAATTGTCAATCGTCATTCGTCAATAGTCAATTCCTTGACAAAGCCTTGAGCCTGAGCTAGACTGGGAGCATCGCAGAGCAACCTACATTTTCGTTGAGCCTGGCCGGTGGGCGGCTGGGTGTGGTGCCGGCGGGGGCGTTTCCCCGGCTGGAGCGGGCGTTTGCACGCAGCGCAGGGGCGGGCATGCTGGATTTGCTGCGGCATGGGCTTCCGCTGGGGGCGGGCGCGTTCCCGGCCTGGCTGCGGGAGCGGGCGCAGGAGCTCCTGATGGCGCATCTGCGCCGCCTGCGCCGCGGAGAAGAGGCCGCACCGCGGCTTTCCCTGCAACAGGCGGCCGCATGGCTGGAGGGCATGCCGCCGGTATATGGTGGCACGGTGACCGCCGGCATGCTCGTCGAATGGTTCGGCACGCTGGGGGAGGCGCTGGCCTGGCAGGCGGAGCGCGAGCTCACCACGCCGGAGAAATGGCTTGCCGCCCTGGGCGAAGGCTGGCAGCAGCTGGGCACCCTGTGCTTCCACCTGGCCGAAAACGGCGGCGAAGGGGCAGAATCGCATCCCTTTGCCTTTCTGGCCACTTTCATTCACCGCGCCGGGCAGGATGGCAAGCCCCGCCATGCGCCGCTGGCACTGGCCCGCCAGCTGTACGCTAATGATGTGGATTCCCTCACGGCCCTGCTGAGGCCGCTGCAGCAGGCCGCAGCGGGCAATTCCTTCCTGCATGAGCTCATCAACAGCGGCGCGGTCTACAAGCCCTGCGCCTGGGGCCCCCGGCAGGCCTATGATTTTCTGGAAAGCCTGCCCCTGCTGGAGCAGGCCGGCATCGAAACCCGCATGGTGAACCTGTGGCAGAGCCGCCCGCCCCGCGTGGAGCTGGAGGTGCAGCTGCAGCCCGCCGGAAGCGGCGAGGGGCAGAAACCCGACCGCGCCCCGGCGCTGAATATCTCCACCCTGCTGCGTTTCAGCCCCCGCGTGGTGCTGGGCAATTACGAGCTCACCGAGGCCGAGCTGGAGGAACTGCTGGCCGGGGAGGACGGGCTCATCCGCTTCCGCGGCGAATGGGTGCGGCTGGACCGTGAGAAGCTTGAAAAGCTGCTCAACAGCTGGCGGCAGGCCACGCGCATGGCCGCGGGCGGCATTCCCCTGCTGGCGGGGCTTCGCTGGCTGCTCGGCAAGCACAGCACCGCCCTGCCCAACATTCCACCGCCGGAGGAAGACGGCATGCGCGCCATGGCTGCCCCCGCCCTGCAGGAAGCCCTGAAGCAGCTCTGCATCAGCCACCAGGAACCACAGCTCCCCGAAAAACTGGCCGGCACCCTGCGCCCCTACCAGAAAGATGGCGTGCGTTTCCTGCTGGGCGTGACCGGGGCCGGTTTCGGCGCCTGCCTGGCAGATGATATGGGGCTGGGAAAGACCCTGCAGGTCATCGCCTGGCTGGCGCATCTGCACGCCACCGGCGCGCTAGAGGAACGCGCCGCGCTCATCGTGGCCCCAGCATCGCTGCTCACCAACTGGCAGGACGAACTGCGCAAATTCGCCCCGCAGCTCAACACCCTGGTGCTGCACCCCTATGCCCTGAACCGGCAGGATAGCGACTACCTGCAGAAGAATCCCCAGTGGCTGCTGAAGCGGGCACATGTGGCGCTCACCACTTACGGCATGACCACCCGTCTGGCCGAACTGCTGGCGGCAGAACCCCTGCCCGCCCTGGTGCTGGATGAGGCGCAGGCCATCAAGAATGCGGATTCCCAGCGCACGCGCGCTCTCCTGCAGCTGAGCTCCCCGCGCCGCGTTGCCCTCACCGGCACACCGGTGGAGAACTCGCTCAGCGAGCTGCGCAGCCTGTTCCACTTCCTCACCCCCGGCCTGCTGGGCACGGAAAAAGAATTCAACGCCATGGTGCAGAAAATGGGCACCGATTACAGTCCGCTGCGCAAGCTGGTGCGGCCCTTCATGCTGCGCCGCCTGAAAACCGACCCCGCCCTGCTGCCCGAGCTGCCGCCCAAGACCGAGCAGCCCGCCTACTGCCTGCTCACCCCGGAGCAGACCCGCCTCTATGCCCGCGAAGTGGAAAAACTGCAGAGCATCATCCACGAGCCCGACCCGCAGACGCGCCTCACCCTGCTGCTGCCCATCCTGAGCCACCTGAAGCAAATCTGCAACCACCCTGCCCAGTACCTGGGCGAAAGCTACTACGACCCCGCCCTGAGCGGCAAAATGACCCGCCTGGGCCACCTGGCGCAGCAGATTGCTGCCGCGGGGGACACCGCGCTCATCTTCACCCAGTACCGCAGCATGATGGAACCGCTGCACGACTTCCTGGCCGGCATCTTCGGCGCACCCGGGCTCGTGCTGCACGGCGGCACCCCCATTGCCGAGCGCCAGCAGCTCGTGCAGCAATTCCAGCACCCCGGTGGTCCGCCCTTCTTCCTGCTCTCCCTCAAAGCCGCCGGCACCGGCCTCACCCTCACCCGCGCCCGCCACGTCATCCACTTCGACCGCTGGTGGAACCCCGCCGTGGAAAACCAGGCCAGCGACCGCGCCTACCGCATCGGCCAGAAAAACCCGGTCATCATTCACCCCCTCATCTGCCGCGGCACCATCGAGGAAAACATTCACACCATGCTCACCCGCAAGCGCGATATGGCCGATAAACTCCTCGCCGGCGGGCTGGAGAAACTCCTCCTCCACCTCCCGCCGGAGGAGCTGCTGCAGCTCGTGAGCGGCAGCGCCGGTGGCCTGTGAGAAATGACGATTTGGCGGGGGCTCAAATCTTTCGGAGCTCGGGACTTCAGTCCCGAAAACACAAGCGTTGAGGGACTAAAGTCCCTTGCTCCGATAAAAACAGCTGCCCGACAAACTCACAATTCTGCATTCTGACTTCTGAAATCTGCATTCGCCATACTGCGCTATGCATAAAAAGCAGGCCTGGCACGCCTAAGCATGCCAGGCCCTGAAATCAGGCGGGAAACCGCTCGTGCGGCTTTACTTCCTGCGGCGGCGGGCGCAGAGGCCGGCCAGAGCCAGCAGGCTCAGCGTGCTTGTGGTCGGCTCGGGCACATTCAGGCCATTGATGGTGATGATGGTACCCACGCTACCCGTGCTGTAGCTCACGCCGGTGGAAGCGCCACCGCCAGCCGCTGCGGCTTCACCTGCTGCAACCTGGCTGATGCTGATTTCCACATTGGCATTGTTGCTCTGAGCCAGCAGCTTGCCCAGCCAACTGTCAGAAGCAAAGAGAACGCTGGCACTGTCGCCAGTCATCTGGAAACCATCCAGCAGAATGGTGATATCATACACACCCGGGCCCATGGCGGTTACCTGACTCAGATCTCCCAGGTTCAGCGTAATGCTGGCATCACCAGCTGCACCCAGCGTAAATCCACTGTAGGAAGAGGTGGAGAAATCGCATGCGCTGCCACCCCTGCCCACATTGGCCTGGTCTTGCACAGTGAAAGCACCCTTGGCAAGCGTTACCAGGCTGTCGGCACCCACGCTCACGTTGCTCAAATCCACCTTGGTATCCACCGTTGCAGCGGTGATAGTGGTGTTCGTCAGCGTCATGTCCTCTATGGTGAATGAAGCATCAGCGGCCAGCTGGGCAATCTGCACATCGGCGTTAGACATGCTGCCCTTGGTGCCGTCCGTAGCTGCACCGGAGATCCCCGTGCTGCTCATCTCTGCCTTGGTCATGGAGACCTTCTGGCCATCCATGCCATCGATGGTTGTAGCACCGGCAATCTCCACCGAGCCAGCAGTCAACGTTGAATTGATGGTGGCGGTCTTGCCGCTGTTCACCGTAAACTTGGTAACAACAACCTCCTTGTTGAAAACAGCGTTATTCAATGCAGTCAATTCCAAACTGCCAGTGCTGTTATTCTTAATAGCACCGTTTACCGTTGTGACATAGGGAGTCCCGCTGCTGGAATCCTGGTCAGGAACCGTGAAGCCTGCCTCAGTGTTCGCTATGATAGACTTAGGAGTAGCATAACCGACAAACACCTTCAGCGTACCTCCGGCATCATTCATCTCTACCCCAGAGGTGGCTTTCGTGCTGTCGAAATATGTACCATTCCCATTCAGGAACAACTGGACATAGTTTGAATTGATGTCATTGACCTGGAATGCACCAGACCAGGTACCGGTGCTATTAGCTCCAATCAGAATGGTCGGGCTAGCATTCACGGTGACATTTTTTGCATCAATGACAAAATTACCAATTCCACTGATACCTTTAGTAAAATTATAATTACCGGAGGTGCTGTAGTCATCAAAGGATATACCACCTGCTCCCAAAATAATCTGAGTCTTAACGGACAGATCAGAGTCAGTTGATTGTGTTCGGGCAAACCAGCCGTTAACCCCATCCAGCTTAACCGTAGACGAAGCGTTACCGAAATTATTCAAATCTAACCCATTGGCAGATGTTATACCTGAAAGTGTTACTGTGCCGGCCCAGTTTGCACCCAGGCTCACGCCAGTGCCAAGACTGGCAATGCCACTACCCAGGTCATAGGTACCGCTGCCAGTCAGGGTGATGGTGCCGGCCCCATCCTTGGTAAAGGCATGCAGCGTGGAACCGGCTGCCAGATTAATCGTGCTGTTGCCTGCTGCATTGATGGTCACACCTGCATTTGTTGCAGCACCTTCGGAAAGCTTCATCGTAGTGCCAGCCCCAAGCTCATAGCCAGTGGCGCGTCCGGCAGCAGCGGCATTCACCTCAACATTCCCCGTGGCTGCATCGTTATTTCTGACGTAGAAAATAGTGCCGGTCTGGGAATCTACCAGGAAATAGTAGTTGCCCGTATTTGCTTCGCCGACACCACCGTCGTCCTTATACAGATAATATTCCCCACCCTGATCGTGTTTTACAGTGGTCACGCCCTCGGTAATATCCAGATTCGTAGTACCGGTGCTGGATGCACTGGTCAGCCAATAACCGCCATCCACCTTCATGAACCCATTGTCACCCGAGCTGGCGGAACCATCTGACTGAACATAAGTCACTTTGGTGTTACTACATTGTTCAAAATTCGTCAATACACCAGTAATGGAAATCTGCCCGTTCAGTGTAAGAGTACCGTTGTTGCTGATGGTGCTACCAATGGCGATATTACCTGCGAATTCGGCGCTGGCATTCTCATTAATGGTGATATCACCGGCCAATCCCAAGATACCATTTTCCCCGCTCTGAGTCAGCTTCACATCTGTACCGGTTACCAACAGACCGCCTCTCAGCGCGCCGCTTCCAGTAATTTCAAGCTCGCCATCGGCCAGGGTTGTAAGCCCAGTGTAGGAAATATTGACCCCACTCAGCGTGAGTTTTTCCTCTCCGGTTTTCATGAGGCCCAATGCGGCAGAGCTGCCATCCTGAAGCTTACCACCGAAATTACCCTTACTCACAGTCAAAATCGACTCGGTATTACCCTCTACTGTTACAATATTATCAGCATCAGAACCGTATAAGCCCTTAATGGTTGAGCTCTGATTCAGCACCAATTGAGAAATGGTCTTAGAACCAGCCAATTCAACATCCGCATACTGAGCAACAGTTTCTCCTCCCAGAACCAGTTTTGCGATTCGATTGGCATTTGCCGAGGAAGTGGAATCGACCACCTTATAGAGCCCCGAGAACGTATTTTCATTATTGGTTAACTTAAATGTTCCAGTACCCTCTTCCAGCGAGGCAGCCTTCATCAGGACTGTACCTGCGCCTTCAAGCTTACCGGAATACACCAAATCCTTTCGCCATCCCTGCTCCAGCGTTACACTGCCGTTTGAATTGTATGTAACGGACTCTGCGTACGGATCTACCACATTAAATCGGATATTTCCCGTATATGTCTTATGATTATCTTTATTACCCAGCGTAGCGCCACTCAGCAAATCAATGGCAGAACTGAGGGTGGCATTGGACGAGTGGGTCCAGAATTGGGCTCCATCACGGATAATGACCCTGGATGCACCAAAATCACCATCAGCTCCTGAGCTTTCATTCGGATTATTGCCAACATAAAGCTGCCCCTTTCTAATATCAACGATACCAGTAAAGCCGCCGAGTGAAGAGCTGTCGCCGGCCCCCTTTGCAGAAACCTTCGTATCGTTGTTTGCAAAATCAATAATCAGCGTACCAGATCCTGTTACTCGCCCCAGCACATTGCTGGCGGTCATGCCATTCCAGCTGCCAAGAGACTTAGGATTCTTGATAGTCAGTGTTGCATTTTCAGCAACCTCGGTTACACCAGTGTACGCGCTACCATTTGAGCTGGAAATAGTAAGGGCACCTCCACTCACTTTAAGAGCGCCGGAACCAGAAAGCGAACCGCTATACTGGGCGGATGCATTCCCGGCAACATCCATGTATATTTCAGCTCCGTTTGCCAACGTAATACCGCTGATTCCCAATTCGCCGCTCAGATTACGCAAGGCTACTGCAGCAGGCCCTCCGGATTTGGTCACAGTAATGGCACCCGTATACCCAGCCACATCGTTCACTCGCACATAGCCGTGCTCGCTGCCGCTGGTAACATTCAGCGCTCCGCTTCCTGTAAGCTTGTCAATATCTACGGCGTATTTCCATGCATCCCCACTGGTAAATTTAGAGATGGCCAAATCACCATTCAAGGTAGTGGTGCCAGTCAGTTTATACCACGACCAATTAGCGTTATCTCCAAGGATATTGTCTACCTTCACCCCCATATCCTTGAAGAGCAGTGATGCACCGCCGGCGGCAACTGTTACATTCCGTAATTCAGTCGTACTGCCTACGTATTTAATAGTAGCATCATCTAAGGTAACAGAAGAGAAGCTGCTTAAATCATACTTCTGGGTCTTGATTGTATTGTGGTCCAAGCCTTCAGTAGCAATAGCCAGTGTAGCGCCTCCCTGAATTGTCAGATTGCCAGTCGACTGCGATTCAGCCCCTTGTGTTACAATGGCATCTGCACTCAGCGTGATATCACCAGCGCCAGTTGCTGAAACCAGCAAGGAACCATTTTTGGTGGCATTAGTCGTGGAAATACCTAAGTGACCTGAATTAGAGATTACGCCATTAATAGACACACCTGTGCCGGCCAGGTTCAAACGACCTCCGTTAATAGCAAGGTCACTTATGTATACATTGCCACTCAAGGTCTGGGTGCCAGTACCGCTCTTTACCAGACTAATGCCGGTAGCGGCTTCACTTCCAATGTTGCCAGAATATGACAATTCTCTGTTACCCGTAACATTCAGCGTCAGACTGCTTGCGGAAACTCCTTCTGCCAAGCCGAGTGCAGATGAACCCGTTATACCACCTAATGTAGTACTGGCGGCACCGAGCAAGATGCCAACTCCGCTGGTAGAAGTATTCAACGCACCTGTATACCCACTGGACGCCCCTTTCAATGTCAACGTGCTATTACTCCCATCATAACGGGAAAGCGTGATATCGCCAGAACCAGAAAGATTTCCCAGTGTGAGCAATGCTCCATTTTGAAAACCAATAGTACTATTCTCTGCAACAGCAATATCTCCGGTCAATTTGACATTTGCACCAGCCTGATCCCAGACACCAATTCGCAATGCTACATTCAATGAAGGAAAGCCAGTATTCACAGATGTAGCCCCAAGAGTCAGGGCATTTGTCAGCTCCATTGATGCAACAAACTGAAGCTGACCACCACCAACATGTATATCACCAGCACCGGAAAGATCACTAGCAGCATCAATCTGAAAACTCCCCCCCGCAACCCAGAGCGTAGATGCCGCAGTATTGTTCAGATAATTTTCGCCGTCATTGGTTGAAGTTCTGCCAACCAATTTAATATCATAATCTTTCGCAGAAATTTGAAAAGTCTTCTTGGTGGTACTCGTCAAATCGTATACGGTATCCTCAGACGGAGCCAATTCGATAACATTCGTAGTTGATGTATCCGTATCGGTCAGACTTCCTGATGCGTACGTATCAGACGGTCCAGTAAACGCCCAAGCGGCGGATCCAAGAGTGACTGCAGTGGGAGTAGCCAGAACAATGGCAGAGAGAAGCGCGGTGAACAGTTGCTTGGGGAGATGCAGTTTCATGTTCTATGCGAATGATTAGGAGAGGTTCAGATACTTTTTTCGGTGGTGATACGGCGAGATGAGGGCGCGCGCGTACCGCGCGAGCGCAAAGTCCCGCGCCGCGATGTTAGCGCTTTTTCCATTCAATGTACAGAAAAAAAATCCGGATTCTGGCGCAAACAGCAGAATTTTCAACAATTTCGACTCCGCGGGCTCAGCGCACCACGCTGCCGGGGGTGGTCCAGGTGCCAGGCGGCAACACGCGGCCCGGCAGAATAACGCATTTGCAGCCGATGCGGCAGCGTTCCCCCACCAGGCAGCCGAGCTTATTGCGACCAGTGGGGAGCAGATTCCCCTGCCAGGGCATACGGATTTCCCCGGCATCATGCCGGAAATTGGAGAAGATGCACCCGCCGCCCACGTTCACATCATCGCGAATGATGGAATCGCCGATATAGGAGAGGTGCGACACAAAAACCTTGTTACCCAGCAGGCTGCTCTTCACCTCCACCGCATTGCCGATAACGCAGTTATCACCAATGCTGGTTTCGCCGCGCAAATAGGCATTCGGGCCGATGCGGCAGTTGCGGCCAATGCGCACATGGCCCTCAATCACTGTGCCGGGCAGCACCACAGAGCCCTCGCCCAGCTCCAGCACGCCGAGGATATGGGCCCCCTCGTGCACCTGGCCGTGCACTGCCGGGCGCAGTTCCTGCAGCGCTGCACTGGCTGCCTCCAATTCCTCCCAGGGGGTCTTACTCATCTTTCGCACCGATATTCAGCCGTTCACATGCCCCCAGCAGCAACTGCCAGGGGGATTTTTCCCCATCTGCCGGGGGCTCCACAAACATAGGTTCCGGGTGCACATGCGCATAGCGCCGGCCCTTGGCATCGCGCTCCCGGCCGGAATAGGCCACATTGGCATCCGCCTGCGGGCATGCACCCCAGGGGCCGCCCATCCAGGCCGCCACATCGCGCACATTGCGGTATGGATCGCAATAGGAATTCACCCAGTAATCCACCACCGCAGCACGCTCGCGGGGTTTGGAGCGCTCCCGGCGGCTCACGGGGTCAATGGTAGCCACCAGCACCTTACCCGTATGCGGCACATCCTCAATATGCCGCAGCGCATCCATGATAGCCGAGCCGCCATAGCTATGCCCCAGCAGCACCACATCTGCCTGGGGATTCAACGCCAGGAACGCCCGCAAATCGCGCTGCAGCTTCCAGGTACTGTGAAACAGCAGATTGCCGGTGCCGCTATCCCAGGCATAGTAGGCGCGCAGCTGGCGGCCCTTGCAGGGGAGCAGCGGGGTTTTCTCATACACCTCACGAAAATGCAGCAGCACCTGCTCTGTAAAACCGCCCACGAAGATGACCGCCACATCGGCCTTCTCTGCCGGAAGCGGCAGCTGCCTGCGCCGCCCCACTACACCTGTAAGCGGCGTGGGCTCAATACCCTCGACAAACTGCGGCTGGCTGCAGGAACCCAGCAGCACAGCGGCACACAAGCTGCACAGCATGAAGCGTTTCACGACAGCCCCGTAAATACCTTTTTGAGATACGGACGCAGAATCCGGTAGAGCGCCTGCTCCTGCTCCGCCGGCAGCACCACATCGTGCATCACCACGCGGTCGTTGAGCACCGTGGCCGCAAGGCACTGGCCATTGGTGGCATAGATATAGAAACGGTTCTGCACCAGAGGGGCGTGCTCATCATCTGTCTGATACGCAAGCTCCGGCACATCGCGCCCGGAACCGGCGCGCAGAATATCACACACCGCCTGGCGGTCCGTCTCCGTAAGCGGCCATACATTGCGGCCATCGGCATCCAGCCAGACAGGCTGGAACGGCGTAACGGCCAGCCTGGGAGACTCCAGCATCTCCTGCACAGCCTCGGTACTTACCGAGCCAATGGTGTGGCAGGAAGAAACTGCCGCACAGAAAGTAAGCACAACAGCAGCTATCAACTTCTTCATATCCGTATGGGGGTATAGTTCATTACGACTCAGCACGGGCAATATCTGCAACCAGCTGGCGGGTAGCCCCGGCCAGCAGAGACACCACATCATCAAAATCACGCGTGCCGCCATAGTAGGGGTCCGGCACCTCGTGCACCGGGCAATCATCGGCAAACCAGGCACTCATTGGCACCACCTTGGCCATTTCCTCCGGGGTGGAAGCCAGCTGAATCACGTCCTCGTAGTTGCTGTTATCCTGCGGCACAATCAAATCAAAATCCGTAAAATCCCGGCGGGAGAACTGGCGCCCGCGGTGCCCATTGTATGCAAAACCGGCGCGTTCCAGAGCTGCCAGCATGCGGGCATCCGGTTTCTGGCCCACGTGATAATTGGCTGTTCCGCAGGAATCTGCCTCCACATGATCCGCCAGCCCGGCAGCCTGCACCGCGGCGCTAAAAGTCATTTCCGCCGCCACGGAGCGGCAGATATTCCCCAGGCACACAAAAAGCACGCGGAAGCTCTGCGTGGCAGATTCCGGTTGACCATCCTCACCAATTCTGGTATTTACATCCATGTCACTTTGTAGACTACCATATTATGCTTAGCATTGCACGCCTGAATTCTGCCCCTGAGATATTTTACTCCCTGCAAGGGGAGGGCACCCGCTGCGGCACCCCTGCCGTCTTCCTGCGGCTGGCAGGCTGCAACCTGACCTGTAAGTGGTGTGACACCAAGCACTCATGGCGAAATGGCATTTCTCATTCCCCCGCAAAAATTGCAGAAATGATTGCGGCGTACCGCTGCGATTCTCTTGTCATAACCGGCGGGGAACCGCTGCTGCAGCAGGACGCTCTGGCAGAGCTGCTTACCCTGCTGCCTGCCGGGATGCACATCGAGGTGGAAACCAACGGCACTATACTCCCCGCCCCGGCGCTGGCAGCACGCATCAACCAGTGGAATGTTTCCCCCAAGCTCCAGCACTCCGGCAATGAGGATAAGCTGACCCTGCCGGCCGACACCCTCGCCTTTTTCGCCACCCTGCCCCACGCCTGGTTCAAATTTGTGGTACAGAGCGAAGCCGACTGGCCCGCCATCGAGGCGCTGGGGCTTCCGCGCCAGCGCATCATCCTGATGCCCTGTGCCACCACCCGCGCCGGCCTGGAGGCCGCCCGCCCGGCAGTGGTCGACATGTGCCTGAAGCACGGCGTGCGCCTGGGCGACCGTCTCCACCTCTCCCTCTGGGATGATAAGAAGGGAGTCTAAGGAATGGATTAAGGATTAAGGATTAAGGATTAAGGATTAGGGATTAAGGATTAAGGGTTAATTATGGCGAGGTGGAGGCTTGCCTGCCCTTGCTGTACAACAGTTAGTTCTAACCTCTTGCCTGGCTGGAGGGAGGCATGGTATAGAGGAGCTGCCATGAAAAAAGCCCTCATATACCTGACCACCCTCTGTTGCAGCGCCGGTGCAGCCCCATATTACCTGCCCCAACCGGCGGGCGGCGCCCTCACCCCCTACGACTGGCAACCCACCTGGCGGGTGGATGCCCTGTACGCCATAGGCTCCGGGCACACCATCGACACTGCAGGGTTCCGCACCGGGCTGGAGCTCTACAACAACGGCGATTCCCCGATACGCCACCAGTTCGGCACCTGCGTGGGGCCACAGTGGGGAACAGAACACCGCCACCACATCCGCCGCAAACTGTGCACCATTCCCCTTACGCTGGGCTACACGCTGAATATCGGACTAACGGACAACTTCTTCCTCTTCCTGGGCGGCAAGGCCGGCTGGGCCCTGGGACATTACAAGGAACGCAGCGCCACCCACCGCGTCTCCGAATCATGCCATGGCTTCACCTTTGCCGCGGGCGGCGGGCTCAAAATCCAATGCAGCGAGCGCACCTATTACCACCTGGGATATGATTTTGCACGCACCTACGCGCGCGAGCGGGCCGGCTCCACCCTGGGTCAGCATATCATCTCCACCGGGTTTGAGTGGCGGTTCTGATGCCCACCCTTACCCACGCCTGCCGAAAATGGCAGAACCCACGCGCACAATGGTGGCACCCTCCTCTACCGCCACAGCGTAATCATGGCTCATGCCCATGGAAAGCTCCGGCAGAGGAAGGGGCCCGCGCGTGCGCAGCGCCTCAGCCAGCTCACGCAGGGCGCGGAATGCCGGGCGGGCACCCTCCGGCTCCTCTGTAGGGGCAGGAATGCACATCAACCCGCGGATTTCCAGGTGCGGCAAGGCCACCAGCTGTGGCCAGAGCTCCTGAAGCTCCTGCGGGGTAAAGCCATGCTTACTCTCCTCGCCATCCACATTCACCTCCAGCAGAATACGGCCCGTGCATCCCAGCTCACCCGCAATGCGCGATACCGCCTCGGCCAGGCGCAGCGAATCCACAGCCTGCAGCAGCCCGAACCCCTGCTCCAGCGCCTTGCGCACCTTGTTGCGCTGCAGCGGGCCGATGAGGTGCCACTCACAATCCGCCGGCATCTCCGGCATCTTGCTCATGGCCTCCTGCAGGCGGTTCTCACCAAAAAGGCGCTGACCATCTGCGTAGGCCTGCATGATATCCTCCACCGGGAAGGTCTTGCTCACCGCCAGCAGCTTCACGCTGCCGGGCCTGCGCCCAGCCCGCTGCTCCGCCTCCGCAATATGCGCCTTAATCTCCTGCAACTGGTCCTGAATGTACATAATGAAAACTTTCTGCAGCACATCATAGCATGCTCCCGCAAGCATTGCAAGTATGCAATAAACCAATTTGCAGGATTGCAACACGGTGTGTCCCAACGATTTCACAATTGCCTGCATTATCAACACCGTTCTGGAGCCTGCCCCCCCTCTTTATGCGCTATAGATGGCGATTTGTGTGGGGATGAAACACTGCCCGGCGGAAGCCGGGTAATTTAGATCGGTGATAACCGGATTTAGACCGTCACGATAGTGGCGGGTTTCATTGCGGGCCTCTGCCCGCAATTTCACTGCAGGGCATTCTGCCCTGCAATGTAAGTTGTTTAGAGATAGTGCGGGCCTATGGCCCGCAGGAACTTATT
>JBGUSR010000028.1:0-5060 GCA_045132635.1 Akkermansia sp.
TGTCGTGCTGCTTGTTATCTGCCATAGGCAATACTCCTTTCAGTCGGTAATCAGTTTCTTCATGCTCTCCATTTTCCGCTTGGCGGTTTCCTGCCGGAAGTTGTCGCCGGTAAAGCGTACCGGGACGCACATGGAAAGCAGGCGGTCATAAATCCGGGAATGGGCGGTGTCCTCCGGGTTGTGCAGGTCGTCCAGCGTAAGGTTGGTCGTGACGATCAGCGGCTTGCCGCTGCGGTAACGGCTGTCAATCACATTGAACACCTGTTCCAGCCCGTATTCCGTCCCGCGTTCCATGCCGAAGTCGTCAAGGATCAGCAGCGGATAACGACAAAGGCGGGAAATGTACTCGTTGCGCCCCTCAAAGCTGGCGGCAAGGTCATTGAGGATAAGAGCAAAGTTCGTCATGCGGACGGGGATTTCTTTCTCCATGAGGGCGTTTGCGATACAGCCTGCAAGGTAGCTTTTGCCGGTGCCTACGCCGCCCCAGAACAGGCAGCCGATATTGTCTGTCCGCATATCTTCCCAATGCTCCACATACCGGCGGGCAAGCCCGGTCTGCGGGTTCCTGCCGTTGTCGTTCTCGAAAGTCCAGTCCCGCATGGTGGGGTCGGTAAAGCCCCGGCGTTTCAGTTCTTCCACGGTGTCAAGGTGTCTGCGCCGCTTTTCGGCGGCTTCCCGTTCCTCGCGGGCGGTTCTCTGGCAGTCGCACTCTGCCGGGTGGCGGTCGCGCCCGAAGATAGCGGCCTTATCCGGCGCAAAATAGGCTTCTTTCGGCTTGCGGCACTTGCCGCAGTACAGTAAACCGTCCTCGCCGGTGTAGTCCTCCGGCTCCGGGATGGTGGTCGTCATATTCTCCAAAACCGCGTTGATTTCATTCTTCATAAACTCTCGCCCTCCTTGCATGAGTAGTCTGGTATGCCCTTTTTAGGGGCTTCCTTTTTGTCGTTCCCCGCCCATATCCGCAGGGCGGCGGCATAGTTCTGGTAGCTTTTCCCGTTGGCGGCAAGGTAGCGGCTCATTTCCTCGATGAACCGTTCCAGCCTGTCAGGGTACTCTGCCTGCAACTCGTCGTATTCGGTCTGTGACAGAAAAATATTTCCATATCGGCCATAGGGCGCGGACGGCCCCCCACTCACTCCCTTTGTTTGGCTCTCTGTAAGGTTGTTTATAGTAGTTTGGTTAGGGGACGGTTTTCCGACCATCATAAGGTCGGTTTTCTGACCATCAGTAGGACGGTTTTCCGGCTCTATGAGGGGCGGACTTCCGGCCATCAGTTGGTCTGAAAACTGTACCTGTGGCACTGGCGGTACTTTGACATAAAGCCGGTTCGGTGCGGAGAAGCCGCCCCGTTCCCGTTCCAACAGCCCCGCCGTGTCCAGTTCATTAAGCGCCCCCTTGATGGTGGTGCTGCCTTTATCCAGTATTTCTGCTATCTCCGCGATGGGATAGATAATATAAATCCTGCCCTCGTCGTCCAGCCACTTGTTTTTCTGGGAGAGGGTGGAACGGTCTAACAGCAGCGAATACAGCAGCTTGGCGGTCTGTGAAATCTCCATTTTCAGCAGGAAACGGGGATACGGCAGATAGGCGGGCAGCCGCGTGTCTGCCCTGATATAATCAGCGATAGGATCACCTCCCTGTGTTCGGGTTGATTTTGGCGTATTGTCACGCATTAAAACGCCGTTTCCGGGGGAAAAGGATAAATGTATCGCGTACCCTTTGACACCCACGAAAAAAGCCTTGATTTATGCGGGTTTGAAAGGCTCTAAAGCGTGACATCTCTGCCTTTGTTTCCGCTTTCTCTCGGCGGCTTTGATTTTCTTCATGCGCCCGGCGCAGTCGGGGCAGTATTTTCCCCGGTTGGATTTGGGGACAAAGGCCGCCCCGCAGACGGCACACCGTTTCCGGCTTCCCCGGCACAAGAGGGCTGCGGCCAGCTCCCCGTCAAGGGGCAGGACAGCCACACGGAACCAGTGGCACATGAGGGAAAAGGAAATGCTCTGGACGCACACGCAAGGCTCCCCGTCGTCCAATAGCAGGCAGTTCCCCTCATCGTAGTTACAGCACTCATGTACCAGCCGCCGCGCCCGCCGGTGCTGGCGGTAGTCCATGTGGGGCAGGTTATCGCTCATGGCTCTGCTCCTTTCTGCGGTGCGGCTCGTCCCGGCGCAAAATCTGGTTGATATTCCGCTTGACGGTCTGCAACTCCTTGAACCGCTGTTTCTGTTCGTGATAGGTGTTATACAGGCCGTCTTTCTCGGAGATAAGCTGCTCGATCTCGGCCTGCAACGCTTTCCGGGCGGGCAGCTTGGTAATGCCATGCGCCTTGAAATACCGGGCTGCTGCGTCGGCTATGATAAAATCGCTCTCATGGGCCTGCCGGTATGCGGCGCGGGCTTTCTCGGATTTCTGTGCCCGCAGCCCGTCGCGGGCGGCCTTGGTCTGGGCGTAGGCCAACACCTGCCGCTGCAACTTCTTTTTCCCTTGCAGCTTCGTTTCCAGTGCTTTCAGTTCGCCGCTGGTCTGGCGCATTTTCTGATAGGCGGTGTCAACGGCGGCTTCTAACTGCTCCGGGGAAGTAAAGCCGTATTGCTGGTAGACGGACAGCGTTTTGGCGGCCTGCTTCAGATTGTGTATCTTCGCCCAGCGTTCATAGCCCCGGCCTTTGCCCTCGGCCATTTTCTGCTCAATGTCCACAAGCCGCTGCACTCCGTCCTGTTTCGGGGCGGCTATCTCGGCTCTGGCAACCTGCAAGCGGTCTTTTATGGTGCGTGGGGGATCGGGGGATCTGGCTGGCGCTTCGGCTGCTCTGGCGGCGTTTTGCTCTAAAACGGCAAAGACAGCGGCGCGGTCAAAATCGTCGCCCAGCTTCCGGGCGGTAATTGGCTTTGTCCTGTCCGGCGTGAGGTAGGAAAGCCGCCCCCGGCTCTCCTTGACGGTCACACCCTCCTGCAGCAACAGAGAGGAAAACTCGTCAAAGCTGGCGGCGGTGGCAAGGGCTTTCCGTAGGGTCTGCCGCAGCTTCTCCTTGTTCGTTTCAAACTTGGTCTGCCGGGGCGTGATACTATCGGCAATCATGGGGGCGTTCTGCTTGTCCAGCGCGGCCTGTCCCTTTTTCTGCGCCCAATACTCCCGGTCGGTGACGCGGTTCTTGCTGCCGTTCAAGAGGTCGATTTGATAAAGCCCCTCCCGGTGGCACATCTCCATGACTTCGGATTTGAAGTAGCGCAGGGCAGCGTCGGTACATCGGTGCTTGCAGCCGACTTTCGTATCGGCCGGCCTGTCCATGTAGGGCAGGAACGGCACTTCCTCAATCCGCAGGCTGTTTATGACGATATGCACATGAATGTTGCCGCTGTGGTTATGCCCGTCCGGGTGGGTGCAGACAAGGGCTTGGTGGCCGGGGAAATGTTCTTTACAGAATTGCTCCCCCAACGCCTGCGCCCGGTCTACGGTCAGGCCGTTGTCCGGCCCGTCCCGCGGGTCAAAGCTGATGATGTAGTGGTGGCTTTTCACATCTTCCCGCCGCTGGTTTTTCTGATAGCGGAGATTGGCCCGCATACACGCAACGGCAAAATCCTCCCCGTCGCAGTTCAGCGTGGACAGCCGGTAGTCCTCGCGGGGGATAAGCCTGCCGGTTTCATCAAGGACGGGCTTCATGGTAAACTCGTCATGCTCAAAGAGAAGATATTGCTCGGCGGCTCCGTAGTCGGCGTTTTTAGAGTTGATATGCTTGAGTGTTGCCAACCGCGTCACCTACTTTCTTGAGGACTTCATACTTGAGGACGGCAAGGTCGGATATGGCGGCGCGTACCTCGCCGGAAAGGGTGTTGTAGGGTACGCCGTATTCGTTCAGATACCGGGCAATCTGATTGAGGTTGCCGCCGATCCTGCCGTACTCGGCTGTCAGCTTCCCGACAGCGGAAAGCAACTCGTCATTGACCGACGACACATGGACAACCGGGCGTATGGTCGCCCGCCGTATCGCCTGCCGGAGAAATTCGGACTGGCTGATACCATAGGGCGCAAGCCGCGCTGTGAAGTCGGCATACTCATCTTCGGACAGCCGGGTTTTCACAACGCGGCTGCGGTGGGGCGTGTTGTATTTCTTTCGCATGGTGTGACCTCCTTTCTCGCCCGTAAGGGCGCATGAGCAGGGTTTGGGGAAGGCACTCCCCAACAAGTTTCCCGCGAGGGGCAAAACTGCAGAATTGCGGATTTTGGCACCGTGGTAGAAACTTGCTCTCCGTGACTGCAAACTTTCTCTCACTTCCGTCCGCCACTTTTTTGGAAAACTGCAACCACAAAAGTTTGTTTCTCTTTTTCTGCTACTACTAATCCTGTAAAGGGCATTCCTGCCCGCTTTCGCTAAAATGACACCGGACGCAGTGGTTTCTACCCGGTGTTGGAGAAATCCTTTCTCTTTGCCCTCTACTACGGGTAAATGCTCCAAATGCCAAACACCAGGGCAGAAAAATTCCCTCCTCGCTTACTACTACAACCGGCAGGGGGCAAAATGGCCGGGAGCGGAGCCGGACAACAAAAAAAGCAGTAAATCTTTTTCAAGACTTACTGCTTTCGCTGGCCGCGTCGGTGGCGGCTGGTATTCAGTTTTTATGACTTGTCCGGTGGTTCGTCAAGCCGGAACTTGAATTGACAGTCAATTAACCGCTGCTTTACATAGTCCTCCACCTCGGCGTTGACCTGCCCGTTCACTTTTGAGAAATAGCGGATATATCCGGCGTAGTGGAGCAGGACAGCGTTCACGGCTTCTGGGTCGCCCTCACGGGCTTTGAGGATTGTTTCATAGGGGAGAAGTCTACTCATACCGGCTCACCCCCATTTCTTCGCGTAGCCGCTGCAAGGCAAGCTGGATATGCCGCCCCGCTGTGCTGCGTGACCGGCCAATACACGCGCCGATCACGCGCTGCGGCTGGCGCAGAAAGTAATAGCGCAGGATTTCTTCCCGCGTCTGCTCCGGCAAAACAGAGATCGCGTCGGCAAGGGCGGCGTTGCAGAGCAGGACGGTCTGACCGCAGACGGTAAATGGGTATTCCTCG
>JBGUSR010000029.1:0-78063 GCA_045132635.1 Akkermansia sp.
TCTGAATTCTTATTTACTCGTTACCCAGCGTTCCGCCGCTTAAGCGGCTGCACGCTGGGCTACTGGCTGACACCCGCTGACGCGGGTTCTAAATTCCGCTCGCTGACGCGAGCCATCATCCCCGCCAAATCGCCATTTGCCGATTTGTGGGGATAATTATTCAGAACCACGGTTGATAAATCAGGCGATTTCAACATACCTGGGACCGCATACTCCTCGCTTGCATACATGCTTTTTGTTTGCAAAAAGGCGGGTGGCAGAGTAGAATAGGCGCGTGAAGTGGACGTCTGCTAAAATCTATGTTCTGAAAGCTGCCATCATTGGTACGACTCTGGGGTACATGTGTCTCGACCTCTGGTTGCTTCATGGGCCGATGTACGGATTCCTGCACAAGGACAAGCAGGCCGCAGAGGCTGCCGTGGTGGTATACGGCGAGCGCATCTCGCATGCGCAGCTGGCCCGCCACAAGGCAGAACAGGAAGCCATTTCCGGGCGCGAAAAGGCCAACACCAGCATGGCCATGGACATGGTGCGCAGCTCCCTGCTCCGCATGCGCACCCGCTACAATGACAACCAGCTGAAGCACAACCGCTCCGCTGCAGAGCAAGAGGTTGCCGGTCTGGCCTCCCGCGCCGGCAGCCCTGAGGAGTTCGACCAGCTGCTGGCTACACAGGGCTACACCCGCCGCCAGTTCACGGATAAGCTGGAGGCCCGCCAGCTGCAACTTGCCCTGCTGGATCGTAACCTGGAGCCCCACACCCAGGTGGACAACGCCGCCATCATGGCCCACTACAAGCTGCTCAAGGATGAAATGACCATTCCTGCCAGCCGCCCGGTAAAGCATATTTTCATCGCCTCACTCAACCGCAGTGAAGATGATGCACGTCGCACCGCAGAGCTCGCCTTATCCCGGCTGGAAGCCGGCGAAGGCTTTGCCGACCTGGCCGCAGAGGTGAGCGAGGACGAAGCAACCGCCAAACGCGGCGGCAACCTGGGCACAGTGTATGATGATGCCCACCTGCCGCTGCCGGAGCTGAATCTTTTTGGCGGCAACGCCCTGCCCGCCGGCACGCCCACTCTGGCAAAGAGCAAGTGGGGATGGCATGTCATCCTGGCCGGGCCCATCACACCCGCCTACACACCCTCGTTGGATGATTGCCGCGAAACGCTGCGCACCGCCATCATCAGCGCCCAGCGCGAGCTGGGGGTAAATACCTTCTTCGACACGCTTATCAAAGAAGCGCACCGCAAGCAACACATCAAGATTCATGTCAAGTAACAGCATTACTGTTTCACGGGCTGCGCAGGGACTGCGCGGCACCATTACCGTGCCGGGGGATAAGAGCATTTCCCACCGCGTTGCTATTCTGGGAGCCCTGGGCACCGGATCCATGCAGGTTCGCAACTACCTCTGCAGTGAGGACTGCATCAACACCCTGCGCGCCATGCAGCAGCTGGGGGCCGAGGTAACGCCCGGCGACTGCGAGCAGAATTTCACCCTGACCGGCACCGGCATGCAACCCACCTCCCCGGCCCGCGATATTGACTGCGGTAACAGCGGCACCGGCATGCGTCTCATGGCCGGGGTGCTGGCATCCCTGCCTTTCCGCAGCCGCATGTTCGGCGATGCCTCGCTGAGTTCCCGCCCCATGAAGCGCATCATCGACCCGCTGGCCTCCATGGGCGCCCGCATCACCGCCTGTGGCGAAAAGCCCGGCTGCGCCCCGCTGGAAATCGAGGGCGGCACCGTGAGCCCGATTCATTATGACCTGCCCATGGCCAGTGCCCAGGTGAAGAGCGCCGTGCTGCTGGCCGGTATGCTGGCAGAGGGCCGCACCTCGGTGCACCAGCCCGCCATCACCCGCGACCACACGGAGCGACTGTTCGAGCACTTCGGCATTCCCTGCACGGTGTCGGAGGACGGTCTCGACATCGCCGTAGAAGGCCCAGTAGTCCCGCAGAACAAGGACATCACCGTGCCGGGCGATATCTCCAGCGCTGCTTTCTGGCTGGTAGCCGCCTCCATTGTGCCGGGTAGCGAGGTTACGCTCCTCAATGTGGGGCTGAACCCCACGCGCGATGCCATCATCACCGTGCTGCGCCGCATGGGTGCCGATATCACCATCACGAACCTCACTGAGGGCGGCGAGCCCTACGGCGACCTCACCGTGCGCGCCCCGCAGAAGCTGCAGGCCACCGAGGTGCTGAAGCCGGAAATCCCGAACCTCATTGATGAAATCCCCGTTCTGGCCGTAGCCGCAGCCTTTGCAGAGGGTACCACCCGCATCCGCAACGCCGCAGAGCTGCGAGTGAAGGAAAGCGACCGCATTGCCACAGTCGTGGGCAACCTGCGAGCCATGGGTGCCAATATGGAGGAATTCCCGGATGGCATGGAAATCACCGGCGGCGCCCCGCTGCACGGTGCCACCATGGACTGCTACGGCGACCACCGCATTGCCATGAGCTTCCTGATGGCCGGTCTGAATGCAGATGGCGAGACAACCCTGCACAACTGCCACAGCATCAACACCTCATACCCCGGCTTCGAGACACACCTGCGCAGTCTCACTCAGAGCTGATACCCACCATGGCACGAATTACCCAGGAATGCGTGGCGCGCATCAAGGACTCTGCGGATATCGTGGAGCTCCTCAGTAAGTACTTGCAACTGCGCCGCGCCGGCAATTCCTGGAAAGCCTGCTGCCCCTTCCACAGCGAGAAAACGCCCTCCTTTCATGTGAACCCGGCGCGCCAGACCTTCCACTGCTTCGGCTGTGGTGTGGGCGGTGATGCGCTGAAGTTCATCATGATGTTCGAGAACCTCGATTACCCCACCGCCCTGCGCCGCCTGGCGGATATGAACGGCATTCCGGTCATCGAGGAGGAGGAAAACCCGGAAATGGCACGGCTGCGCCGCATGCGTGCCCGAGTGGTGGAGGCCAACACCCTGGCCACGGATTATTATCACCGCAAGCTCTGCCGCGATGCCGGGGCTGCCCACGTGCGCGAGTACCTGAAGCAGCGCGGATTCGGCATTGAGATTGCGCGAGCCTGGCAACTGGGCTGGGCCCCACCCGATTTCCGCGAGCTGGAGCAAATCGCCCGCAGCCAGAACATGGATGACCGGCTGCTGGCAGAGGCCTACCTGCTGGGACGCGGTCAGCGCGGGCTCTACCCCGTGTTCCGAGACCGTCTCATGTTCCCCATTCACAACGTGCGCGGTGAGGTCGTAGGCTTCTCCGGCCGCATTATCCGCGCCGACCAGGACCCGCGCAAATACGTGAACACGGCAGACACCGCCGCGTTCCACAAGGGAGAGCTCCTTTTCGGCCTGTACAAAGCCACCGGCCCCATCGGCAAAGCAGGCATGTGCGTGGTGGTGTGCGAAGGACAGCTGGACGTGATTGCCTGTCACGAGAAAGCCGATATCCGCAATGCGGTGGCCGGCCTGGGCACGGCTTTCACCGACGAGCACGCCAAGATTCTCCGCAAATACGCCAAGAAAGCCATTCTCTGCTACGACGGCGACAACGCCGGCATCAAGGCCAGTGAAAAGACATTCCGCAAACTGGCTGCCGCCGGACTGGAGGTTTACCACGCTAGTCTGCCCCCCGGCGAAGACCCGGATTCCCTCATCGGCAGCAGCGGGCCTGAAGCCCTGCGAGAGGCTATCGACACCGCCCGCCCGTATCTGGAGGTGCGTGTGGGGCAGGAACTCGCCCTCATTCAGGGCGATGCCAACGCCCGTGCCGCGCTCATTCCCCGCATGGCTGATCTGGCCGCCGAAATCACCGACCGCAACCGCCGCGATGTAGCCGTGGCCGACCTGGCCACCCGCCTGAACACCGGGCTGGAGGGGCTCCGCGAAACGGTGGAAGGCATCATCCGCACACGCAAGGAAAGCCCTCAATCCGCCCCGGCAGAACCGCAATGGGAACCGGGTGAGGAAGAGGAATTCTCCGCCGTCCTCATGCAGGAAGCGCCCCGCCGGGTCATCCCCATTACCCTGCACAACGCGATACGAGACACCATTTTTCTGGCCGCCGTGAGCGCAGAGGCGCAGGCCCTCCTGCTGGAGCGCATCGAGGAACTGCAGGAGCCCATCCGCTGGCTTTCCGGCGGCGTCGTGCTGCAGCGCTTTATGGAGGTACTGCCCACCCCCGGCAACCCTGGGGCATGGCAGGATTTCCTGCAGAATCTGCCACCGGAGCAGTCTGCCGCACTGCGGAACATGGAAATCACTCCGGTGGATATTCCGAACATCATGGCCACCGTGGAAACCACCTGCAGCAATGCGGCCCTGGCCGCCCTGAAAGCCCATGTAGACCAGCTCCGCTCCCGGGTGAACACGCCCGGTATCTCCTGGCAGGAAGCCGCCCCCCTCATGCAGGAAATGAATGAGCTGCAGAAGCTCATCAACTCCGCGGAGTGAGATGAGCTACAGGCTCACGCCTCGTTCTCCTTTCTCTTCTCGCTTCGGAAATGGCGGGGGCAACGAGGAGCTGCAGATGCCCATATCCCCCTGCCCGCAGCCTTGGCCCGGGCTTCAGCCTCAGCCAGAAGCTCATCATCTGCCGCGTAATGCTTGTAATGCCAGGCAAGGCCTTCCTTCAGCATAAAGCGGTTCACATAACGCGCCCCAGCATACACCCTGCCCACATAGCGGCCATATTGGTCGATATCCACCACCTCAACCCGAATCTGCCTGTTATAGATGAGTCTGCCCAGCTTCCTGCGCGCAGGAAGTGCGAATTCCTGGTCTTTCTCCGGCGCATCAATACCATACAGGCGCACGCGCACCCGCTCACCATCCGGCAACTCCATGTGCATCGAATCACCATCCGACACCCCCACGCAGATGCCTTCCAGCAGCTGCAGAGCTTTTGATTCTGGTGAAGAGGTATCCACGTTACTCAGACTTTATCTCACCGGTAAAACCGATTCTCATATTGACCGGCACCGTGACACTCTGCAGCTCACTGTATGTCTTAGCCAGAACAGATACTGCTTTTAGATCCACCGACAGAGGTGTACTGCGAAGCCAGCGCGGATGAATTTTCTCCTTTACTTCAATAGGAAACTCGCGGGTCAGAGACTGCAAACGGCATACATAGGCATCGTTCTCAGAAGCCGTGCAGAAACAGGAGCCGATAGCAAAAGCGGCAAGGAAACAAGGTAGTTTGTTCATATCTCTACCGAGTATGCGACAAAACGGCTTGAATGTCAAGAGTCATGCTCCAACGGCCTGAAAAAGCTCGACCATCAACAAAGGCTGTGCTAATATCAGCGCCATGTACCGTGCACTCGCCCTTATTCTTGCTATGACTCTTACAGCCTGCCAAACCACCCAGCAGCGGCAGAAGTTACTCATGGAGGAAGTGACGCAAATGAACAAAGAGCTTACCGAACGGGAGTACACCACACATACGAAGCAGCGCGATGACGACTTTGGTGAGTTCAAGAGAATGCTGACAAAGGCACGCAGCGGCGTCATTGTGCGTGAGCGTGGTGATTGCTGTTGCACAGGCGCAGATTTACCCCCGGTGAAGGATGAAAAACTCAGCAAGGTCGAGTTTGCCTCCATGATGTCGATTCTCCATCAGGCTCTTCCCATTCCTCTACTGAAACGAGAATGTGTCCACTCCGATTACCTGTACTGCGCCACCCGCATGAAAAATGGAGAATGGACTACCACAATAAAGCTCATGCCGGCGAATAGCATCATCAAGCCCTACTGGCCGGTAGACAAACTCAACCTGCTTGATGAAAAAGGAGAATGCGTCCTCAGCATCGGCCTGTACCATGCTCTGGACAAGAACGCCAACGCAGAGAAGTACACCGAATCTCTCTACGACCGCAGTGGGCTCAAAGCTCTGTTGCCGGATGATGCCTACGAGCTCTATCTGAATCACCCGGCCCGTCTGCGCTTCGAAAAGGCCGCAGAAAAGGCAGAGCGCAAGGCTACACGAGCCTAGTACAAATGGAGATTTGGCGGGGCAGGCGAAGCCCGCGGAATTTTGAGCCCACGAAGTGGGTGAAAGATAGAAGGCCGGGGTAAGAGCGAGTCAGCGCTCGCAGCCCCGGCTAGGCTAAAAAAAGTTTCAGAGCCCGCGGAGCGGGTGACAGAGCGGAGGCTTAACTCGTTGCGACTGTTCTGTCACCCGCTCCGCGGGCTCCGTCATGTTTTGTTTGTTGGCAGGGGCTGCGCCCGCTGACGCGGGCTTACCCCTGCCTCTCCTCTATAGCCCCTTCGGGGCTTAAAGTTCCGCAGGCGTTGCCTACCCGATAAACATCAATTTATCACGGTACCCGTGTATTCAAAGCCAGTCAGGATACGGGTCTATACCCATTTCAATGAAGGGAGTTGAAAAGACATAATAAAACAGGCTCAGAACTGCACAGGGGATATCCACCGCAACAAAACAGGCCGCAGAAAGAGGATACGCCCAGCAGGCATTCAGATTTGTCTCATACTTTCCAGTAGGAATTGCATCGGCCAGCTTCAAGCAATCCTCTTCCAATACAGCACCAGATGGCAATTCCGCAGAAGCAAGGATTCCAGACTCCCGATAAACATACCAACCTGGATTCTCAGTAAACCAACGAGGGTCAATATTTCCGCCTACCTCATATATGCAGGAGGGGTGTTCCTCTACCTCTGGCAAAGGTATATAAGTCCCATCCACTCCGGGCGACATGGCCCACTGTATCAACTCCGGGCAGCGGCGATATTGACCGCTGTGGCCCTGAATATAGAATGTATCGCCACTGCGCCATACTGGGCCCTCAATGCGCACACACTCGTACTCACGGGCACAATCCGCAATACGGGTTGATGTATTGACGGTACAGCTGCAGAACAGGCATGCTACAACACAAAGGAAAAAGCTAATCAGGAGAGTCTTCATCCTTACTTGTACCTGTCCTCGGGGAAATTGCGGTAGCCGATTTTGAGCGGGCTCATGTCGTCCAGCAGGCGGCGGTCATAGCGGCGGGAGGGCGGCTCCAAGTTGCCGAGAGTCTTGCCCTTATCGGGCTCAAAAAAGAACTGGAGGTAATAGGTGCCGTTGTAGCCGAGAGCCTGGGTGTCGCGAATCATGCGGAGGATATCGGCTTCATCCAGCAGGCCGGGGTGAACGGTGGTACGCACCTCGTGCTCCACTCCGTACAGAAGAAGAGTCCTGAGCGTTTCCTGATAGCGCTCGAAAAGCAGCGTGCCGCCAGGCAGACGCCAGCTGCGGTTGGAAGGCATCTTGTTATCAAGAGCCACGTAATCAATCAATTTTTCTTCCAGCAGGTTGCGGATGACCTGCGGGTTGCTGCCGTTGGTATCTACTTTGATGAGATAACCAAGTTTCTTAATCTCGCGGCAGAGTTCAGCAATATCGGGGTTGAGGGTGGACTCTCCCCCGGAAAGCACTACGGCATCTAAGAAGCCGGCGCGCTCCCGGAGGAAAGCCATCTCATCCTGCCCCCCGCCATGACTCAGAACAAGTTCCGGGTTATAGCAGTAGGGGCAACGCAGATTACACCCGGTGTACCAGAAGATACAGGCCGCTTTTTTCGGATAATCCAGAAAGGTAAGCGGGGTGATATCTGCGGGGTGACGCATAACCTATGGTTCGCAACGCGAATTACTTGAGGATGGCGTCACAGCCACAGCTGCAGGGCTCTTCGAAGTGGGCGCGTTCCTCGAACTCACCCTGCTTACCTGCGTTGAAGGTCTCCACCGGACGGTGGTAGCCCATCACGCGGGTGTACACGGTGCACTTGGTGCGCTCCTCGGAGTGCTCGGCGAGCAGCTGCTCGTCCGTCTTGTATACGGGTTTTACTTCGGGGTTGCTCATGGTTGTGTTTTTCTATTGGTTGGGGGTTGTGATTCTTCAGAAGAGCGGCAGCTCAGGCTGCTCCTCGGTGCGGGCGCGGTCGATAATCTCCTGGTCGCACAGCGGGCAGAAATCGTGGCGACCGCGGAGGTAGCCGTGCTTCTCGCACACGGAGAAGAGCGGAGTCACCGTGATGTAGGGCATCTTGAAGTTGGTAAGCACCTTGCGTACGATGTCGCGGCAGGCCTCCGGGGAGGAGATTGCCTCGTTCATGTACATGTGGAATACCGTACCACCGGTGTAGCAGCACTGCAGCTTGTCCTGCATCTTCAGAGCCTTGAACAAGTCGTGCGTATAGCCGGCCGGCAGCTGGGAGCTGTTCGTGTAGTAACGGTGGCCGGGGGTGCCGCTCTGGATGATGTCCGGGAAGCGCTTCTGGTCTTCGCGGGCGAAGCGGTGGGTGGTGCCTTCGGCGGGGGTAGCCTCCAGGTTGTAGAGGTTGCCGGTGGTCTCCTGGTAGCCGCGGATACGTTCGCGCATGAAGTGCAGCACTTCCTCTGCAAAGGCGATACCTGCAGGCTCAGCGGTGTTCATGGTATCACCGGAGAAGTTGCGCAGCATTTCGTTCATGCCGTTCAGACCGATGGTGGAGAAGTGGTTGCGCAGGTGCGGCAGGTAGCGCTTAGTGTAGGGATACAGACCACGCTCATACAGCGTGTTGATGAATACGCGCTTCTTTTCCAGCGTCTCCTTGGCCAGGTCCATGAGTTCGCCCAGCTTGCTGTACAGCAGGTTCTTGTTGCCCTTGTACAGGTAGCCCAGACGTGCCAGGTTGATGGTCACCACGCCGATGGAACCGGTCATTTCAGCAGAGCCGAACAGACCACCACCGCGCTTGAGCAGTTCGCGCAGGTCCAGCTGCAGACGGCAGCACATGGAGCGCACGGCATCCGGCTTGTAAGCCTCTTCGTCGATAACCTTGTTGCCGTTCTCATCATACTTGTACTGGGAGCCGACGAAGTTCTGGAAGTAGGAGGAACCGATCTTGGCGGCGTTCTCGAAGAGCAGCGGCACGTTCTCGCCGTCCCAGTCAAAGTCTTCCGTGATATTCACGGTGGGAATCGGGAAGGTGAAGGGCTGGCCGGTGCTGTCGCCTTCGGTAAGCACCTCGTAGAAGGCCTTCTGGATGACCATCATTTCCTTCTGGAAATGCTTGTAGGTCAGGTCGGTCAGGCTTTCCACACCACGCTCCTTGGCGATGGCAAGCAGATTCTCGTCCTCCAGGCCTTCGAAGATGTGCTGGTTGTTGGACATGGGGGTCTGCTCGCGAAGGTCGCGGGGAACCGTCCAGTCGATGGTCACGTTGGTGAACGGACTCTGGCCCCAGCGGCTGGGCACGTTCAGGTTGTACACAAAGCCACGCAGGGCCTTCTTCACTGCCTTGTAGGGCAGCTGGTCCTTGAACAGGTAGGGAGAAAGGTAAGTATCAAAGGAGCTGAAGGCCTGTGCACCGGCCCATTCGCTCTGCAGAATGCCCAGGAAGTTTGCCATCTGGCCCAGAGCCTCACGGAAATGCTTGGGCGGACGGCTGTTCACGCGGCTGCGCACACCATTGAAACCTTCATTCAGGAGAGCACGCAGACTCCAGCCGGCGCAGTAGCCGGTCAGGCAGTCAAGGTCGTGGATATGGTAGTCGCCATTGCGGTGGGCAGCGCCTTCCTCGGGGGTATACACCTGGTCCAGCCAGTAGTTGGCAATCACCTTGCCAGCGGTGTTGTTCACCAGACCGGCATTGGAGTACGTGGTGTTGGAATTGGCCTTGATTCGCCAGTCAGTATTGCCTACATATTCCTCGATGGTCTGTTTACAATCCACCCAGGTGTTGCCCTTGTAGAGACCGGCAATCTGCTCACGCTGCAGCTTGTGCAGGAAACGGTACTTGATGAAGTTACGTGCAGTGTCGTAAGCGCCGGCGCGCATGAGTTCCTTCTCAATGCGATCCTGCACCATTTCCACGGGCAGGTATTCTTCATGCTTCAGCTTATCCAGCACATTAGCGTATACAAGAGGATTGTACTCCTCCTGTGAGGCGTGAAACGCCTTCTCGATGGCCTGCTGTACTTTATAGGCCTCGAAGCGTTCGCGCTTACCGTTTCTCTTGATGATTTCAGGCATTTTCCGTGATAGGTTTTAAGTTTTCTGAGCCCGGTTTCCGGGGGTGTCCCGGCAAACAGATGCTCGCTAGGTGCACAGGCGAAACTCTACCATTCTAAAAACGTGTTTGCAAGCAAAAAAAACGATGGGGGCACACTTTTCCACACACAAAATATAGAACATTTAACTAAGCATATACACCACATATTGTATACACAAACCCATTTCACTACTTTAGAATTCTTCTTACCTCAAAAGGCTGAAATATAGCTGAAAGCTATTGATTCAGGGGCTTTGAGAGCCCTTATCAGGCATTCTTAAGTAGGCCTCTATATGGTGTGGTGTGCCAGAAATTACCACAAAATGTAGCGTAGGCAAAAACACATCCGGAAGCCGTTTAATTTTTCGCCCAGATGCACTTCAAGTAGTCCTCGCCGTCAAAATCGAAGGGCATAGGCACCGAAACGAGCTCAGCGGAGGGAATCCCCGCCGCCACCATGCGCCGGAACGCCGACATGGTCAATTTGCGGCAATTCGTGGAGCACAGGATGCGGCCATGAGGCGCCAGGCAGGCAGCAGCCAGGTACACCAGGTGGTCATAATCCTTTTCGACACGCCAAACGTGTCCCTTCTCATCTCGGGAGAACGTGGGCGGGTCAAGCACAATGATATCGAAGCGACGCCCCTGGCGAGCAAAGCGATCCATCCAGTGCAAGGCATCACCCTTGCAGAAGTAATGGTCATCCGGGTCAATATCGTTGAGGGCCATATTCTCACGGCACCAGCTCAGGCAAGGCTGAGCCAGGTCGAGCGTGGTGGTCTGCGCGCCGGCCAGGGCGGCACAAACAGAAAACGCACCGGTGTAGGCAAAGGTGTTGAGCACCTTCATACCGGGGCGGCAGATGCGGCGGAGCTCTGCACGATTATCGCGCTGATCCAGGAAAATTCCCTGGGAATACCCTGCCCCCATGTCCATGAGATAGTTCACACCATTCTCCTGAATCACGAAGCGCAGGGGCGAATCCGGGCCGAAGAGAAACTGCGGAGCCTCCTTCACATCCTTATCCAGACGCTTCACATAAACGGGGCGTCCGGTAGCCTTCAGCAAATCCTTCAGGCCGGCTGGCAAAGCCGTATCACGCAGAGACACCAGCAGACGGTCTGCCAGGGCGTCAATAAATACACCAGGCCACGGCGCGCCGTCCGACACACGGAAAGCATTCGTCTCCGGCGGCAGCTTGGCCTGGCGTTCATCCAGAAGTCTCTGCAGGGCGTTCTTCACAGCAGGAAAGTCTTTGCGGCAGCATCCGCAGCCTTGCGGATGGTGGCAGCCATGGAAGTAAGAGCATTGGCGCGGGTGGAAGCAAGATGCTCTTTCAGCCCGCAGCCATCCAGCTTGCTCATATCAGCCGCCAGAATCTCTGCCGGGGTAAGCCCGGACAGGAGGCGGATGAACAGAGCAATAAGGCCTTTGGTAATGAGAGAATCACTGTCGGCATGGATGATGAGCTTGCCATCATCCATTTCCGTGCCGACCCACACGCGACTCTGGCACCCCTTGATGAGGTTGCTGTTCTTGCGATACTTCTCGGGCATGGCCGGCAGGCGGCGGCCCAGGGAGATGATGAATTCATACTTCTCTGTCCAGTCTTCAAAGACGGACATATCATCCAGCAACTCCTCGATACGTGCGTTGTAATCCATTACTTATTGCGGCTGGTTGCCAGCGTGTAGAGCACGGCCTTCTGGGCGTGCAGACGGTTCTCAGCCTCGCGGAAGATAACGGGAGCGTTAGCCTCCAGCACCTCATCGGTGATTTCATAGCCACGGTAAGCAGGCAGGCAGTGCAGCACAATGTGACCGGGAGCAGCCAGCTTCAGCAACTCATCATTCACCTGATAGGGGAAGAAAGCCTTCTCCTTGGTGCCCTTCTCTGCCTCCTGGCCCATGGAAATCCACGTATCGGTGTTAATCACCATACAGTCGCGCACAGCCTCGGCAGCATCCGTGGTGCAGATAATGTTCGGGCAATCGAGAGCAGCCAGCGTCTCAGCCTTGGGCAGAGCCTGCTCAGGACCAGCCAGCATGAGGGTGAAGCCCAGGTGCTTGGCAGCCCACATCCAGGAGCGGCCCATGTTGTTATCCACATCGCCCAGGAAAGCAATCTTCATACCCTTCCAGGAGCCCACGCCGTACTGCTCCTCAATGGTAAGCAGGTCTGCCAGAATCTGGCAGGGATGCTCCAGGTCGGTCAGAGCATTGATGGTCGGCAGCTTGGAGTAATCAGCAAAATCCACCACGTCCTGCTGGTCATAAGTGCGGATAACGGCACCGTGAATCATGCGGCCCAGCACACGGGCGGTGTCCTTGATGGGCTCACCACGGCCCAGCTGAATATCGCGGGTGGAAAGGAACATCGGGCGACCACCCAGTTCAGAGATACCCACCTCAAAGGAAACACGCGTGCGAGTGGAGGATTTGGAGAAAATCAGAGCCCAGGTCTGCCCGGCCAAGGGCTGTTCAGTGTGGCAACCACGCTCGGCTTTGAGCTTGTGCCCCAGGGCGAGCAATTCGCAAATCTGCTCGCCAGTCAGTTCTTCAATGGAAAGAAGGTTATTCATGGCTGTATAAAATTCCGGGAAAACGCAAAGCTAGCACGTTTATCCTCCCCTGTAAAGTTCAGAATGAGTCAGCATCTCTCGTTTCACTTTAAAAAGGTATCAACATAGAGTATTCTCTATTTTTTTGACAGTTTCAGAAAAAAATCTCGCCTTTTCCCTATTCACATGCTAGAGTTAGCTATCAACACAAAACTCAGTGTTAACATGAACGACCTCACGAAACCTTTCAAGCGTCTGCCTGTGGCTTTAGTTGGCACAGGGTCGTATGTACCCGAACGCCGTCTGACCAACGAGGATCTGGAGAAGATGGTAGATACCTCCAACGAATGGATTGTCACGCGCACCGGCATCGAGGAGCGTCGCATTGCTGCACCTAACGAAAAGACGAGCGACATGGCAACCCAGGCCGCCAAGCGCGCCATGGAATCTGCAGGCGTAGCCCCCGAGGAAATCGACCTCATCATCGTGGCCACCGTTACACCCGACACCTTCACCCCTTCCACCGCCTGCTACGTTCAGGCCAATATCGGCGCCGTTAACGCAGCCGCCTTCGATATTTCCGCCGCATGCTCCGGTTTCCTCTTCGCGCTGAAGACCGCAGTGCAGTACATCGGCTGCGGCCAGGCCAAAACTGCCCTCATCATCGCCTCTGAGAAGCTCAGCCACATCGTGAACTGGGAAGACCGATCCACCTGCGTGCTCTTCGGCGACGGCGCCGGCGCAGCCATTCTGCGCACCGGCAGCGGAATCGAAGGCGACAGCGCCGTGCTTGCATCCGACATCGGCTCCGACGGCACGCTGACCGACCTGCTCATGGTACCCGGCGGCGGCACAGCCATTCCCACCACAGAGGAAAACATTCAGGAGAAGCTCTACACACTGGCCATGCGCGGCAATGAGGTATTCCGCTACGCCGTGGCTCACATGAGAGACAGCGCCCTTTCCCTCATCAACCGCACAGGCATCAAGCCCGAGGACGTGGACGTAGTGATTCCGCACCAGGCCAACCTGCGCATCATCAACGCCGTGGCCCAGCGCCTCGGCATCCCCACTGAGCGCGTGTTTGTCAACGTGCACAAGTACGGCAACACCTCCGGCGCCGCCGTAGCCATTGCACTGGATGAAGCAGTCAAATCCGGCCGCGCCCAGAAGGGCAACATCATCCTGCTTGTCACCTTCGGCGCAGGCCTCACCTGGAGCTCCGCGGCCATCCGTCTCTGATACTCCGGGACAGCCCCTTTTCCTCACCCCTGCTTTTTTATAAAGCAGGGGTGATTTGCATACCGCGTGCCATGCTTTTTGCTTGTACAAACAGGCTCCGCATGCTAGAATGCAGGGCAGCATGAAAGTTATCACGATTTATGGCAGCAAGAGCGACCTTCCTTTCATGGAACCGGCTCGCGTATACTTCCAGGAGAACAATGTAGAGCACGAGGAGGTCATCTATTCTGCACACCGCGACCTGCCCGCCCTGATTGAATACCTCAAGGAGCTTGAAGCCAGCAAGACCAAGGCCGTTCTGCTTTGCGTAGCAGGTCTTTCCGCCGCCCTTCCCGGCGTGGTGGTCATGAACACGGAGCTACCGGTCATCGGTGTACCGGTACCCTGCGGTCCGCTGAACGGCGTGGATGCACTGCTGGCTATTTCCCAGCTCCCCGGCGGAGTACCCGCCACCACGGTAGGTCTGCACAAGAAGACCCCGGTGAACGCAGCCATGGCCGCACACCGCATCATCAAGCTTGCTGAATAAGAAACCGGGCATCATCCCGGGCTCACCCACTCTATATCCACCAGATGAGTACGCCTAAGGATTTATTGACCATCGATGCGCTGAGCGACGCAGATATTCACGGCATCCTGAAGGGTGCCGCTGAAATGAAGCAGATTTTCTGTAGCGGCAAGAGCACCCCTGCTCTTGCCGGCAAATCTGTGCTCACGCTCTTTTACGAACCGAGCACCCGTACCCGCTCCTCCTTTGAATTAGCCGCCCGCCGGCTCCAGGCAGATGTGACCACCTTCAGCGTGGCCACATCCTCCGTGGTAAAGGGAGAAAGCGTGCACGACACCATTGACACCCTGATGAGCATGCACATGGATTACATCATTGTGCGCCACAAGAACAGCGGTATTCCCGCAGTCATCGGGCGTCATGCCAAGGCCTCGGTCATCAATGCAGGTGACGGCGCCCATGCGCACCCCAGCCAGGCATTCCTGGATGCCTTCACCCTGCAGGAGAAATATGGCGAACTGGCAGGCAAGCGCGTTGTCATCATTGGTGATATTCTGCACAGCCGCGTGGCACGCTCCACCAGCACCATTCTGCGCCGTCTGGGTGCAGAGGTGGCCTATATGGGCCCCGGCCCCCTGGTACCGCTGGAGAAATTCACCGGCATTCCCCGTTTCACGAACTGGGATGCCGTCTTTGACTGGAAGCCGGATGTCATCTACCTGCTGCGTGTTCAGAACGAACGCATGGATACGCCCTTCTTCCCCTCTGCCGATTATCACAACGCCTTTGGCGTGACAGAGGAACGACTGAAGCGCATCGATGACCTCGACCTGAGCATCATGCACCCCGGCCCGGTGAATCGCGGAGTGGAGCTCTGCGATAACGCCATGGAATACCGCAACAGCCTCATCTGCGACCAGGTCGAAAACGGCGTGGCTGCCCGCATGAGCATCCTTTCCTACCTTACCCCCCGGACTCAGAACAATGACTAGTACCTATATTCGGAATGCTACCTGGGCACCCACGGGTGAAAGCTTTGATATCCGGCTTACCCCCGGCCACACCCAGGTGGTGCCGGAGTTTGGCGGCATCACCATCTGCGATGCAGAGGTAAAGCCTGCCGGGCAGATGAATATTCCCGAACGCGGTCGCGTGGTGGACGCCACAGGCAAGCTGATTTTACCCGCACTTTTCGACCTGCACTCCAAGATTGAGCTTGAAGGCCGCAGCAAGCGGGAATCCGTGACCCGCACCGGCCAGGCTGCCGTGCAAGGCGGTGTATGGGGGCTGCTGGTGCAGCCTACGCCCGGCTTCATGTTCGACAACAGCGCCTCGCTGGACAGCTTCCGCGAAGCTGTGGGCCAGCGCTCCGTGGCAGAAATGATTCCTGCCGGCTGCATCTCCCAGGGCATGAAGGGCGACCAGCAGGCACCGTACAACACGCTGTCTGCCCGCGGTATCAATATCCTGAGCGATGCCGGCGAACGCCCCGGCAACCTGCTCATGCTGCACCGCGCCATGAAATACGTGGCAGAGCTGGATATGTGCATGGCCATCCGCGGTGATGTTCCCAGCATCACAGCAAACACCTACATGCACCCGAGCACCACTTCCTACCAGCTCGGCCTGCATGGCACCCCGGCCTGTGCAGAAGAAATCGGCCTGGAAATCATTGTGCGCCTGGCCAAGGATGCCGGTTGCCGCCTGCATGTTCAGACGGTAAGCACCGCCGCTGGTGTGGACATTATCCGCCGAGCCAAGGCAGAAGGCTGCAAGATTACCGCAGAAGTGGCCCTGCACCACCTGCTCTTCACGCATCAGAATGTGGGTGATTACGATACCACCTTCAAGACTGTACCGCCCCTGCGCGACCAGGCAGATGCGGATGCTCTGCTGGCAGCCGTGAAAGATGGCACCATTGACTGCATTGTATCCGACCACACCCCCTGCACCCCCTTTGCCAAGAAGCAGGACTTCCCCTCAGCTCCGCAAGGCATGTGCCTGCTGGATCATTTCCTGCCCACCATCTACACCAAACTGGTGCAGACAGGCAAACTGAGCTGGGCAGAACTGGTACAGGCATGCTGCGTGAACCCGTGCACCATCGCCTGCCCGGATGTCACGAACCCCGAGGAACCGGAAGGCATGCCCCTGATGCTGTTTGACCCTGCTGCACGCACCGTCGTGAGCGAGGAAAACCTGCCTTGCGGCGCGCTGAATACACCGCTTCTCGGCCAGGAACTCTGCGGCAGCGTAACTCTTCCTCTCCAATAATGCCATGATTATCTACATCATCAGCGATGGCAAGAAAGGCCACCTTTCCCAGACACGAGGGCTGGCTAACGCCCTTATCGAACAGGCTCAGGCACGCGCACCGGAGCGCGAACATGCCTGTTTCGAGGTAGACATCACCGGGCTGAGCTGGTTCGGCAAGCTCTTCTACAAAGGCAAGGAACTTCCGCACCCGCGTCCGGACCTGATTCTTTGCGCCGGCCACGGCACTCACCTGGCCGCACTGAGCCTGGCCAGGCACCTGCGCTGCCTGTGCATGGTCTGCATGCGTCCCAGCCTGCCGACCAGCATGTTTGACTTGTGCATTACGCCTCGTCACGACCTACCCGATGGTTTTGAAGCCAATGGCAGCATTCTGCCCACGAATGGTGCCATCAATGGCATCCGTCCCCAGCCGGAGACGCCCAAAACCCAGACTCTCATTCTGATTGGCGGGCCGAGCAAGAGCTACAACTGGGATGCCGAACTGGTACTGAACCAGCTTTCCTCCATTGCCCGGCTTACCTCCACCCCCATCGTGCTCACCACCTCCCGCCGCACACCGGCAGATTTCGTGCACGATGTCTCCACCGCCTGTCCGAATATCCGCGTTGTTCCCGTGGAGGAAACCGGCCCGGACTGGGTATCCGAGAACCTGGCCAAGGCCACGGAGGTGTGGGTAACGCAGGACAGCGTGAGCATGGTGTACGAAGCCTTGTCCAGCGGTGCACCGGTCGGCATCATTGAAATGCCGGCCAAAGAAGGTCCGCACAAGCCTGATGCATCCCGCATTGCCCGTGGGCTCAACATGCTCATAGCCGATGGCAGCGTATGCCGCTTTACGGAGTGGGCCAAGACCAACACCATTCCGAAAACAGGCATGGTGATGAATGAGGCAGCCCGTGCCGCCAGCTACATTCTGGAAACCTTCCCCAAATTACTGCCATGAAAATAATGCACCTGCTGCCATCCCTCAGTTCCGGTGGGGTGGAACAAGTTGTTCTGGAGCTCTGCGAGGGCCTTTGCGCCGCAGGGCTTGAGAACGTCGTCGTTTCTGCTGGAGGCAGCATGGTGCCGGCCATTGAGAACTGCGGAGCCCGGCATATCACCCGCCCCATTGGCAAGAAGAGCCTGCTCACCCTGCTTCAGGTAGGCAGGACGGCAAAGCTCATTCGCGAAGAAAAGCCGGATGTGCTACACCTGCATTCCCGCGTGCCGGCCTGGGTAGGCCAGCTGGCATGCAAAATGCTGCCGGCCAAGGAACGCCCGGTCATTGTATCATCCTTCCACGGTTTCCATTCCGTGAATGCCTACTCCGGAGTCATGGCCAAGGGCGACTGCGTCATTGCCGTCTCCCGCTGCATGCGCCAGCATATTCTGGATAATTATCCCGCCACTCCGGATGAGAAGATTGTGGTCATTCCCAACTCTGTGGACGACAGCATCTTCTGCCCCGAATACGCACCTACCCCAGAGTGGCTGAACACCTGGTACACCGATTTCCCGGAGCTGAAGGGTAAGTTCACCCTCTGCCTCCCGGGGCGTATCACTCGCCTGAAGGGAGCACCGCATCTCGGCCCCATTCTCAAGCAGCTTCGAGCCAGAGGCATCCCGGCGCATGCCGTCATTGTGGGCGAAACCAAGAAAGGCAAGGAAGCTTACCGTGAAGAGGTACAGGCTGGATTTGAGGCTGAAGGTGTGGCAGATTATGTTACCTGGACCGGTCACCGCCGGGACCTGGTGAATGTGCTCTGCGCCTGCGATGTCACCCTTTCCCTCACGCTGCAGCCGGAATCTTTCGGCAAGACCACGCTGGAAGCCCTTTCTCTGGGGCGTCCGGTTGCCGGGTACGAGCACGGCGGCGTAGGCGAGCAGCTGGAGCAGTTTCTGCCGGAGGGTATGATTGCCACCGGCGACACCAGCGCCATGGCCACCTTGCTGGAAAAATGGTACGCCAAGCGCCCTGTGCCAAAAACCCCTGTGCCGGCCCCCTACCGCCGGGAAAACATGATACAGGCTCACATTAACCTGTACCAGGGACTGTGCCAATAAATACTGCTGCATGAATCTGCTCCACATCAGCCCGCGGCTTCGGCCTGGCAGTGTCAATGCCCTGGCGGCAGATCTGGCATGCGGACTCCAGCAGACTGGATTCCGGAACACGGTGATTTCCCCTCCCAATGAACTGGTGGGGCGCATGGCAGCAGCCAGTGTGCAGCACCACAGCTCACGCAATATTGCCGTCTTCACCTACCTGAATGAGCTCCGCCGCGTGCAGCGCTTAGTGGAAAGCACCCATACCGACATCATCCTGGCCTATACCACCCCTGCCGCTAATCTTGCCTGGCGGGCCTGCCACAACATGCCGGATGAAACGCGTCCGCGTATAATCGGCATTCACACCACATACCCCAGGCATCCCGGCTGGGCGGCCAGCCTGAGCCGTTGTGATGCGCTCGTGGCCGTATCCCGACACCTTCGCAACGAACTCACCAGCAGAGCGAAACTTGATGCAGAGCGCAATATATGGGTCATTCCCTACGGCGTGAACGATGAGCTCTGTTACCCGGGCTACCGCCCCTGCAACACCTGGTTGGAGCAATGGCTGCGCCAATATAAGGAGGAAGCGGAAAACACGCTCTCGGTCTGCGTTCCCGGTGCCATCACCCCCAACCACGGGCTGGAGGACCTCGCTCCCATCCTGACTCGGACCAACAATGCCAAGGTGCCTGTTCAGGTATATATTGCAGGCGACACAGCACGGGCAGACAAGCATTACCTCAACAAGCTGAAGAAACTGTACCGCAACTGCGGGGTGGAGAAGCAAATCACCTGGCTGGGGCATCGCCCTGATTTGCGTGAAGTCATCTGCATCTGTGATGTGGTGCTCTCCCTTGCAAAGAAACCGGCCTCGCATGACCGCGTTGTGCAGGAAGCCCTGGCCCTTAACCGTCCTGTGGCTGCCTATGACCACGGGGTGGTGGGTGAGCTGCTGGATGCCTTCCTGCCGGAGGGGCGCGTGGCACCAGGTGATACAGCCGGCATTGCAGACCGACTGGAACAGTGGCATGCCTACCGCCCCTACTTGAATGAGAAACTGCCTTATCCCTACCGTCTGAATGACACGATTCGCAGCATTGCCGAGCTTTGCACCTCCTTAGGCCAGGGTGGGCAAAAATGATACCAACATTGACAAAAGGTGCAAAATTGTGTAAGCTCTGCGCCGGATTGATTTTTACAAATGATTAGTTTCACGAACCTTTCCCGCTACACCGACATCGGCTCCAACTGCTATTTGCTTGATATGGATGGTGTGCGCATTGTGCTGGATTCCGGCATGCACCCCAAAAAGGACGGCGCCGAGGCCACACCTGAATTTTCCCTCATCGGGGCTGCAGATCCTGATGCCATTTTCGTAACACACTCACACCTTGACCACATCGGCACGCTCCCGGTACTGCAGGACAAATATCCCTCTGCCGAGGTGAACATGACCGCGGCGACCTGCGAGGTGGGCCTTGCCATGCTGCATAATTCCGTCAACGTGATGACGGCAAAGCGCACGCAGGAAGGCATTATTGAATACCCCTTCTACACCCACATGGAGCTCGACCACGTGGCCCGCTGCTGGATGCCCCGCCCCTACGGTACGCCCTTCCGCATTGGCCGCAACGGCCGCGTGCTGGCCACCCTGCACGATGCCGGCCACATTCTCGGCAGCTGCGGTGTGGAGCTGGAAAGCGAAAGTGGCACCACGGTGCTCTACACGGGCGATGTTCAGTTCGATAACCAGACCCTCATTGCCGGAGCCGATTTCCCGCTGAGCGGAATCGACATTCTTATCATGGAGAGCACCCACGGCTGCACCGAACGCACTGCTGATTACACACGAGCCAGCGAACTGCGCCGCTTTGCCGATACCATCCGCGAAGTGCTCGATAACGGAGGCGCCGTGCTCATTCCGGTATTTGCACTGGGCAAGAGCCAATGCCTGCTCACCGAAATCGGCCGATTCAAGGAACAGGGGCTTATCCCGGATGTTCCGGTTTATTTCGGCGGCCTGAGCTCCAAGATTACAGCGGTATACGACAAACTGGCAGACAGCACGCCGCGGCTTAACCCCGGCTTCCGTATCAAGGAACACGTGGAAACCCACGGGCTGCCGCGCCAGGGGAAGGCGCCGCTCGTAGCCTCGCCGGGCAACATCTACCTGGTATCCAGCGGCATGATGAGCGAACACACGGTTTCACACATTCTCGCGGAGCAGATTATCACCCACCCGAATGATGCCATCCTCTTTGTGGGCTACAGCGATCCCGAAACCCCGGCTGGCAAAATCAAGGCAACCCAGCATGGTGAACTGGTCAAGCTCCGCGAAAAAGGAGGCCAGGCATACCCGCTGAAATGCCGGGTGGAATGCTTTGATTTCTCCGGCCACGCCACTCGACGCGCCCTCATCGACTACGCCTGCAACCTGAAGCCGAAGAAGATTCTCCTGGTACATGGTGACCCGCCAGCCGTGGAATCCATGAGCAATGAGTTGAAGAAACTCATGCCGGGCACAGAAATCATCATTCCTGAGCCCGGCAAGCCTATCCGGCTGAGCTGAGCATTCGCCCGCTTCACTTCCCATGGTGATCAACCTCCTGGCTGATGGACAGGAGCTTGAAGTCGTGGTGCCCGCTGTATCGGATGCAGAAGGCTTGGCCTACCCCGGCATCCGGCATCTGCGACAAGCGCAAAGCCCCGGTATACGGGCAACTGACGTCCGCATAGTAATTGGGCCTCAAGCGTTCCCAGGAATCATTCGCAGTGCTGCGGAACTCAAAATCCGTATCGCTCTCCAGCAAGCGCAATTTGAAACGGCTGAACTGGCGCACGGAGTTGAAACTCACCGCGCTTTCCAATGGCATAGTCTGCACGCTGGCCACAATGGGAATGCCCACCCTGTAGCGGCGCCCAGCTTTCACGCTCGGCAAGGCGCGGAGCCCGGCCGCCGTGCCATAGGTGCGTATGGTATCATCATTTTCCACATCTACGACGCACAGCTCCGTTCCCGCCAGGTGGTACGAGCACTTCAGCTCCATATTGCGCTGAGATACCACTTCCTCCGCACTGTCCAGGTGGGGAGAATCGCTGCTCATGCGTTCCAGCACCAGAGTTCCGCTACTTTCCACCTGCAAGGCAAACCACATATCGTCATCCTTTCCCTGGGAACTTTGCAAGGCAGCCATGGCCAGCACCTTGCGACCACTCAGTTCCACACGCTGCCAGGCAGTCACCTGCTGTTCCATATTGATGGTAAGCACTGCCAGCGAATCATCGTTCATCCGCACCCAGATATTGAAATTAGCGCCGCGCTGCACACACCACTCCTTCACCCCGCTCGCAAACAAATGCTCTGCCAGCAGGCTGATATCTGTTGTGGAAAAGCCGTCCGATTCCAGCCTGTACGCAATCTCGCGTATACGGCGCCCACCTCGCTGCACAAATATCACCGTGTTTTCCACAGCCCGGGCCGGCATCCCCTCGCTGCCCACAGACGACTGACGACGAATTGAAGCAGAGGTAGGAGTGATGACATTCCCGGAGCTGGAGAAAATCCCCCACTCACTATCGGACGTGCCGATGAGCAGCTGTCGCGTGGCACAAATCCAGCAGATGCGGCTCTGGTCGCTTCCCATAATGCTCAGGTGCATAGCGGAATCATCGTTACTCCCTACCCGGAAATTCTGAAAATCATCCACCGCACTGGCCAGAATCGTGGTTGGCAGCCCCGGCATGCCCCCCAGCCACATGCGCCCCTGAAACATGGCAGAAAAAGCGGGATACCCATTCCGGCTGCCTATAGCGCCAAAACTCCAGTCACGCGTGCAGAAGCTTATGGGATACCCCAGGAAGGTCTGCAATACACGTGCACGGGCATGTGTTGCATCTGCTACAGTGGTAATACGCAATTTGTATTCCCGGGTGCCGCCCGGAATCTTGAATTGCACCATGGCGCCCAGCGTGACCGCATCCGAGCAGCAGCGACAAACCAGCACCATGCGGCACGGACGCTCCTCTGAGCCGGACAAGGCCCAGTTCTGGCGCGTCTCATAATCAGACTGAGAAAAACTCTTGATGCAGGTCCAGTTCCAGAGGTAGAAATCCGGCTCATCATCCGGCGTATCATAACTACGCCACAACTCCCAGTGGCCATTCCATGTACCATTGGTGGTCAATTCCCAGTCACGCTGCACCTCATAAGGCTCAAGGCGCGAAGTCAGGCGCATGATACCCGGCTGAAAGAAATAAGGATAATCGGAGAGATTCTTGCTTCCGTTGTAATCCTCGACGGTATAATTGCGAATACAACGGTAAAAATAGTGAAGGTTGCTGGTCGTATCTGTCTGATACCAGATACTGTCCTTACTCACACCGGTGCGGCTGATATCCGGAGCCTCGCGGGCCTGGGTTGCGTATGTTTCATTGGCAAAGAGCACACAGCCGGGAACGTTCGCATCAGCCAGCAGAATCTCTGCGCTTTCCATGCTCTGGCTGAACTGCTGTTCCCCGCCCTCTATCGTCAGGTTGGCATACAGCCCCCCACGCTCGAAGATGACGGACAACTGCCCGGTCTGGCGGGAGTACAATTCACGGGGAGCCGGCTCCAAATCCGGCTGCACACAGCGCCACGAAGTATCGTCATAACGGTATAGCACCACCGGCGGATGCGTGGGACAACACACATAAACCGCATCGTTCACCTGGTTAAAATGCAGCGTGGCAAGCTGTACTGCAGAAAACCAGGGCGTGGTAAGCACATAAACTCCGCCATCCGCCTTTGTGAGGCACTGCCCATCCTTGTACACATGCATGCCACCGGGAAAAAACTCAAGCATCAAGGCATCATTCTCCGCATAATGAAAGGGAAACAAACGCACATGCTCAGAGTCAATGTTGCAGATATACTGCGTTCCGGGGCGCATCTGAATTCCTCCGTAGGGAAGAATCTGAAAATTACAAATCCCGGCTGCGCCGCGCTGGTAGGCTTGCAAATCGAACCGGCTGGAAAGCCACGGCGTGAGCTCACCGGCGGTAAATCCTGAAATGATGGGTACTTCCTGCATAGAAACCCGGTGTACCATACGCTGGTATACCGGGCAACTAAATTCAGATGGAGGGAACAGCGTTCCACCCTGCAGAAAGAACCGGGCTTACAGCCCAAGTTCTACAAGAATGGACGCTGCGCGGCGCACACATTCCTGACAGGGCACGCGATTCTCCCCCTTGATTTCACGGCAGGTGGATGCACCATTTGCCGCAGAGAAAGCGGCAAGAATAGCCGCAGATCTCTCCGGAGCCACCTGCATGGCACCGTACAGCGCACCGCAGGTTCCCTCCGGGGCACGACCACCGCCACAGAGAGCCATGGGCTCCACCAAGTCCTCGCGACCGAAGGCTGCGCACACGGTCTGGGCGCAGTTATACATATACGGTTTCTGGCGGAATGTGGCCAAAGCTTGTTCAACGCGTTTCATATGCTGCTATACTATCACAAACAAGGCATCAAAGTCAAGGTTTCCAGAGCTCACCACAAGCATCTGTGGGCATACGCCAATCTCCACGGGGAGAAAGCGCTATGGTGCCCACCTTCGGGCCATCCGGCATGCAGCTGCGCTTGAACTGCTGCTGGAAGAAGCGGCGCAGGAAAATTTCCAACGTGCGCCCGATGAGCTTCTCCGAAAATTCACCAGCAAAAGCAATCTGAGCCAGGACACGCAGCTTGGTCGGCTCCGCACCATACTTGATGAAGTGATAGAGGAAGAAATCGTGCAAATCATAAGGCCCAAGGATATCCTCCGTCTTCTGCTCCATGCTGCCATCATCCGCCGGGGGAAGCAGCTCCGGGCTTACCGGGGTATCAATGACATCCTGAATCGTCTCGGCAAGCTCGCGCTCGCAAAGAGTAGCTTCATGTGCCAGCAGGCAGCGGATAAGCGTCTTGGGCACAGAGCAATTCACAGCATACATGCTCATGTGGTCACCGTTGTAGGTAGACCAGCCGAGCGCTATTTCAGACAAATCGCCGGTGCCAATCACCATGCCGCCTGTCTTGTTGGCCAGGTTCATCAGCAGGCTTGTGCGCTGACGAGCCTGCACGTTCTCATAGGTGCTGGTGCGAAGCGACGGGTCGAATTCCAGATCCTGGAACTGCAGCAGGCAGGCTTCCTTGATATTCACCTCCCTGAACGTGACACCCAGCAGCTTCATCATAGCCACAGCATTGCTATGCGTGCGCCCGGTGGTGCCGAATCCGGGCATGGTCACTGCCAGAATAGCGCTGTTGGGCATATTCAGCATGCGGCAGGCTCTCACACTGACCATCAGCGCGAGTGTGCTGTCCAGCCCACCGGAAATGCCGATTACCAGAGTCTTGGCATGCGTGTGTTCAATGCGCTTTGCCAGGGCGGAAGCCTGGATATTAAGAATTTCCTCACAGCGGGCAGCGCGATCATGCGCCTCCGGCACAAACGGACGCGATGGCAGCCAGGCAAAGGCCAGATCGCAGCGGGTATCGAACTTACCCAGCTGAATCATACGAGCCGGCGCCACCCCGGCTGCGGCGCAGCAGTCATTGAAAGAACTTTCACTGCTGCGGGCAACCTGCAGGCGCTGCAAATCAACATCGGCAAGAATAATGCCGGATTCACGGGAGAACAGTTCATTCTCAGCGGCTAAGCGGCCATTTTCCGCGATAAGAGCCTGACCGCCGCACACCGCATCCTGAGTACTTTCACCCACCCCTGCTGAGGCATAAACATAGGCAGCAAGGCAGCGGGCACTCTGCTGCAGAACAGTCATGCGCGTATAGCTGGCGCTGCAGGCCAACGCCATGGAAGCGGCCGGATTGAAAATAACACGAGCACCCTGCATGGACAGTCTGCAGCTGGGCGGGATAACACCGTTCATATCATCCCCAATCTCAATGCCGAACACCAGATCTGCACCGTCCGTAAAGAGCAAATCCGTTCCAATGGGCACCACGCCGAAACCTGGCAGCGTCACCTCTTTGCCCCGAAGCTCTGAGGCCGGGCGGAACTGGCGACGCTCATAATGCGAACGGTTATTGGGCAACACGCTCTTCGGCACCAGGCCGAGCACATGCCCGCTCTGCACCACTGCGGCAACATTGTAGATACCTCCATCCACAGCCAGAGGCAGCGAAAGAATAGCCGGTATGCTCAGGCGCGCCGTCTCTGCTGCAAACTGAACCAGGGCACGCAGAGCGGCCTGCTGAAGATGCGGAAAAAAGAACAAATCCCCACAGCTTGCCCCAGTGAGGCTTAATTCCGGGAAAAGCACCACATGCGCACCCTTCCCGGCCGCATCCTTCATGATGCGTACCATTTCATCCTTATTGAACGCAACATCTGCCACTCGCACCCGGGGTGTGGCCGCAGCCAGACGGTAATATCCGTACGTACTCATATCAATCTGCGGTTATTCTGACAGATTATCCCCGAATGTCAATCTCCTATTCTGTGGGCAGCCGCTGTAATAGCAAAATTTGAACGAAAGTGGCTATTCTGCATCACATATTAAACTTGACCAGTTCCCGCAAATATGGCAATATACCACGTCCTCGTCTCTCATTTTCCATGAAATACACTATTTCTGCACTTTCCCGCAAAACCGGGCTATCTATTCACACCCTTCGTTTTTACGAAAAGGAGGGGTTGCTCCGCTACGTTGAGCGCACGGATTCCGGACGCCGCGTGTACGGAGAGGCCAGCATGGGGTGCCTGCTGGGGGTGCTCTGCATGAAACAGGCAGGCATGACTCTGCCTCAGATTAAGGCATTCATGGACATCACCATCGAAGGGGTGGACACCCTGCCCCAGCGACTCGAAATGATGCAGAGCGCCAGAGACCAGCTCAGCAAGCACAAAGAGGCTATTGAGCGTGGAATCCAGCTCGCTAATTTCTTTATCGGAGGTTGCCACAATGCCATGGAAGCTCTCAAGAACGGCACAGACCCAACTGAGGCATTCCCCTATATCACGAGAGACGGCATCATAGACTTCCCCTTCCTCCAGACGGAAGATGGTCGACTGGAGCCTGATACTCCGCCGGAAAACTTCAAGCCTAAGCGCGCCAGTCGCAAATCCAAAACGTCAAAATAACAATTCATTATGAAAAAACTCGCATTATGGGCTCCCGTTGGTGGAGCTCTCTGCCTGATTGTTGCTGCCTATTTCATTGGCCGCAACTCCCGTCGGGAGGTGAAGGAGATTTACTCCATGATTGACCATTACGACAAAATGGGCAACCGCTGATTATTCGTTACAGCGCACGTTATTCAAACGCCTTGCTTATTAACAACAAGCAAGGCGTTTTCTGTTCCCAATCAATACAGATGCAACCAGGAACGGCGGGAAAAGGGGATGATTTCCTCATCCCTGGAGAGCCGCACCTTTGTCCCCCATGCGCAATCGGCAAGCAAAGCACGCCCCACGGAAACGAGGTCGAACTCACTGGCGCGCAAACGCTGCGCAAGCTCGTGGACCGGCACACCGGGCAGGCCCACAGCGCCTTCAGTTATCGCCGGGCGCCCCGTCAGCAGCCGGGTCCAGCCTGCAAGGTTAAGACGGCTTCCGCCAAACGCAGGCAAGGAGGCCTGCGTATCCACGCAGCAGAAGATATCAACCCCAGCATCGCACAGCATGCCCAGAAAATGGCGCAAGTCATCAGAACTGGGCACCAGAGGCGAGCGTCCATACAGCGGGCTGTATTGTGCAAAGCGAAACAATATCGGAAATTGCCGCCCCACAGCCTTGCGGACAGCATGCACCACAGCGCAGGCAAAACGAGTCCGTCCACAAATATCGCCGCCATACTCATCATGCCGATGATTCGTTTCTGTCCGCAGGAACTGCTCGATGAGGTGCGCATCCGCCCCATTGATTGCCACGGCATCAAAACCCAGGATTTTCGCAGCGGCGGCCCCCTTCCCAAAAGCTGCCGCCACCTCTGCAATCCGGGTGTGATTCATCACTTCGCCCGGATTTCCCCCCGGCAGGCTATCGCCTCCACCTGGCCCGATGGGGAACACATCCCCCGGCATCTGGCGCAGCATTCCCGCATGGCTGAGCAATGGCGCTATGCGGCAGGGAGTATTGTGTACCATCCGGCAGATTTTCTTCCAGGCACGTAGGGCCGGACCTCCGTAGAAAACGGCCATACCGACATCTACCGCGGCAGCAGGCTCCGGCACCGCCACAGGCTCTGTCACAATAAGCCCCATTGCATTCACCGCCCGGCGATAGTAATATTGCATCATCTCCTCCGTGGGTACTCCATCCTGCGCAAGAAAGCGCTGCACCGGTGCCATGACCAGCCGGGTAGGCAACCGCAGCTTCCGGTGCACAAACGGAGTAAACAAAAAATCAACATCTCGCAAACTCAAGGCGGTAGTCTTCATACGCTGCGAATATACTCCACCTGCTCACACAATTTCAATGAGTTAGAATAACTTGTATAAACAGGCATCCTGCTCAGCATCAAACTTATGCCATTGATTGACACAAGCTTTTCTTGACTTAATTTGAACAAGGCGTAGAATGGAGGCATCTAAGACCTCACATATTATGAAGTTCCCCATCATCTCCACCGCTCTCGTTGCGCTGTGCGCTCTGACCGCCACAGCTCAGGCCGAAATCAAGATTGCTTCCGTCAACGTGCAGGAGCTTTACACCAAGTTCTACAAGCGTTTCGACACGGAGACTTCCCTCCAGAAGCAGCTCAGCGAGATTAAGGCAGACATTAAGGTACGTGAGGACAAGCTGCGCTCCCTGCAGGAAGACCTCAAGAAGATTCAGGAAAAGTACGACTCCAGCCTTTCCGACTCTGCTGTGACCAAGCTGCGCGAGCAGTACCAGGCCAAGGCCAATGAGCTCAAGGCTGCTGACCAGGAGCTCAAGGACTTCGTGCAGCGCCGTGAAGTTGCTTTCCGCGAGCTGCGCAATAGCGAGATGCGTCTCCTTGTGGAGGAGGTTCAGGCTGCCATCAACACTGTGGCTGACCAGAGCGGTTCCGACCTCGTGCTCGACTCCGGCGCTATTTCTCCCCAGCCCCAGATTGGTATCGGTACCCGCGTGTTCCCCTACATGAAGAAGGATATCGACCTGACTCCCGAGGTGCTCAAGCAGCTCAACGCTGGCGCTCCCGAGGGCTTTGACCCCGATGCAGAACTGAAGCGCCTGTACGGCAACCCCGCTGGCGCCCCCGCTGCCAAGTAAACCATCTTTTAACCAGAAACCCGCGAGCTTATTATGGACCTCACTCTCTCCGATGTTCTCAAGCTCACCGGGGGCAAAATTATCAATGACGCAACTCCGGAGATTACTATCTCCGGAGTTGCTACATTGGATAGCGCCACCCCCAGTGAGATTGCCTTTCTCGGCAACGAGAAATACTTCAACGACTTCCTGAATACCAAGGCAGGAGTCGTGTTGGTACCCCCTGCACTTCCGCAGTATCCGGAAGGTATTGTTTTCGTGGAAGTCGAAAACCCGTCTCTGTCCTTCAACGCCTTGGTGGCACATTTCATGAAGGCCAGCACAGATTTCACTCCCGGCATTCACCCCACCGCCTGGGTTGACCCCAGCGCCAAGCTGGATCCCACCAAGGTGCGCGTAGGCCCCTGCGCCGTAGTAGAGGCTGATGCTGAGATTGGTGATGGCACCGATATCGGCCCCGGCTGTGTTATCTGCAAGGCAGTGAAGATGGGCCAGAACTGCAAACTTTATCCGAAGGTTGTCATCCGCGAACGCTGCATTGTGGGAAGCCACGTTGTGCTTCAGCCCGGGGTTGTCATCGGTGGCGATGGTTTCGGCTTCCTGCTCAACAAGGAAACCGGCCGCTATGATACGATTGACCAGGTGGGCATCGTGGAAATCGGTGACCATGTGGACGTCGGCGCAAACACCACGATTGACCGCGCCCGCTTCGGCCGCACCATCATCGGCGAAGGCACCAAGCTGGACAACCAGATTCAGATTGGCCACAATGTGACCATGGGCAAACACTGCGTAATGTGCGCTCAGGGCGGCATTGCCGGCAGCACGCACATTGGCGATTATGTGACCATCGCCGCACAGTGCGGCATAACCGGCCACATCAAGATTGAAGACAAGGTTGTCGTGGCTGCACGCTCCGGCGTGATGAACTCTCTGGAAGCCGGCAAGACCTACTGGGGCGCCCCTGCGGTTCCCTACGGCGAAGCCGCACGCCAGTTTGCCGCCATGCGCAAGCTTCCTGAGGCATTCAAGGAACTCCGCGCCCTTAAGGCAAAGGCAGACGAAATCCAGGAGCTAATCAACCAGGCTCTGGCCGAACAGGCCTGATACCGAACCTGTAATTTTTACAATCATGCCCCGGAGGTTCTTCCTCCGGGGCATCTTGCTTTGTCGCAGAAAGCATTGACTTATCTAACAACACAGCTTATACTGGCTGCGGTATATGGAAACAACTGGAGAATTCATTCGATGGTCTGCAAGCCACTGGGGCGCGATAATTGCCACAGCAATAGTCACAATCGGTATCATCGGCTGCGGCTTGCGGCTCAGCGAGAGAAAAAGGTATGCGCTCTGCCGCGGGCTCGCTGTAGTGGTCGGACTGATTTACGTAGTGGACACCTCCTATATTCTCATCAGCCAGCACCATGGCACATGGGAAAAGAATCTTCCATTCCACTATTGCAGCATGATGCTGCTCGTAGCCGTCTTTGCGCTCTGGACCCGAAAGCAGGCGGCTTGCTGGGTACTCTATTTCGGCGCATTGTCCGCCTGTCTGCAAGGGCTCATCACCCCAGCGCTTGACACAGATTTCCCCACCCTCCGTTATATATGCTTCTTCTGTCTGCATGGCATTCTGGTGCCGGCAGGCCTGGCTGTTCCTATGCTTCTGCGTATGCGCGCCCGCGTGCACGACATCATCAGAAGCCTCCTTCTCATGGATGCCTACATCGTTGTCATTCACGTGGTAAACCTGATTCTGGGTACCACCAATTACGGTTTCACCATGAAGAGCCCGGTACCGGGCTGCATACTGGACTACGCAGGTCCGGCCCCTTGGTACTACCTGCTTCTGCAGATTCCTGTTTTCATCGTCTTTTACCTGATGCACCTTCCCGTGAGGGCGAAAGACCTCAGCTGACCACCGTACGTGCCATTTATGGCATACGGCGGTTTCACGGCGAGTGATTGGTCCCGGATCCTAATGCTCCTGCCACAACTCGTTTATCTCTCTTCGCCAGACACCCTGTCAACTCCTCCGCACCGTTTACGTGGATTCGGGCTTGCACCGCTTTCCATCTCTCAGTCGAGGCTTCGTACATTTCAGTACTTCTTGGCTCTGCTGCTATAGGTTCTGAGATTTGGGTGGTTGCCCACGCCGTGATTCAGCCCTTCCCACCGGGGTTGTTCGTTTTGGTGGTACTATGGCTTCTGCTGGCTCCCTACAGATGGTGTATGCCGCAGAGCTTTCACGCTTTAGTAGGGTCTCACCGAATATGAAATATGCTACTTTCCTCCCACGCCGTCTGCATCTACCTTATGGACTCTTGATGATGTATGGGATTTCCAGCAGCTCACCCGCCGAGGAATCTATGTTTGTGCTGATTTTAGAAGAACACGCACCGAAATCAATCTTATTTCCGGCGCAAAGTATAGCAAAAAAACAGGGGCTGTAGTCTTCAGGAATCCGGAGCCTTGTGCCTGCGCCGCACGTAACACAACGCAACCAGCAGGACCAGTGTAGCAAGGCTCAACACATCGACCCTATCGGAGGCTGGCAAATACCCTGCCCGGCCACAACCCTGAACAAACGGCTCACCATATATCATGCCTTTGGCACCTCAGCGACGACGGCGGCGCATAGCCAGGCCAGCCAGAGCCAGAAGGCTGAGCGTGCTGGTGGTGGGTTCCGGAACGTTGTGATTCAGAAGGAACACAATGGAACCCACATTGCCGCTGGCCACATAGCAGCCGGTCATCATCTGCGGTGCAGTACCCTGCTCCACCTGGGCCTGACCAGTCACCAGCATGGAGGAATCCACCGTCACGCCCGTACCGAACAGAAGCTGCACGGCATCGTATGCAGCCAGGTCATACCCATCGAAGCTCACCATCAGGCTCTCACCGGTCAGAGTCAGGCTGCCGGCAAGCATATCCGTGGTGATGCTCAGCACCTGGCTGCCGGCCTGGAGCGTGTAGCTCTCATTCGAGCCGAACAAGGTAAGCGACTGGTCAGCACTGAGAGTCAGTGCCGTACCCGGGGTCACCACATGCAGGCCTACGTTGGAAGCACTGATAGTGGCCGAGGCGGCCTCCGTTACCGTCTTAATCAGGGAATCACTGCCTAGCATGACATTGCTGAGGCTGAGCGTGGCGCCATCATACAGTTCCACCAGCGCATTGCTTACCTGAGCCGGGGCGGTACCCATGCCGTGAATCTGGGCGGTACCCTCTACCCAGGCCAGCTTGCTTCCGCCAGCAATAGCAGCATCGGCACTGCCATTGCGGCTGGAAATCTGCACACCGGCAGCCTGCGCACCTACCCAATCCTTAATCATGAGCTTGTCAGCCACACCAAGGTGGCCCGAAGCGGCCACTGTAATATCGCCGGAAACGGCAGCCTCGCCGCTGATGACCACGCGCCCGCCCTTGGAAACATCCACGTGCAGGTCAGCATCACCGGAGGAAGAAATCTTGCCGGAAAAATCGATATTACCCACCGCGGAGGTAGTGCTCACCTTCGCGTTCATCAAGCGATACATCGAATCCGAAACCGTGGCATTGCCAGACAATTCAATGTCACAAGCATATTGTGAAATCAGGGACTCATAAGCAGAGGAGGCAAGCACACCGCCCTCCTGCAGCTTGATATTGGCGGACTTGGTACTGATGCCGGCCATATACAGACCGCCATTCCGGATATTGATATCAAGAGAGCCGCTATCTGAAACGCCGCTAATAACATAATCCTTGGAAAGCACGAGCCTGCCTCCATCTACATGGACGGATGACTGACCAGCCCCGGCAGTAATGCCATTTTCCAGACCAAGATAGCCGCCTTCCACATGCAGCTCACCTCCATTCTTCAGGTTTACAGAATTCAGAATCACAGAACCTGCGGCCTCTGCGCTGCCGATATGGAGACTGCCACCATTTACCGCATAGTCGGACTTATTGTCAGTAATAGAAGAAGTGCCATACGCAGACATCTTCACCGTACCATCTATGTTCTTCTGCTCACCATTGGAGATTGTGAGAACCTTGTTGCCGGAAAGCTTGAAGTTGGCACCATCATTCAGAACAAGTGAAGAAACGGTTTCCTTCTCGCCCAATTTGAGCGACAATTCACCGGACTCTACCGAAATCACAGCGTTCGAGCCGTCAAAATCAGCATCATCCAGCACCAATGTACCGGACTGGACATCTACTCCCGATTTAATGACTGTCCACGGGTCGATGGTCGTCTTGCCGGAACCAGTGTGCACAATGGTATTCGTTACAATCCTGCTGCCGCCGACATCCGAAAGCTGATAATCCTTGCTGCTGTTCTCGAAATACAAGGACGAGGCAGACACATAGCCATCCACATTCACCGTGGTCTTTGCTGCCGCATCGCTGAACACAACATTGGAGTTCGCATTCGGGGCCGATGTATCGGTAGAGAATGCGCTGGTGCTCCAGGTCCATGCAGAGTCCGTACCGTTCCACAAATAGCCGTTCCGGGCAAAGGAGACCACCAGATTACCGGACACATTGGTGGTAAAATCGGCACGCATAAAAATCAGGTCGGCCGAGCTCAGGGTATTCAGCACACCGCTCCAATCGCCGGTGGTCAGGGTGAAGCTCTTGCCATCCAGAGCGGTGGTGAGCCCGGTAAAATGAATCACGGCACCGGAGGAGGCGCTGAGCGCGCCGCCCAGGTCAAAACCCGTCTGGTCAAGAGCTGCAGCATCAAAAATGAGAGAGCCACCGTTCAGGTCAAGCCCGGCATGGAGTGTTGCGCCCGTTCCGGAGATTGTCAGGCTCTTGCCGGAATCCAGGCTGTATTGAAGGCTACCGAGATTTAACTGACTATTCTGCCCGATATCGATATTTCCCAGCACCTGAAGAGAAGCTGCTCCAGAAAGGTCAAGAACACCACCACCCTCGGATGAGGCATCATGAATCACAACGGAAGAACCGGTGAACCGCTGCGTACCGCTACCTCTATGGGCCAGATTGAGACCATAGGAAGCATCACCCGCAACAGAACCAGCAAACTCATACGCGCCTGTTCCTGTCAGAGAAAGAGACATTCTCGCCGTAGATGAGGGAGGTGTCGTTGAACCAGAATCCTCAGGTGCAGCTCCAGCAATGAGGTGCGAATAAGAATTCCCCTTGAGACCTGCTATATTCACATTTGCAGCATTTACTGCCAGCGTAATGTGAGAATCATCTCCACCGGCACCATTGAGATTGATAGTAGCACCGCTGATAGCGTTTTCTCCATCAACCTGAAGGAGAGCCTGGTATTTTCGTGTATACCATGGGTCTTCGTTTAAACGGTTTACCACAATATTTCCGGAAAAACCACCGCTTCCGCCGATAATCACACGTGCGGTTTTGCTATGTGTTGTATCCGAGTTCCACTCCAGATTACCGGAACCGGTCAGTTTATCAAAGCTCCAGATAGTGTTCCACGTTGTATCCTCCAATTTCAGGGTCTGGTCTGCAGAGATGTTGATATGCGAGAATTGCTTAAGCATATTATCAGCACCTGCAGTGCTATGAAATGAAGTCGATTTATCAATAGAAACGGTGCCACCTATACGCTGAGCTTTTGAGGAATCCAGATACAGCCCGCTTGCAGTGAACGCAATCGTTCCTCCATTTTTATTATAATCGGCACCTGTAAAATGCCATTTGCCACCCTGCATGCTAGCGCGGCCACCGGCATCCACCCCGAAGGTACCCGTGAGGGTAACGTCAAAATTGCCCGTACCCGTGGTCATATTGGCACCATTGCCCAGCTGGATACTACCATGCATGGTACGGGTTCGGAAACCATTACCGTCCCATGTATTCAGGTTCAGCGTAGCACCGGATTCTACCCGGGTGATACCCGTGGCAGACAGCGAATTATCCACACGCGTGAACAATGTGCCCTGCTTCACCGTGAAGAGATTCCATTCATTATCAGCAGCAGCCAGCACCAGATTGGCAGAACCGGTCTTCTCTGCATTATCGAGCCGCATGCTGCCATACTGGAATTTCTCTGCCTGCATATCGAACACCAGCGTACCGCCGACGGCACTGGTCAGCAAGCCGCCTTCATTCACCTGCAGGTTCCTGAGAGTCTGGGTCGTACTACCGATATCCAGCACACCGCCACGGTTCACCGTGGCTCCGGATGCAGAGGCAAGCGCATTATTCTCAGAGAACCCAAGCGTGACCTTACCGGTACCATTGCCGCTGCCATCCTGCACCGTCACAGCGCCGGTATAAGCTGACTGTACAGCCAGCACCACGCGACCGCCGGAGGTTCCCTTGGCGTCCACCATCAAGGCATTGCCACCCTTCAACGCGGTATTGTTGCTCAGCGCCAGAGAGCCAATGAAACCACCGAGGCGATACGCATCGGAAGAAGAGATATTGATAGTACCCGCATAGACAGCCTCACCGGCAGCGGAAAGGGACAGAGAGGAGGAGCCACTCATATCCACTGACTCAGCGGTATAGTAGTCCAGCAGGAAGGAGCCAGAGGAGTCAGCCGTAAGTTTTTCCCTGATGTTCTGTGCCGATTCGCGCAGCATCATGCCGGAACCATAGCCCAGCTGCACTTTGGCACCGCCAATCGTGGCAGATGTGGCATCCAGCGCCACCTGGCCCAGCATCGTGATGGTGCCGGTCAAAGCATTGTTCTCATTCACCAGGCGCACCACGCCCTGCTCACCGGCACGCCCCAGCACCAGGTCACTCACCGCCAGAGAGCCATGCACCTCCAGCGTACCACCGCCGCCACCCAGGCGGGGGCTATGGATGGTTTCGGACGCATCGCCATAGCGCACCGTCTTGCCGGACTCTACACCGAGGATGAGTTGAGAGCCGGACAAATCCACAGCATGCTCCACATCGTTTCCGAGTGCCAGCAGGCCGGAGGAGCTGGAAGCATCCACAAGAGAAAGGATATTACCGGCATTCAATCCACTCTGCACCGTAAGCGTGGCGCCTTCGGCAATCTGCCAGCCCGCGCCGGCACCGAGAGATGCCACATTATCGGCAATGATATGGCCATGCTGCAATTCCTTGGCGCCGGTAAAGGTATTTTCGCCGGTCAGGGTCAAGGTGCCACCGGCGGTGTTCACCATCAGGCTGCCGGTACCGGATATATTGCCAGCGTAGGTGAGATTCGAGAAGGTTCCCTCAGAGAACACAATCTGCATGGCGCCGTTCAACACGGTATCGCCCTTATGGCCATAGAAGGAGGAAATAGCGTAGGTATCTTCCAGCTTGTAGCCGCCTTCAATATATTCATAGCGGTTCTGCACGCCTTCGCGCATGATGTAGGTGCCACCTTCGTTGACGGTCACCGTGCCTGTAAGACGCGCATGGCTGCCCAGTTCAAAACTTGCACCATCGTGAACCTCGACATTCATGCGGGCATCAGCATAATGCCAGTCATTATCACGGTTCCAGGGCTTATTGGTACCAGCCAGGTTGCTGGCGGCATGCTCTGTTCTGGTGCCTGCCAGAACCACCGAACCGGAGTCCACAGATAACCCGCTGCCGGCATTCTGAAGATTGGTATGGATGCTATGTAGGGTCCAGGTATTAGCCCCGGCATAATGAACCTTCAGCGCAGAGTCCGCGGTATCGCAGAACGAGCCGAGGAAAGTACCGCCGGTTGTGAAGGTCACATTTGAAGTGGTGCCAGTCTTATGGTTGGCAATGATGGCATCCTGTGTAAGCGCCTTAAGACTGAAGTTGCCCTCTGTTCCCTCGGTCCAGCTGTGGCCATGAAAATCCAGTGTAGCGCCGCCGTTGCCGAAAGTGAAATCCCGTTTAATCTGGGAGATGCCGCCCTCCAGCACCACTGTAGAGCCGTTATTCGCAAGAACATTATAGGCAGCATAGCCGTTCTTCTGATTCAGGTATGTATTCCCCTTGCCTCCCAGGTTCAGCAGGATATCATTGTTGCCGGTACCGGTCACATGCAGATGACCATCCCCGATTTTGCGGACCTCGCGAGTCTTATCGGTGCTGGTCAGCTCAAGATACACGTCAACACCATCACCAATGATATAGCCGGCAGAATCCAGATATCCTGTCCCGGTCACGGTATACTGTGCAGAATCCTGATTGCCTTTTCTGAATTCGGTATAGCCTATACCTAAGTCAAGATTGCCCTGTAATGCTATCTCATACACCGAACGGTCTTTAGCCTGGAATACCAGATTATCCGTCATGAACAAGTCGGCATAGTCCAGACTACCTTCCGTAGAATTATTCTGGACGGCATTGAGATAATGCTGAGTCTGGGCATACCAGTTATCATCATCACGAATAGCCGACATGTCATTCCAGGTGCTCACACCGCTCTGAACACCCGTGTATGAAGTCAGCACATTTCCCTGAGCATCCGTTGCTGCTCCTTTCCAGAGGGTGGTTGACACCGAATCCTGACTGATGGATTCGTCTGTCTGGGAAGTCTGGCTGAGGAAAATCTGCCCGGAATCGGAATCTATGGTACGGTTGTGGGACTCAACCACATCCGCGGCAAACTTCAGATTGCCTTTGGATGTGCCGTTGGCCAGATTGCTCCAGTCCTCGATAGCCACGGCTGCAACATATCGGTATTCCTGAGCTTCATCATCCCATATCCAGCTAGGACTACCGGAATCACCGCTGTTCACACCAAATGGCAGAGGGTCAACCGTTACATCCCAGCCATCTGCGGTATGTCCCATCCAGAAATTACCGTTTTCTGCTTTACCCAGACCGTCTATCTGTATAATGCCACTGGTAATACCACGCTCAATTCCGGTATCAATGCCTGTCTCAGGGTTATAAACATCACTATAACCACCACCGGAGTGATACAGAAGTTCGCCGTACACATTTTCATATGTAAGCTTGTCATTGGAATAGAGATTGGACGTCGTGACATCGGTCACAACCTTGCTCAGGCGAGTCAGCTTGAAGTCTGCCTGGAATCCCTGTGTCGGTGCAGAATGGATGAATGCTCCGGGTCTGCCATTGTCAAAATAGTTCGGATACCGATATTCAATGCCCTGATACTTGATGGAATGTGACTCACCCAGCTCAAGATAAGAAAAATGCGGAGCCTGCACGCCATTGTGAGAAACCGTGGCAATATAGTTATAGCAGACTGCGGCCGCTGCACCATTACTTTCCTGCCGACTCTCAAAGGAAATCATTCCATGCTCAAGCGTATAATCCGCAGCACCATTGTTGTATGAAATGGTAACGCCATTCTTGTTCAGCTCCTGAAGCAGAGCGTTCACGTTGCTGGTGCTGTATCGCCCGCGATTCTGCCCGAAATCGGCATACACCCGCAAATCCACCTCGGAGCTGAGAGTTGCGCCCCAGACGGGAGCCGACACGATAGAGGCAAGGAAACAAAGCAATGAGCGGCGAAGAGAAAGGGGAAGATGCAGTTTCATAGCTGAACAGGTTATTTGCAGCATACCACAAAGGGCGCAGGCATGCAATCAGGAAAAGCCGTCTCAGCCCGATTTTTCGACATTTTAGGCTGGAAATATGATACACTGGAGAGTATAATACCCCCGTTATGGCAACACCTCCTTTTGTCTACCAGGAAATGTTCCCCATGGGGGAAGACACGACGAAGTATCGTCTGCTCACCAAGGATTACGTGAGCGTGAGTGAGTTTGAAGGCAAGCCCATCCTCAAGGTCGAGGCTGAAGGTCTGCGTCTGCTGGCTGAAACCGCCTGGCACGATGTGGCTTTCTATCTGCGTCCGGAGCACCTCAAGATGGTGCAGGACATCCTGCTTGACCCCACTTCTTCCGAGAACGATAAGAGCGTGGCTCTGACCATGCTGCGCAACGCTGAGGTGGCTGCCCTGGGCGTGCTTCCTCTCTGCCAGGACACCGGCACGGCCATCTGCCTTGGCAAGAAGGGCCAGCAGGTGTGGACCGGCTACAACGATGCCGAGTACATCTCCCGCGGTGCTTACGATTGCTACACCAAGAACAACCTGCGCTACTCCCAGAACGTGGCGCTGGATATGTACAAGGAAATCAACACCCGCACCAACCTGCCCGCTCAGATTGACCTCTTTGCCACAGACCACGGCATGGAGTACGATTTCCTCTTCATCGCCAAGGGAGGCGGTTCTGCCAACAAGACTTACCTCTACCAGGAGACCAAGGCACTGCTCAACCCCACCTCCCTCAAGAAGTTCATGGTGGAGAAGATGAGCACGCTGGGCACGGCTGCATGCCCGCCCTACCACGTGGCCTTTGTGGTGGGTGGCACCAGCGCTGAAACCTGCCTCAAGACGGTGAAGCTGGCCTCCACCAAGTACTATGATTCCCTGCCCACCTCCGGCAACGAACACGGCCGCGCCTTCCGCGACGTGGAGTTGGAGAACGAGCTGAAGCTCGAGGCCGAGAAGCTGGGTCTGGGTGCCCAGTTCGGCGGCAAGGCCTTTGCCCTGGACGTACGCGTGGTGCGTCTGCCCCGCCACGGCGCTTCCTGCCCGGTGGCTCTGGGGGTTTCCTGCTCTGCAGACCGCAACGCCAAGGCCAAGATTACCCCCGAGGGTATCTTCATCGAAGAGCTCGAGTACGACCCGGGCAAATACATTCCCGCCGAGTATCGCGAGACCAAGAGCGAGGGTGTGCCGATTGACCTGGACCGCCCGATGAACGAAGTGCTGGCCGAGCTGACCAAGTACCCGGTCAAGACCCGTCTTTCCCTGACTGGCACCATCATCGTAGGCCGTGACATTGCTCACGCCAAGCTGAAGGAACTGCTGGATGCCGGCAAGGAGCTGCCCCAGTACATCAAGGATCATCCCATCTACTACGCCGGCCCCGCCAAGACCCCCGAGGGGTACCCCTCCGGTTCCTTCGGCCCCACCACCGCTGGTCGTATGGACTCCTATGTAGAGCTCTTCCAGAGCCACGGCGGCAGCATGATTATGATTGCCAAGGGCAACCGCGCCCAGTGCGTCACGGATTCCTGCAAGCAGTTCGGTGGTTTCTACCTGGGCTCCATCGGTGGCGTTGCTGCCGACCTGGCCAAGAACTGCATCACTTCCATTGAGTGCATCGAATACCCCGAGCTGGGTATGGAGGCTATCTGGAAGATTACGGTGAAGGACTTCCCGGCTTACATCCTGGTGGATGACAAGGGTAACGACTTCTTTGCCGATATCCGCGCCAACTGGGCATGCCCGGCTTGCGCTCACTAAAGAGAGATAAGCTCTTCCTCTATCACCCCCGTTGCCTGCGCAGCGGGGGTGATTTCTTACCCACGCAAACAGAATCTGCCATCTGGCGGCGCGTATTTCAACTAACACAGCCGGGCAATATATAATTGACAAGTCAGCCCGCACGGTATAAAATACGCGCGTAGAGCATGCTATAACTCTACTATACTTACAACCTCACACCTCTGGCAACTATGTCCCCCAAAATCAAGACCCTTCTGGAACGCGGATTCAGCACCATCGTCCTTCTCTCCCTTCTCGGTGGCACCGTGGCGTGGAACGAGCCCATCGGCTACGCCGGCCTTATCTGCGTGCTCTGCAACCTGACCAGCTGGGAATGGTTCAACATGCTCAAGGGCACCCATGCAAACCGAGTGCTTTCCCTGGTGTGTGGTCTTATCTACCCCTGGTTGCTGGCTGCCATCTGCCTTATGCCGGCATATGGCACAGGAGCAGAGACTATGATAGAGCTGCTTGACGGTGGCATTTCTGTAGCTCTTGGCTTCCTGGTGCTGTACACTCTGCTTGCTTTCTGCGGCCAGCTGTTCCGCATGGACTACCGCGGCAAGACCGGCGCCGAAGTGCTGGATGGCATGGGCATGACCCTTCTTTCCTTCGTATACCCGGTGTGGATGTTCAGTTTTGCTCTTTTCTGTGTGGATGTTGAGGCAACCATCTGGACGATGCTCTGGATTGTACTCTTCACCAAGATGAGCGATATCTGGGCCTATGTGAGCGGCATCCTGCTGGGAGGCAAGTTCATCACCCGCAAGTTCAGCCCCAGCGTTTCCCCCAAGAAGACCTGGGAAGGCATCATCGGCTCCATCATCATCACGCTCACGGTGGGTGCCATCCTGCTGCCGGCTCTTGGTCTGATGACCTGGGAAGAAATTTCCACCCCCTCCTTCCTCATCACCTACATCCCGCTGGGGCTTCTGCTCTTCTTCCTTTCCGTATGGGGCGACCTCGCCGGCTCCCTCATCAAGCGCGGCCTTGCTGTAAAGGACAGCGGTTCGCTTCTGCCCGGCATTGGTGGTATCTTCGACCTGATTGATTCCCCGGCCTTCACCGTATCTGCAGCTATCTGCGTAGCGCCCATCATCGCTAGGGTGGTTGTGCTGCTGAGCACGCCCTGCTGCTAAAGTTTTCTATATGTCACACCGCACACCGCTACTCATCAATCCCAAAGCCGGAAGTCTTTTCCGTTCAGGCCTGAAAACATGGCTGAATGCTCATCGCGATGATTTTCGCGAGGTACACACCGAGAGCGCCGAAGACCTGACCCGAAAGGCACGTGAGTTAGCAGAAAGCGGTGAACCCGTGGTAGCCGCCGCCGGTGGCGATGGCACGCTGATGGGAGCTGCGCAGGGGCTTGTAGGCACTGGCGCAGCTCTCGGCATTCTCCCCTGCGGCACCATGAACGTCTTTGCCCGCGAGCTTGGCATTGGCTCCCGGAGGTTCGATATTGCGCTGGAGGCCATCAAGGGCGACAAGCGGCAGGAGGTAGACATTTTTGCCGTAAATGGCAAACCCTTTCTGCAGGTAGCCGGATTCGGGCCGGACGCACGGGCCATTGAACTGGTCACCCCCACGCTCAAAAAGCGCCTCGGAGCAGCGGCGCACGCTGTCACCGGCCTGAAGGTGGCGCTGGAAAAGCCCCCGGTCATCACCCTGACCATGCCCAATGGAGAGACCATCAAGGGCACTCAGATTATCATGGGGAACGGCAAGCGCTACGGTGGCGAGGCTCATCTTTTTGCCGAGGCCAGCTATGAGGACGGCCGACTGGATGTTGCTGTCATCGACCAGGAAAACATCGGTGTGCTGTTCGAGGTGCTCGGGCTCGTCATCTCCCGCGGAGCCACTAATTCCAATATTTCCGAATTCACCAGACTGCTCCGCATCAAGAACTGCACCCTCACCTGCGAGGGCAATCTGCCTTACCACCTGGATGGCGACTACGCCGGCACCCTCGCACCAGGTGAAGAGCTGCGCATTGAACGCATGCCCGACAAGCTCAAAGTCTGCATGCCGATTAATCCCGTGCCGCTCAGCCCGCTGGAGCGCATGATGGCGCACCCCGCCATTGCTACCATTCGAGAGAAAATCGAATTGCTCAACGACCTGTAAGGCGACCGCGCATAGCGGTCCAGTCCGTCTCCCTGAGCAACTTCAGCAGGTTTTCATACCAGAATTCGTGGTAACCGAAGCGCTCTTCGCGGAATTCCTTTTCAGCCGCCTCAACGCTCCAATTCTGGAACACGATACGATAGGCGGCCACCACAATGCCTGTGCGGTCGGAGCCATGCCAGCAGTGCACCAGCACCGGCTTAGGCGCATTCGCAATCAAGGCCAGGCAATTCTCTACATCTGAGGCAATCACCTCGCCTGCAGCCACGGGATAGGCCATGAGATGCAGCTGCGTGTGGCGCGCCTTGCGGGTATCCTTGTGGTATTCCCGAAGATTCAGGACAGAGCGGATTCCCATCTGCTGCAGCGCAGTGAAACCTTCCGGCTCCGGTTGACCGGAACGATACAGTTCGTCGCAGATTTTGTAGCTGTTCGTCACCCCGGGTATCTGAATAGGTTCTACTGCGTACCCCACCGATACCAAGACACATACACAGGCAAGTAGAAAAGCTTTCATCATTCCGGGGTGGATTCGCTCTTGTTTTCCTCCTGTTCGGCCTGCTTCTCCTTCTCGAGCCGCTCGGCCTCGTAACGAGCCTGCAGTTTTTCTAATTGAGCCTGCACCTCAAGGACAAGCCGGGAAGATGCCTCCTCTGTGAGTCCGGAAACCGTGGCAGGTTCGCGCTGCGGCTCAGCTTCCGCAGGAGTTTCGGCCACAGGGGCCGGTTCGGGCTGCGGTTCGGTTGCAGCAGGAGTTTCCGCCACCGGGGCGGGTTCAGGCTGAGGCTCGGTCGCGACAGGAGTTTTCGCCACCGGGGCGGGTTCAGGCTGAGGCTCGGTCGCGACAGGAGTTTCCGCCACCGGGGCGGGTTCAGGCTGAGGCTCCGTTGCTGCAGGAGTTTCTGCCACAGGGGCGGGTTCAGGCTGTGGTTCCGTTGCTGCAGGCTTTTCTGCCACCGGAGCGGGTTCAGGCTGCGGTTCTGTTGCAGCAGAAGCCTCAACCACCGGTGACGGTTCGGGCTGTGCTTCCGTTGCTGCAGCTACCTCTGCCAGTCTGGCTGCACGGGCGGCAGCACGGGCCTGGGACTCCTGCCGTGTCTTCTCCACCTCTGCCCGCCTGTCAGGCGAGTCAGGGTGAATCACAGCACCGCAGGATCTGAAATAAGCACACAGAGCCCGGGAAGCCTTGGAATAAAATTTATCATAATAAATGCGCAATGAGGTGCCGCGGCGGTTAAGCGCATTTACATCGGCACCGGCTTCCACAAGCAGACGCGCAATCTCTACAGCAGCCTCGGGGCTATCCTTCTTGCGCGCAGGGATATTGAACAGCGGCTCCTGACCATATCGGCGGGCACGCGCAGACACTTCAATGCTGACGCCGCTCTCAAGCGCCTTGCGCACCCCCTCAACATCGCCCTTGCGAATAAGGTCAAGCAGCGGGACCCGGCCTATTTCCTTCTGCGCCCCCTGAGCAAGCGCAACAGACTCGGGCTTAGTAACACCCACACCATGCTTCTTCAAATGAGCCCGAAGATCTTCCTTATACCACTCCCAGCAGAGGTGCCAGTCCCCCATTCGAGACTTCAAATCAGCGTTACCGAATTCGAGCAGGAGCATGCGCATCTCGTGGTTGCAATCCTGATTCCCCATCTCGCAGAACGGCACGGTCGTCACCATGCGGTCGCCCTTCCATGTCGTCATGGGGGCATCAGGATTAGCGCCCTTCTCCAGCAGAACACGAGCCATACGCACACGGGCTGCAGCTGTGCGCGGGTGCATGAAGCGCACCAGCAAGCCCAGCGGAGTATCACCCACATAGCCCAGCTGCTGCCAGTCGCCAGCGCGTGCATCCACAGGAACCCCGGCATCCAGCAATGCCCGGAACAAGTTCTCATCCGCATACACACAGGCAGCATGCAGCGCCGTGAAACCACTGGGAGACACCTTACCGGCCTCACCCGTATGCATGATTTCGTAAAGCAATTCCGGCATCTCGCTCTGCCAGCTCCACTGCCCACGGTAAATACCGGAGTTCTGCTCCATCATCTGGTCAGAATTATGATGTGGGTCATTTGAGGGACGCGTGTCGGCAATACCTGTTCGACCAGCAAGCAAATCGAGCGATGAGCAATGCTCAATGCTCCACTCCACGGCATGAAGCAGCGGAGTCATCATTAATACGGCAATGGCAGGGAGCACTCTCATCTGAAAACCTGTTACGCTGAGCATATTCTCCCACATTTCAGCCCAAATCGTCAAGTTCATTCTATGACAGACTACATCTGATGACGACAACGCACCCCTGGATATATTTCACCAAATGGGGGATGTCGAGCATCTGTTTTTGTCGGAGCAAGGGATCTTAGTCCCTCATCGCTTGAGTTTTCGGGACTGAAGTCCCGTGCTCCGATTGATTTCTAACCTCGCCAAATCGCTTTATCGCAATATTCTTCTGGAAACCTAAACAGGAGAATCAAATGGCTGAGTACACACGCAAACCCGCTAAAGGAAACCCTCCCGGGGCTGAAATCAGCACCGGGAGGGCATAATACACAATATCTCTAATTGAAGAAGAGGAATCAGTGCTTCTTGCAGAAGTCTTCCAAGCGGTCAAGGCCTTCCTTGAGCACGTCCAGAGAGGTGCAGTAGGAAATGCGGATAGCATTGTCGTTACCGAAAGCGATACCGGGAACGGCAGCCACCTTGTAGCGGTCAAGAAGCTTCTCGCACAGGTCCAGGGAGGTCATGCCGAGCTCCGTGGTGTCGAGGAAGAAGTAGAAGGCACCCTTGGGCTCCACAACCTTGATCTTGGGCATAGCCTGCAGGCGGCTGTACACATACTGACGGCGGAAGTCGTACTCCTCGCGCAGGTCAGAGATGAAGCTCTGGTCGCCGGTCAGGGCCTCGATGGCGCCGTACTGGCAGAAAGTAGTGGCGTTGGAAGCAGTGTGGTCCTGGATAAGCTTGATGTACTTGGCGATGTGAGCCGGAGCAGCGGAGTAGCCGAGACGCCAGCCAGTCATGGCATAACCCTTGGAGAAGCCATTGATGGTGATGGTCAGGTTGTAAATCTCCTCGCTGAGGGAGGCCATGGACACGTGCTTGGTGTCGCCGTATACCAGGTGCTCGTAGATTTCGTCAGCAATGATGAGGATGTCCTCTTCCACGGCAATCTGCCCCAGAGCGCGCAGCTCGTCCTCGGTGTAAACGGTACCGGTCGGGTTGTGCGGGGTGGTCAGGATAATCATCTTGGTGCGGGGAGACATGGCGTTCTCGAACTCCTCGGGAGTAATCTTCCAGCCATTCTCAGCCTTGGTCTCCACGAATACGGGAGTACCGCCGCAGAGCTCCACCATGGAGGGGTAGCTCACCCAGTAGGGAGAAGGAATGATAACCTCGTCGCCAGCGGAAATGGTGGCACGCAGAGCGGTGTACACAGCCGGCTTGGCACCGCTGCACACGCAGATCTGGTCGGGGGTGTAGTTCAGACCGTTATCGCGCTTGAGCTTATCGGAGATAGCCTGGCGAAGCTGGGGCAGACCAACGGAGGGGGTGTACTTGGTAGCACCGTTGTTCAGAGCTTCGATGGCAGCCTTCTTGATGTTCTCGGGGGTATCCTTATCGGGCTCACCGCCAGCCAGGCCATACACCTGTTCACCGCGGGCCTTCATCTCCTTGGCCTTGTTGGTCACAGCCAGGGTAAGGGAAGGAGTCAGGGATTCTGCGCAATCTGAAATGAATTCCATATCTTGAATATAGTTAAAATTGGTACACGGGATATGCGCTCCGGTACGCAGCGCACACCGCGGTGTATTCTACGCCTCCCTGCCCCCTTTGGCAAGGAAAATATACGGTGGTGACAGTCTTTCTCCCGGATAGGCCCCTTCTCCTCCGCCAGCCGGAACTTACCAGCGCAGCTTGGCGCGGAGTCGGGAGGCATAATCACTGCCCGGCAAATCGAGCAGGCGCAGCGGGTTCGGAGCCTTACGCACACGCAGGGTCTCGTTCAGAACAATGGGGTATGTATTGCGACCGTCCAGCGAGAAAATGAGGGATTCTCCGGCGCGGCCACGGCGCTCGCGCGGGCGCAGCGTAATCTCCACCGAATCCGGCAGCACAATCGGGCGGCTGGTCAGGCTGTGCGGGCAGATGGGGGTCAAACAGGTCACGCCAGCGGTAGGCCACAGCAAGGGTCCCCCGGCAGACATGGAATAAGCCGTGGAGCCCGTGGGCGTAGCCACCAGAATACCGTCTGCGTGGTAGCGGTTCAGCAGCTTGCCGTCCAGCTCCACATCCACGTCAATCATCTTACCGGTCTGAGCACGGGTAAGGGAGAGCTCATTGAGGGCGTAGAAGCGTCGCTCAGCCTCCTGGCCGGCGGCATCGAACTTGCGCACCTCCAGCATGGAACGCTCATCCACCTCGTAATTTCCCTCTGACAGAGCCTGCACCAGCAGCTCAATCTCATTCCTGCCGCAGGCACTCAGGAAACCCAGGTGCCCCATATTGATACCACCCAGCACAGCGCCGGTGCTGCTGGCATCCAGCGCAGTGGAAAGCATGGTACCATCGCCCCCCAGGCAAAGAATCATCTCCGGTTTACCCAGCACCGGGTCTGCCGCTGTGCTGCGTCGCATTTCATAGGCATTCAACCCGACGCGCGCGCAGGCGTCCATAAGCTGCTGCATGACCTGCAGACACGCTGAGGTGCGCGTGGGCGAGAAGATACCGATGGATGCGGGCGTATTCACAAGCGGTTCAGTTTAGCGCTGCTCGCGCACAATTTCCGTACCAATACCCTCGGGAGTAAAGATTTCCAGAAGCAGAGTGTGGCGCAGGCGACCATCAATGAAGTGCACCTTGCGCACACCAGCGTTCAGGGCCTCCACTGCACTCTTCACCTTGGGAATCATGCCGCCGGAAATCACGCCCTGCTCGATGAGTTCAAAAGCCTCCTTGCGGTCGATACTCTGAATGATGGTGCTAGGGTCGCTCGGGGCGTTCATGAGACCAGGTACGTCAGAGATATACACCAGCTTCACCGGCTTCAGCTCGCGGGCCAGAGCAGCAGCGGCCAGGTCGGCATTCACGTTCAGGGACTGGTTGGTGCCCAGCTCACGGGCCAGCGGAGAAATCACCGGGGTAAGCTGCAGGGAAAGAGCCTCCTTCACGCGGGAAAGCTCACAGCCGATCACGCTGCCCACCATGCCGATATCCACCGGGTTACCGTCGGCATCCTTTTCCATGAGCTTCTCGCCCACAAACACATTGGTACCGGGAATACCTACAGCCTTGCCACCGTGCGCGCGCACCATCTCCACCAGCCCGGGGTTGATAGTGCCGCTCAGCGTGCGCTCCACAATATCAATAGCCTCAGCCGTGGTTACGCGCAGACCATTCACGAAGCGGGCCTCCAGGCCGGCATCGGCCATGGCCTTGGAAATAGCCTTGCCGCCACCGTGTACCACCACGGGATTCAGGCCCATGATTTCCATCACCACGATATCGCGCATCAAGGACTTCACCAGATCGGGATTATCCATGGCAGAGCCACCGAACTTGATGAGAATGGTCTGGTCACGGTAAGCCTGCAGATACGGCAGAGCTTCGATGAGAATGTCGGCCTTGGAAATTTCCTGGTCAGGGGTAACAACCTTGCGAATGGGAATCATGGTCAGATATAGCGTTTGATTTTGAAGATGATGAGAGGCAGTGCGCCGGAAAGCACCATGAGCACCAGAGAAAGCCACACGCCCCAGTCTGTCTCCAGGAAGGGCATGTACTTGAAGTTCATGCCGAACATACTGGCAATGAGCGTGGGCGGCAGGAACACCACGCTCATGATGGTGAACACCTTGAAGATATCATTCTGCTCAATGTTAATCAGGCCAAGCACGGCATCGAGCATGAAGTTAATCTTATTAGAAAGGAAGGCTGCGTATTCGGAAAGGGAGTTCACGTCTCGGGAGACGGAGCGTAGCGGCATGTACAGATTATCCTCACCCAGGCAGCTCTCCTCGTTGCCGGCGTAGGTGATGAGGCGCAGCAGGTTCACCAGGGCATCTCGCTGGCGGGTAATCAAGTCACCCACTCGGCCCAGTTCTTCCAGCGCATCACGCAGGTCATCCGTATCTGGGTCTTCCACCTTCTGCTTGCGGCGGGTGTGGTGTGTGCCGAATACCTTCTTGGAAAGCGCATCCAGATCGGCACCGAAGCGTTCCAGAACGTCAGCCTGGCGGTCCACCAGAGATTCCAGCAGGCCCACGAACACCAGGTCGCGGTTGGTCTGGCTCATACGCAGCAGCTGCTGCGAGAACATGCGGAAGGAATAGGAATCCGTGTGGCGCACGGTAATCAGCACCTTGCTCTTCAGAATGAAAGTGATTTCAGAGATGATGGGCTCATCCGTCTCCACGCGGGAAAGCACAGTCGTGGTCATGAAGCGCCCGCCGTCCTCGCAGTACAGTCGGGAGGTAGCCTCAATTTCGCGCATTTCGTCCTTCGTGGGCATCTCAATGCGGCAAATCGATTCCGCATACCTTAGTTCTTCCGCATCCGGGGTAAGCAGGTCAATCCAGAACACATCTCCGCGGCGGTCCTCCTGGTCATCCAGGCCCACCGTGCGGGATATCCCATTCTCCGTCTGCGTGTATATGCGAATCATGGCTCCTCTGAGGGGTTGCGATTTCGTTTCTCCTACGGCACCCACGCGCGCCGTGCCCTGATATTGCCACGTCTTGCCCCGAAAATCAAGCCAAAAGGCGTCAGGATGCAGTAATCCACGGCTTTTTCTGGCTTGAAGATTCCCTTCACGATACTGTACTGTCAGCTCCTTATTTGACCATAAAACAACCGGGATAGGTAAATCCCCCCTATCCCGGTTTGAAAAGCGTGCTGATTCAACTTACACCAGCTGAGCAATAAGCGTTTCGCGGTCGCCGGGGCAGAAATCCATGGGCGGGATTTCCGGCAGCGTGTAGCAACCGGGAGCCAGGCGCATGCTGGCGCGGGCGGCGCTCACCATGACCTGGGCGGTAAGAGCCGGGTTGTTGATGCGCATCTCGAACTTGAAAATCTGATTCTGCGTGGTGCCGGATACACCCTTGCGCTCCATATACACGCCGTGACCCATGTCGCGGAGGGAGTCTATATCGTCCACCTGCTTCACGTGCGTTTCGTCGTGGCAGAAATAATCATCAGCCTTGATGGCGGCCTCCACCTCAGCAAAGTCGGCACCGTCCTCCAGCTGCACATACACCATGCGGCGGTGCACACCGGAACCAGTCGGGATGGTGAGGGAGAGGGCATCCTTCACGCCGGCCTTGGAGCGGGCCACCACGCTGTGGCCCATGCTCATGCCGGGGCCGAAGTTGGTGTAGGTGATACCCTTGGGGGCCATAGCCAGCATCATGGTGCGCATCACAGAATCCGAACCGGGATCCCAGCCGGCAGAGATAACGGCCACAGCGTTGCCGGCCTGTGCCTGCTTGCCCAGAGAACGGCGCAGGTCTACGATACCGCCGTGAATATCATAGCTGTCCACAGTGTTGATTCCCTTGGTCAACAGAGGCAGAGCCGTCTCCTCCACGCTGCGGGTCGGGGTGCACAGCAGAGCCACATCCACATGGCCGAGCTCATCTATATCGCTCACCGTCTTGATTCCATGCACGGGGGCGCTTCCGGCGCGGCGTACAATGCCTACTAATTCCATATCAGGTGCAGCACGCAGTGCATCAACTGAGTACTTACCGATATTACCGTATCCTACGATGGCTACCTTAATCATCTTCCAGGTTCTGTGTGGCTTGCGTTAGTATAATAGGTGGCGAGGATTCTCTAATCCCTGCTACGCCGCTATAATATACAATTCCGTCCCCCAACGCAAGCCCAGACTTGATTGCTGTCGCATTTTTTAGAATCATTCCAACAAAAAAAGAGAACTATGGCCCCGCGTGGAGAAGAAACCTGCACCCGGTAAGGGCTGTTTCTGTAATCTTCGGGACACACAGCCGCGTAAACATCCAACTTTCTGCTTGCCATGCGGGTTCCACTATGCTAGAGTACAACCTGAATAGTGACCCAATTATTTAGGTTATGCGTAATAATATCTTTCTGAAATCGCTACTGACTGTCCTCCTTGCCACCGGCATGGGTGCCAGTCTTACCAGCTGCAACGAAGACAAGCAGACCGACACTCCCAAGGCAACTGCAGTAGAAAACGAGGCAGGACAGATTACCTGCACCCTGGAAAACAGCACGCTTTCCGCCACCTTTGAATACAAGGACGGCAGCGTGGTATTCGGCGGGCTGAAGGCAGCAGACGGCACCCAGCTTCTGCAGAGCGGCGGCAACATATTCTCCCTTACCCTGGCCAACGGGCAGCAGGTGAACATGAAGTCCTCCAAGCTGCAGGTTCAGTCTCTTTCCCCGAATCCCAATGCCCTGCGCCAGTCCGAAAAGCTTTCCGGCAGTGCCGTATCGGCCACCTTCACCGCCCCGGACAATTCATTTAGCATTGAGTGGAAGGCCATTCTGCGTGAGGGTTCTCACTACCTGCGCCAGGAATTCACGCTGAAGGCCACGGATGCGCCCGTTCCCTTTGCCAGCATCACCCCCCTGCAGGTGATTCCCACCGAGGAAGGCGGCATCCCTTCCATTTCCGGCAACACGACCCACGGCACCGTGGCTGTAACGGATTCCATGTTCATGGGGCTGGAAACGCCGATGTCTGTGATGACTGTGGGCAAGCACGGTGCCACCCAGGAGGATACCTGGTCAGCCCAGAGCTGGACTCCCGGCATGTTCGGCAGCGTATTCGCAGTACCGGAAAGCTTCCACCCCGTCTACGGCAAGCAGTATGATGAGAAAAGCGGCCCGGTAGTGAAACACTTGGTTGCAGCAGAAGGCCCGGTCAAGTTTGAGGAACCCGGCGAATGCGCCATTGACTTTAAGTATGAGAGCGGCAACAACCGCCTCAACATTGTAGGCGTGCAGCTGGTGACCACCTCCGGCCAGGTGGTTTCTGAGGATATCCACTCCGGCTTCACCGGCAACAATTCCAGCGACTCCACCTACCGCGTGATTGTTCCCGTGGCGGGCACCTACAACCTGCGCTACTGGGTGCAGAAGAAGACAGAGCCCATCACCAGCTCCGGCCGTATTTCTCTCTCTCTCGCCACCGGCAATCCGGAGGTTGACACCGACCCCATTCCCGAGGACATGGTGCGCGGCACCTGGGTGCGCAAGGCAAACCTGACTAAAGAAGACCCCTGGAAGGTGAGCTCCGTTATCGGTCTGTTCACCCCCGGCCAGCAGCGCCGCTCCTTCCTTTCTTACATTGAGAGCGAAAAGCCCGTCCCCTACCGCACCATGGTGCACTACAATGACTGGTATGAGGTGGGTATCGTGCTGCATGACTATGCAGACCCCGCCAAGCGCACCAGCGAGAAGATGTCCCTGGATATCATCAACGCCTGGAAGAAGGAACTCTACGAAAAGCGCAACACCAAGATTGACGCTTTCGTGATTGACGACGGCTGGGATGACTTCAACAGCCTGTGGGGCTTCCACTGCGGTTTCCCGAATGGTTTTGCCAAGGTGAACGAAGTGGCTACCAGCATGGGCTGCGGCCTGGGCACCTGGCTTGGCCCGGTGGGTGGCTACGGCTCCAGCAAGCGCATGCGTATCAACTACTGGAACCAGACTCATCCCAATAACCGCATTGCCAATTTCGAGCTTTCCAACCCGGAATATTTCAATGCCTTCGTGGACCGCTGCAAATACATGGTGAAGAACTATGACATGCGCTATTTCAAGTTCGATGGCATCTCTACCAAATTCCACGCCAAGGGCCCCGGTGCACTGGAAGATGCCGAGGGTATTCTGCGAGTACTCTCAGCCTTGAGAGAGGCACGCCCGGATATCTACCTTAACACCACGGTGGGCACCTGGGCCAGTCCTTTCTGGTTCATGTATGCCGATTCCATCTGGCGCCAGGAGAATGACTTTGACCAGATTGGCAACGCCGGTGATGCCCGAGATAAATGGATTACCTACCGCGACCGTCTGGTGCACGAGGTATTCGTGGAAGGAGCCCCGCTCTTCCCCATCAATGCAATCATGGTTCACGGAACCATCATCACCAAGAATGGACCGCCCCGTGTGATGAGCCAGGATCCCGCCAACTGCATCAAGGAAATGCGCACGGCCTTCGCCAGCGGCTCAGGTCTTCAGGAAATCTATACCGATACTGACATTCTGAACAAGAACGATGGCGTGCTCTGGGATGAGCTTGCCAGCTGCATCGCCTGGGTTCGCCGCAATGCCGATGTGCTGGCAGACACGCACTGGGTAGGCGGTAATCCCTGGAACAAGAAAACCCAGGACGGCGATATCTACGGCTGGGCCTCCTGGAACCCGGAGAAGTGCACTCTCGCGCTGCGCAATTCCTCCTCCAAGCCCAAGACTCTCAAGTCCACCCTGCGCCAGATTCTGGACGTGCCCCCCGGTGTGGTTGGCTCTATTGTCCTGAAGAGCTCCTTCGCCGACCAGCGCGTTCTGAAGGGCATCATGGATCGCAAGCTGAATGTTGATACCGAAATCAGCATCACGCTGGAGCCCATGGAGGTCATCGTGATGGAAGGTGTGACGGTGAAGTAAATCATCGCCCCCAGAAATTTCAAGAGCCGCACCCCATCAGGTGCGGCTCTCTTGTTTTGTCAGGGATTTTTGGGGGGGCTGAAGTCCCGCGCTCCGAAAGGCTCAGGCCTTTGCTACGGCTCGGCCCAGGTAGTCGGCCACGCCTTCGTGGGTGGGCTTCATGGCCTCCTGGCCGGGCTGCCAGCCCAGCGGGCAGACCTCGCCATATTGCTCGAAATGCTGCAACGCATCCACAATGCGGATAGCTTCGTCGATGGAGCGGCCCAGCGGCATATCGTTCACCAGCTGGTGGCGCACAATGCCCTGGCGGTCGATGAGGAAGAGGCCTCGGTAGGCAACCAGCTCACCAATGACCTGCAGCTTGCCGTGTTCGTCAACATATCGCTCACCGGCAAGTACATCGAAAGCATCGGCAATGGTCTTATTGGTATCGGCCACCAGCGGATAGCTCACGCCCTTGATGCCGCCGTCGCACTGCTCCTTCTGGCACCAGGCCCAGTGGCTGTACTCGGTATCGGTGGAACAACCCACCACCACGGTGTTGCGTCGCGCAAACTCCGGCAGCGCTGCCTGGAAGCCCAGAAGCTCGGTCGGGCATACAAAGGTGAAGTCCTTCGGGTAGAAGAAGAATACGACATACTTCTGGCCGATATAATCCTGAAGCGAGAAGTCATTCACGATTTCGCCATCTACCACTGCGGTTGCCTTGAATACGGGTGCTTGTTTTCCTACTAACATACTATGTAATTTTGTTGTGTTGCAGTTAGGATACACTAACTTCCGGTTTTGTTCAAGCGTTTTTTTAGAATTTTTCTAAAAGTTTTTCCTGAATACGCGTAAGACTGCGGCAAACGCGATAGGAACTTGACACCCTGCACAGCATCCATTAAAGTAGGGCGTATGCACCAACTCACTGAATCCATTGGTAAATATCTACTGGCCGCGGTATCGCCCCTCATTCGCCACCCGGAGAATGCAGAGCTGCGAGTTGCCGCCACACCGGCTGGGGATATGCTGCGCTTCCGCCTGGTACTGGAGCAGGAGGACGTAGCCCGCGTGATTGGTCGCAACGGCATGACAGCCTCCGCCATCCGTTCCCTGGCCAAAGCCGCTGGTGAAAAAGCCGGCACCAAGGTCGTGGTGCACATTCTTTCCCGGGAAGAAGCAGAGGCCTGATTTTTGCCTACCCCCTCCATGCAGAAGCTTTTTGCAGACATGCCTGCATTCCCCCCCGCCGCCCGCGTGCTGGTGGACGGGCTCAATGACATGGTGCTGGACTACGCCATTCCGGAGCACATGAGCGGGGTGACGCGCGGCAGCCGTGTGGAGGTTCCGCTGCGCGCCCGCGGCACCACCGGCACGGTGCTGGCCTTGGTGCAGCCGGAGCCGGAATGGGCACACCGGTTGCGTCCGCTGAAGCGGCTGGTGAATGAGGAGCCTGTCATCTCCCCTGCTCTCATGGACCTGGCCGAATGGGCTGCGCGCTACTACGCTGTGCCCGTGGAGCAGATGATACGCTGCATTGTGCCGGAACCTGTGCGCCAGGAACGCCACGAGGAAAAGACCCGCAAGGTGGTAGTGCTCCAGGATTGGCCGGATGATGATACCCTGAACAAGATTAACCGCCGGGCCCCGCGCCAGGCCACGATTCTGCGCTACCTGCATGCCAGCGCCGAGAAACGCGAGCCGCTGGCCGATTTAGGCGGCTCTGCCTCGCTGGCTCCATGCCGTGCGCTGGAAAAGGCCGGCTATGTGCGCATTGAGGAGGAACAGGTACACCGCGACCCCGCCGGCAGCGAGCAATTTGCCCCCACCCAGCCACTGGAGCTGAACCCGGAACAGGCCGCCGCCCTGGCAGCCATCAATGCAGCGTATGATGCAGGCGACACGAAGCCGCTGCTGCTGCAAGGGGTAACCGGTTCCGGCAAAACAGAGGTCTACCTTCAGGCTGCGCAGCGCGCCATGTCCCAGGGCAAAGGCGTGCTCATTCTGGTGCCGGAAATCTCGCTCACGCCGCAGACCATGGCCCGCTTCAAGGGCCGCTTTGCCCAGGAACCCGGCAGTGTGGCGATTCTGCACAGCGCCATGAGCGATGGCGAGCGATTTGACGAATGGCACGCCATACACCGCGGCAAGGCCCGCATCGCTATCGGTCCCCGCTCAGCCGTCTTTGCCCCGGTACAGAATCTCGGTCTCATCATCGTGGACGAGGAGCACGATTCTTCCTACAAGCAGGAAAACAGCCCGCGCTACCATGGGCGAGATCTCGCCGTGCTGCGCGCTAAGCTGGAGGGTGCCACCATCGTGCTCGGCTCTGCAACCCCTTCGCTGGAATCCCTTTACAATGTGCAGCAGGATAAATACAGCATGTTGCGCATGGATAAGCGCGCCGACGGCCAGCGCCTGCCCCTCACCCGCGTGCTGGACATGCGCAGCGAGCCCAAGGACAAGCGAAACCTCGGCATTCTTTCCGAGCGACTGCGCATGGCCATTGATGAGCGACTGAACAAAGGCGAACAGGTGATTCTGCTGCTGAATCGCCGCGGCTTTGCCCGCGCCCTGCAATGCCCGGAATGCGGCTATGTGGCCAACTGCGAGCACTGCGCCCTGCCCATGACCTTCCACGCCACAGAGAACCGGCTCGTGTGCCACATCTGCGGCTACCGCCAGATGGTACCCGGCCGCTGCCCGGATTGCCACACGGCCAACATTGCGCTGGAAGGCTACGGCACCCAGAAGGTAGAGGCTGTGCTGCGCCGCTGTTTCCCGCAGGCCAGGCTGCAACGTGTTGATGCCGATGTCACCACGCGAAAGAACGCCCTGCGCGATATTCTGGCAGATTTCCGCGCCCACAGAACCGATATTCTGCTGGGCACGCAGATGATTTCCAAGGGGCTCGACTTCCCCGGCGTCACGCTGGTGGGCGTGCTGAATGCCGACCTGGGGCTGAACATACCCGACCCGCGCGCAGCAGAACGCACCTTCCAGCTGCTCACCCAGGTGGCCGGCCGCGCCGGGCGTGGCGACCTGGATGGCGAGGTGATTGTGCAGACCTTCAATCCCCAGGCCGCTGCTATCCAGTTTGCCCGCCGGCATGATACTGATGGTTTTGCCGAAACCGAAATGGAGCTGCGCCAGCAGATGAATTTCCCGCCGTTCTGCCACATGGCCGTCATCACCGCCCGCAGCGAACAGGAAGACGTGGCCGCCCTGGCCATGGAAACCCTGCACAAGCGACTTCTGGAGGCCCTGCCCCCGCAGGTGCAGATAAGCGACCCGCTCCCCGCACCGCTGGCCAAGGCCTACGGGCAGTTCCGCTACCAGTGCACCCTGAAGGCCCCCCGCTCCCGCATCATTGCCGATATCTGCAGCCGGGAAATTGCCGCCATGAACTGCGGCGAAGGGGTGACCCTGACGCTGGATATTGATGCGTATTCGTTTATGTGAAGGCCCCATGAGCGAAAATTATATTCGGAGCGAGGGACTTTAGTCCCTCTCCGCTAGAGGTTACGGGACTGAGTCCCGTGCTCCGAGAGCTCTCACGTGCACAATGGCAGCCTGCTGACGCCATTTTTCGCCCTTTATGGCACAATACAAGATTCCTCAAACCTGGATTCTGCGGTAAAATGCGGAAAAGCACCGCAGGATCATCTATGTCTGACCCGAACAAACAACCCAACAAAGTCCCTACTCCCGGAGGCACCCCGAACTGGGGCGTCCTGATTCTCCTGACCGTCATTGCCGGCATTCTCATGGTGGCCTTCATGTTCGATGGTTCCTTGTCTGCCCCCGGACGCACTATTTCCCTGGAACAATTCCGCAAGGACTACAAGGCCGGTAAGGTAGTGCTCTCACAGCCCAAGGATTTCCCCGTGGAGGTAACGCTCAATTCCTCCAGCACAGAAGGCGTCATCACCGCTTTTGAATACAAGAACCTGCCGGAATACCCCAAGGCTGCATTCTACATGCCCTTTACGGATTCCGATGAAATACGCGCCCTCTGCAACCGCTTCGGCATCACCACCTCCCGCGTGGAGGAGGCGCCGAAGGAGCTCCAGGGCGACCGCATCTGGTCCACAGAGGATTTTGCCCGCATGGGTGCCGAAGGCCGCATCATCACGACCAATGGCAGCCCGGTCATTTACGAAACCTCCGGTCAGGGGGTCATCGTGGGTGAGTACCGTCTGCCCCCGGCCACTGCCGCCCAGCTGAAGGACCTGGAGCCTGTTCGCGTGGAGTTCAACGCCACTTTCCAGGGCCAGCAGGTGCGAGACCTGCTGGGCAATCAGGTGAAATACACCGTGGAAAGCAACTCCTGGCACTTCTTCCTGGTGAATGCCCTGCCCATTCTCCTCTTCCTGTTCCTTCTGTTCTTCTTCTTCCGCGCCCAGGGCGGTGGACCCGGCGGTGCCATGAAGTTTGCCCGCAGCCGCGCCCGTCTGCTCGACCCCAGCAAGAACAAGGTCACCTTCAAGGATGTGGCCGGCATTTCCGAGGCCAAGGAGGAAGTGTGGGAAATCGTGGAGTTCCTCCGCAATCCCAAGAAGTTCCGCAACCTGGGCGGCACCATTCCCAAGGGCGTGCTCATGGTAGGCCCTCCCGGCACGGGCAAGACCCTGCTGGCACGCGCCATTGCCGGTGAGGCAGGTGTGCCCTTCTACACCATCTCCGGTTCCGACTTTGTGGAAATGTTTGTGGGTGTAGGCGCCAGCCGCGTGCGCGATATGTTCGCCGAGGCCAAGAAGCACAACCCCTGCCTTATCTTCATCGACGAAATCGACGCTGTGGGTCGCCATCGTGGTCACGGCGTAGGCGGTGGCCATGATGAACGCGAGCAGACGCTCAACGCCCTGCTGGTGGAAATGGACGGCTTCACAGCGAATGAAAATGTCATCGTCATTGCCGCCACCAACCGTGTGGACGTGCTCGACCCCGCCCTGCTTCGCCCCGGCCGCTTCGACCGCCAGGTGACGGTGAACCTGCCGGATGCCGCTGGCCGCGAGCAGATTCTCCGCGTGCATGCCCGCAAGGTGAAGCTTGACCCCAGCGTGGATCTGGGCCCGATTGCCCGCGCCACCACCGGTTTCTCCGGTGCAGAGCTGGCTAACCTGGTGAACGAGGCTGCCCTCATCGCCGCCCGCCAGAACAAGCCCACCGTGCAGCAGAGCGACCTGGAGGAAGCCCGCGAGAAAGTGCGCTGGGGCCGCGAACGCCGCTCCCTTGAAATCTCCGACAAGGAGAAGTACATGACCGCTGTGCACGAGGCTGGCCACGCCGTGTGTCTGCTCAAAACCGCCCTTGGCAAGTCCCTGCCGCTGCACAAGGTCACCATCATTCCCCGCGGCCCGGCACTGGGTGTCACCATGATGCTGCCGGAGGAGGATAAGTACAGCGAATACAAGAGCGAAATGCTGGATTACATCGTGATGGCCATGGGTGGCCGCTGCGCCGAGCTTGTGGTGTTCGGTGATGTATCCGGCGGTGCCCGCGGTGATATTCACCAGGCCACCGGCATTGCCCGCAAGATGGTCTGTGTCTACGGCATGAGCGAGAAGCTCGGCCCCATCGAATACGGCTCCAACCACAGCGAGGTATTCCTGGCACGTGATATTTCCCAGACCACCCGCAATTTCTCTGAGCACACCGCCCAGATTATTGATGAGGAAATCCAGCGCATCGTGACGGAAAACTACAACCGCGCCGTGACCATCCTCACCGAGAACAAGGAACGCCTGCTCCTCATCGCCGATAAGCTCATCGAGTTCGAGACGCTGAGCGGTGAGCAGGTGGCCGAGCTGCTGGAAACCGGCGAAATGGCTAATCCGCCCGTGCGCCAGCTGCCTCCCCCCATCCCCGAGGAGGAAGATGCCCCCACCGACCTCCAGACGCCGGATGACGAGCCCCCCGCAGCTCCTGCTGAGGAAACTGAGGAAGCCCCCGCCGACGAAGAAAAGAAAGAAAACCTCTAAACCCCTTACCGATACACACAATATGAACAGCAAACAACTCGCCTTTGCCTGCGCCCAGGTGGCCTGCGATGCCAAGGCATCCGATATCGCCATCTACGACCTGCGCGGCACCTCCTCCATCACGGATTTCGCCGTGGTCTGCACCGCCACTTCTGTGCCCCACCTGCGCGCCATCATGGGCGATGTGGATAAGGAAGTGTGGGAGAAGTACGAAATCTCTCCCGTGTATGCCGAGCGCACCCCCAATGCCCTCTGGTGCGTGCTGGACTACATCGACGTGATGCTGCACGTCATGGCCGGTGAAACCCGCGAATTCTACGAGCTGGAAACGCTCTGGAAGCCCGAGAACCGCGTCGAGTGGAACGACGGCGACCAGGCCTGATACTACCTCACCACCTGTTTTTCATACCGCTTCTGCCCCGCCAGCCGAAGCGGTATTTTTTTGCCGGCCCGGGCATACAAAAACCCGTCTGAAAACATGCCTCAGACGGGTTCAGGTTGGTTCGTTGGTGGCGCATGATATCAGCCTGCAGCAGCCGCACCACGGTGTTTCGCTTGTGTCAGACTCCATATCAGCGGTGGTTGTTGTGAGCCATCATCTGCGGTTTCCGCTCCTTGCCAGACTGCGGCTTGGCAGCGGGCTTATTCTGGGCTACGGGCTTCGGCTTGGCTGCCGGCTTATACTGAGCTGCGGGCTGAGGTTTAGCCACCGGCTTGTGCTGTGCCACAGGCTTCGGCTCGGGCTTACGTTGCACCACCGGCTGGGGCTTCGGGGCGGGCTTGTGCTGCACGACTACCGGCTGAGGTTTCGGCGCGACATCATGATGCACCACCACATGCTTCGGGCCGGATTCATGGTGTACTACAACAGGCTGGGGGGCAGATACCACCACAGGCTGGTAGGCTACGCTGCTTCCATAGTGGCTCAGACTCAGGGCAAGGTGATCGCAGCTGCTGAAAGCTACCACTACTACGCCGGACATCAGGAACATTTTAAGCATATTCTTTTTCATAATTTTTGAGGACAGGGGGTTGTGCCTGTACAAGAATGAAGCGCACCAGAAAAAGACTTTATTTGACTTTTTCAAGTTTTTTTTTATAAACCACAAATAAAAGCGACTCTGGAGAAACATACGTAACCCACAAATTGGAGTTTGTCGGGCGGATGTTCTGGTCGGAGCGGGGGACTTTAGTCCCCCAACGGTTATGTTTTCGGGACTAGAAGTCCCGAGCTCCGAAGGATTTGAGCCCCCGCCAAATCGCCATTTTCAGGGCCTTGTTTCTACTCGAAGCGCCCAGTACACCGAAAGTCTGGTGCTTCAAATTAACCCGATAATCAGGAGGAGCACTGACAAAATAACAGCCAGAAGCAGGGGCGAGAAAGAAAAGGCAATGGAACGATACCAGCTTTTCCCATGCAAGTGATGCATGACAAGAGCAAAAGCAAGCATCCAAATCATCATCCTCAAGATGTTTCCCAGAACAATGGAAGCCTCCAGCCCCAGCCCGAACAGCACGGGAATGTACCTCATGACATTGGAGATGACCAGCCCCTCGCAGGCCTCGATGGTAGCGGCGGAGAGCAGGCCCTGCTTTGCAGAAAGAGGCCGTGCGCAGAGCCACACGAAAAGCCAGGTCATCAGAATCTGACCGGGAGCACCGAGCAGCAGTTCCTCTGAGGCCCCACGAATATACAGTACATACAGCACAAACAAAGGAGCATGAACAAGGGCATAGACACCGCAGCTCCGAAGCGCACGCTTCCAGGGGCATTTGAGCATGAATACCCCCAGCAGAAACACCAGCAGCGCAGCAGAACAAGGAAGATGCTCACGTAGATAATACCCGACAACTCCCATTTCCTGAGTTGCGAGGTAGATAAGATACAACAGGCCACCGTACGGAACCAATATCATGCCATACCGGGCAGCCTCACGCTTACCGGGTTTCAGCCAATACAGCGCCACAAACATGCTCACGAGCATGAGGCTGGTATACATCATCTGGCAGAGGTCCATACGCGTTATTCTTCTGTATAATCAACAAGCCAGGCATTGAATGCCTCAGCGTTCTGTAGAACAGTAGCGAGGAAGGTCTCCTCGAAATCGGTCTTGTGAACGCTCGGATACAGAGTCAGGATGCCCTGCTGATAAATCGCCACACCGTGGGCCTGCATCTTGCGGAAATGCGCAGGAAACGCCACCGACTCACGACGGCAGATACCTTCCACCTGCCTGTCGGTCAGCGACCAGTCAGACTGCACCCAGAACAAGGCAATCCAGGCCTCCGTATCGATTTTCTGAATCCGGATATCGCCAAAGGAACCACTGTTCCAGGAAAGATACTCCTCCTCTGCCACGGCTTCATCCGTGGCCTTGGCAAGTGCCTTGAAATTGCCGGCCAGCATGTCAAAGGGCAATTCAATGCGGATGCGGGCGGACTTGCTCCATTCCTTCTTCTCCTTGCCTGCGCTCCGACTGCGCTTCAGCTCAGCCTTTCCATCGCGCCGAAGCAGCCAAACCGATGCCAGCATGAATGTCGGCCCCAGAATAAGCATCAACACCTGCCGGAAATCAAACCCGGACGCTGCAAACCACCAGCAGGCCCCCACCGTGAGAGCCAAGCCCACAGCTCCATATAACAGATATTCAGCAACTACCTTCACAAGGTGCAGTCTATCATAGAGCAGAGGTATTTTCAATATTAAACGGACACAATGGAATGTACAATTGACTCGCAAGGTACAATTTGGGCATTTCTAAAATAAGACTCCAGGTTGAGGAAAGGAAGAAGAACATGATTTTTAGGAAGTCCTTGATTGCGATGAGTAGAATTTTTTCTCTTTTGTGTCTGATGTTGCCGATGAGGCCCTTTCTCTGCGCCAATCGGCACTCGGACGAAAACAGGCAATTCGCCAAACAGCAGTTTACCAAACAATTCTCTGGGACACGATGAACATAACGAACTATCGCTGTATCACCCAAAGAATCAGGTCATGGTAGGTGCTGTAGAGCTCCTGGGCGCAGTACTGGAGGTCCTGCCAGTAACCGCGCAGGCTGATAACGCCGAAACAACGAAGAATGAGCAGCAGTGCAATGATATTGGTTATCGTGATAATCAGGAAAGAGATAACCACACCATTCTCCAGCAAATCCGGCTGTTCGCGGGGAATAACCCAGAGTGTCCAGTACACATGGAACGCCCACCAGAAGCCGAATCCGGCATAGAACCACTGCAGATACGTCTCGAACGGCGCCACCAGATTGGAAATAAAGAACACCCCAAGCCAGAGCAGCATCCACAAGGGCACAAAATAGGGAGCCAGCGAGACAAAGAGGTTATCTTTATCGGTGTCGACATAGCCGCCATCAATATCCACGCTGAGAGACTCCACCTTGCCAAAGCACATGAGCGCAGCAATGGCATGAGTCAATTCATGCCCAAGCACATAGATGAACACCAATATGGCATCTACCAGATGAAAATATTTCAGCACTGCAAACACCAGTGCCCCCAGCAGCGCGTACCAGACCGGCAGGCTCTGCCAGAAACTGACATCGCCCACCACCGGCGCGGCATGATACAGCTGCAGCATCAGCGCAAATACCATGACCACCGATATGGGCAGCATCAAACTCCAGGCTATACACAGGCGGATAACACGCTTCCATCCATGAATGGCATATGTTTCATTGTATGGCTCTACCTGGTACACAGGCTCCACCGATTCCCAGTAAGCCGCCTGGACCTTGAGGCGCCGAATCACTCGGGCAGCCTTGGATTGCCTGCGCTTCGGCTCCCGCACTTGCTGCGATGGCGAAACCCGCCAATCGCCAAACTCGACATTGGCCGATGGGCGATGCGAGGAACGCTTGCGCTGTGGACGGGTGGTGTTCATACAGAAGCTGCAGGACGAATGTCCTGAATGGAGATGGAAAGACTGACCCGGCCTCGCCACACATTGCGGTCAATAGTAAAGGCAATATCCCAAGGAGGGTCAGGCAGCTTCACCGAGCCGCCGTTGAAATACATGGCATCACACTCATAGTTCCCCTGGCGCAGCCCGAGGCGCAGGTGATTCCCCTGCAGGTGGCGGGGAGCATCCGTCAACATCACATTGCGACTCATGAATACCGGCTGCGGGTTAGAATTACCAAACGGCTCCAGCAGCTCATAACTATCCAGCAGCTCCAGGGTGAGTTCCGGGAAGCTTACCTCGGCATCCACATTCAACACCGGGGTCAGCCTGGACGGATCCACACTTTCCTTCACAAAAGCATCGAAACGGGCGCGGAAGGCATCTATCATATCCTCATGAATCACCAGACCGGCGGCCATGTCATGGCCACCACCGGATATGAGGGTATCGGCACAGGCATGAATGGCCTGCACCAGCGATACGCCGGGAATGGAGCGACCACTGCCCTTACCTATTCCGTTCTCATCCAGAGAAATAACGAAGGTGGGCTTATGATAGCGGCGCATGAGAAGCGAAGCCACGATACCCACCACACCCGGATGCCAGGTGCGGGAGCCCAGCACAATCACGCTGTCGCGCTTCGGTGAGAAGGTATGCGAGAGCATCTCCATGGCCTCATTGCGGATTTTCTCTTCCTCCTGCTGGCGGGCGCGGTTATGCATCTCCAGGCGCTCTGCCAGGTCCATGGCCACGGCGGTATCGCGGGTCATGAGCAGGTTGAGCGCATCCAACGGGTTATCCATGCGGCCTGCGGCATTCAGACGCGGACCGATGCGGAATGACACATGGCTGGCACTGGGACGGCGATTCAGATTTGTAACCCGGTTGATTGCCTGAATACCGATATTGCCACCGGACTCCATGACCCGCAGGCCATGCCGGGTAAGCAGGCGGTTTTCTTCAACAAGCGGCACTATATCCGCCACAGTGGCGATGGCCACCACATCGAGATACTGCTTCAGGTCAAACTTGGGCAGACGGCGTTCCTTCAGCATAGCATGGGCCAGCTTGAACACCACACCGGCGCTGCACAGGTAGGTGAAGGGGCTGTCTTCCTCCAGCTTGGCATTCACCACAGCCACAGCGGGCGGGCGGCCCTGGGTGCTGGCCTCATGGTGGTCCAGAATCACCACATCAATACCCTGCTCCTGCAGCCATGCCACCTCCTCCACCGAGGAAGTCCCACAGTCCACAGCAATAATCAAGTCTGGCGTCTCGCCACACTTCGCAATGGCATTCGCCATGCCTTCCTCGCTCAGGCCATACCCCTCGCGGGTCCGAACGGGTATAAAGTAATCCGTGCGGATGCCGTAGGCCCGCAAAATGGTATAAAGAAGCGTGACAGAGCTCACGCCGTCCACATCATAGTCGCCATAGATGCAGACGTGCTCGCCGTTGTCTGCCGCGCGGAAGATGCGCTCAACGGCTGCATCCATCTCCCGCAAGGCAAAAGGGTCTCCAAGATCCGCTAGCCTTGGTTTCAGGAATCGTAGTGCCCGTTCCCGACCGGAAATACCTCTCTGTGCCAGCAACTTTCGAACCAGCAGCGGCAGCTGCGCGTTCAGTTCCTCACCAAAGTCAACACTTCCGTCCAGGGGGCGCAATTCCCAACTGAACTTAGTACTCATGGCGCAATCTTATCATCAGCACCTATGGCACGTCAAGTGATAATTAACAGGCATTCGCCCGCCTGCGCGTCCGCGCTCCCGCGAAATATCCGGGCAGTGACGGCATATCGGCTTGCACTGGCCTGCTCTTGGTGGTAAGCTATGCCCGTTATGTGGACTGGACGCTTTTCTCAACCGACCGCAGATTTGGTACTGGAATACGGTGAATCCGTATCGTATGACTGGAAATTATATGAGCACGACATCGCCGGCTCTACGGCTCACGCCCGCGCGCAGCTGAATGCCGGCATGCTTACACAGGAAGAATTTACAGCCATTGCTGATGGTCTGCAGGAAATTCTGGCAGACATCAAGGCCGGTAAATTCCAGTGGAGCATGAAGCTCGAGGACGTACACATGAACATTGAAAGCGAGCTTACCCGCCGCATCGGCTCCCCCGGCGCCAAGCTGCACACCGCCCGCTCCCGCAATGACCAGGTGGCCACTGACACCCGCCTGTACTGCCGCGCTCAGATTGATGAGACGCTGGAACTTCTCAAGGATATGCAGCGAGCCCTGGTGCAGAAGGCTGCCCAGTACGCTGAAGTCCGCATCCCTGGTTACACTCACCTGCAGCGTGCCCAGCCGGTCACCATCGGTCACCACCTGCTGGCCTATGTGGAGATGCTGGGCCGCGATGCCGAGCGTCTGCAGGATTGCCGCAAGCGCGTGAACGTGAGCCCGCTGGGCAGCGGCGCCATCGCCGGCAGCACCATCAACCTGGACCGTGCCGCCATTGCCGAAGAACTCGGCTTTGCCAGCGTGACAGAGAACTCCATGGATGCCATCGCCGACCGCGACTACATTATGGAGACACTCTTCGACCTCTCCATCATCGGCACCCACCTTTCCCGCCTCAGCGAGGACCTGGTGCTCTGGAGCAGCGCCGAATTCGGCTACTGCACCCTGAGCGATGCCCACACCACCGGCTCCAGCCTGATGCCCCAGAAGAAGAACCCCGACGTATGCGAACTGACGCGTGGCAAGAGCGGCCGACTGTACGGTAATCTGGTCAGCGTCATGGTTGCCGTGAAGGGTCTGCCCCTCACCTACAACCGCGACCTTCAGGAGGATAAGGAGCCCCTTTTCGATTCCTTCGAGACCATCAGCCTGGCTCTGCGCGTGAATGCGGAGATGGTGGCCGCCATGCGCATCAACCCCGACCGCTGCGCCGCCGCCGTGAGCGACCCCCTGCTCCTCGCTACCGACCTGGCCGATTACCTGGTGCGCCGTGGTGTTCCCTTCCGCAAGGCGCATGAGCTGGTGGGTAAAGCCGTGGCCGTATCCGTGGGCACCGGTACTCCGCTCAACATGCTCTCGCTCGATGAGTTCAAGGAAATCTCACCGGAATACGGCGAGGATGTTCACGAAGTGTTCAACCTGGATAGAGCTTTTGCTCTGCGCACGAACCCCGGTGCTCCCAATCCGGATAATACCGCCCGCAGACTGGCCTACTGGCAGTCCGTTCTGGCCTGATTTTTCGTCATACCTTTAACAGCCGGCAATGTGCATTCCTTTGCACACTGCCGGCTTTTTCTTCACCTGCACCCGCGCAATACGGTTTTTAGCCTTGCTTTTTTGTGTAAAAGAGTGCAGTATAACCGTACACCAAGATATCTCTGATGACTAACAGCATAAATAAAATTGGCATTATTCAGACCGCCCCTCTACCCGGAGATTTTTCTAACAACCTGAGAGCCATTGTGCAAGGGTATCGCGAATGCCTGGAGCATGGTGCGGATATCGTCATCGCACCCGCTGCAGCATTGTGCGGGCTTGAGCCAGGAAATCTGGCCACACGCCGCTCATTCCTGTCACAGACCCAGCTTGCCCTTGATTCCTTGTCAAAGGAACTGGGGACAGCCCCGCTCTTTCTGGCCGCCTATGCTCAGACCATAAGCAATGAGGAGGTTTATGTCGGTGTGGTAGGCGAGGATGATGCCGACAGCGACCCCTGGATGGAAAATGAGCGCAGCATCGTCATGGTTCCCTACATGGTGGAGAAAAACTGCGTAACGGAGCTTGAGGAGAACCGCAATTTTAATATCCTGAGCTCTGAGGTACGTGTGTTCCTGTCAAATGAGGAACAACTGCCGGACGAATCATCGGATATCATTATTCACCTGCCTGTCACGCCGTGGTATGTCGGTTCTGTTGCAGATGATGCAGAGCAGTGCTCATGGGAGGCCAACCTGATTGGATGCTCCGTGGCCTGCGTGCGCCCGGTGGGAACCATCGGCGGCAATATCTACTGCGGTGGTTCCTCTGTCTTCAACAACACAGGCGACCAGCTTGCGCAGCTCCCGATGTTTGAAACAGCAGCCAAGGTGGTCAACGTGACGCGTGCTGCCCAGCTGCCCCGCCAGCTGGATAACACAGAGCAGCTTTCTGCAGCGCTGCAGCGTGGCATCCGCGACAATGTGCGCAATAACTGTTTCAGCGGCGTATGCATTCCCATGGACCACTCCAATTCCCCCCTGCTCGTTGCGCTCGCCATCGAAGCTCTCGGAGCAGGCAATGTATGCGGTATCAGCTTTAACAAGGAAAACAAGCTGGCGGAGAAAGCCGGCATCAGCTGTTTCTACCCGCAGACCAGTCAGCTGGAGGAGGCTACCCAGGCATGCGTAGGTGAGGAGGAAGCTGCGGCTCTTCGTGAGCGTATGCACACGGCCATTGCGCTCACGCACGCGGAGTCCCGCGGGCTCATGCTCTGCTGCTCACTCGGGCGCCGGGAGATTATGCTGGGCGATTTCCGCATGTGCGGCCTGAGCGGTGGCCACATTGCCCCGCTGGGTAATCTGTACGATATTGATATTTTCCTGCTCAGTGAGCGACTCAAGGAGCAGTTCCCGGATTTGTTCGGCGCTTTGGCTGCACCGCCTCATGGCACCACGAACCGCATCATTCATGAACTGGCTGATATGAATACGCCGCCGTCTGAATTGCTGCAAGAGGAGATGAATTATCTCTTCAAGGAGAATGATGTTCGCCTTATTCAGCGCAAGATTGTAGCCTCTGCCATCAAGCGCACGCAGCTGCCCATTATCCTGCATGCAGATGCCCCAACGGAGCAGCTGCACTTCCCCATCTCGCATCGTCTGAACGACTGATTCGCGTATACGTTATTGAACTGATATGAGGGTATGGTGTGTCCACACGCCATACCCTCATGAATAATAAGAATTTAACCCGATACACTTACGAAAATACCGATTTCCAGGGCTGGCGCGTCAGCATCCAGCGCTGTGGGCGTATTGTCACCCGCTACTTTTCAGACCTGCAATATGGGTCTGAGGAAGAATCCAAGGCTGCAGCTGTAGAATACAGGGATGCCGTGCTGGCCAACATGGCCGCACACCGCAACGATCTGCCCAGCTACATGGACCACGAACTGGAACATGTACAGCAACTGCTCCGGGAAAAAGGAGCAGGCTTTACTCATCATGATCAATCTCGCGGAGCTTCTCGCGCTTAGCACGGTTGGCTCGCTCTGTGGCAGGGGTGGCAAGAACCTGCGGGCCAAGCAACTTACGCAGCTCTGCGCTGCCGAAGAACTTAGCTTTCTCCACGCGGTCAAACTGCAGAGCGAGCCGCTGCAGCACATCAATAATAGGCTGTTTCACGCCCTCAGTGTTATCGATATACTGCCAGAGCAGCCCGGCATCTACGGCAAGCAGCTCCTGCTGAGCGGCAAGGCTCTCTCGCACTTTCGCCAACGGAGCGGAGATATCTCCCGCCTCGGTAATGGACTCCAATGCCTCTGCTTCCTGTTCCAATGCTGCAACCAGGCGGTCGCACACAGCTGCCATGGGCTCGGCTTCGGCGGCGTATAGCACCGAGCTTGCAATGAAGAGAGAGGCAAGAGTCTTATACATGCCCGTATTTTAGGCCTTTTCTACAAGGAATGTCAAGCAAAGAGCATTCCCCTCGGGCAATTTGTGCTTTTCTTCGTGACAAAATGCGGCATATGCGCTAGTATAGAAGCACAAAAAACCACCTATTAAACCTACTCATGTCACAGTCCATCCTTATCGTAATTCCCGCCCGCTATGCTTCCACGCGTCTGCCCGGAAAGCCCCTTGTCAAGATTGCCGGGGTTGAAATGATTAAGCGCGTGGCCGATATTGCTGCCTCCATCTGCCGCAAGAACGACAACTGCAGCTACGTTGTCGCTACGGATGACCAGCGCATTGTCGATTTCTGCCAGGGCACCGAAATTCCTGTGGTGATGACAGCTGAAACCTGCCGCAGTGGCACAGAACGCTGCTGGGATGCCGTGAGTCAGCAAGCCACCGCTCCCGATTTCATTGTGAACCTGCAGGGCGATAATCCTCTCTGCCCGCCCTGGGTCATTCAGCAGCTCATTGATGAGTGGAAGGCTTGCCCGGCCGATGTGTTCACCCCCTGCATTCACCTGGATTGGGCTGAATATGACCGCCTGGTGGAATCCAAGAAAACCACGCCGTACAGCGGCACTACCGTGCTGGTGGACAAAAACGGGTATGCACTTGCTTTCTCCAAGAGCACCATTCCCGCCATCCGCAAGCCGGAGAAGGCCCGCGAGACGATGGAGAAGAGCCCGGTGCGCCGCCACGTGGGCCTGTATGCCTATACCTACTCTGCCCTCAAGAACTACTTCGAGCTGCCGGAAGGCGACTACGAGAAGGGCTGCGTGGAAGGCCTGGAGCAGATGCGTTTCCTCTACAACGGCCTGCGCGTGAAGATGGTGGAGGTGAATTACCGCGGACGCAAGACCACCAGCGGCGTGGACTCTCCTGAGGACGTTGCACGCGTGGAGGCTATTCTTGCAGAATACGGCGAGTACGAGCTCTAATGCATTCATGAGCGCAATTCCGCAACATATTGCCATCATCATGGATGGCAACGGCCGCTGGGCTAAGCAGAAGGGCATTCTTCGTGCCAAGGGGCACGAGGAAGGCGGGCAGACGGTGCAGCGCACGCTGGACCTCTGCCTGGAGCACGGTGTGAAGTGGCTCACGCTCTATGCTTTCTCCACAGAGAACTGGGGACGCTCCAAACTGGAAGTGAACGCCCTGATGCACCTGCTGGATAAGTACCTGAAGGAGCGCACGCCCGAGATGATGGAGAAGAATGTGCGCCTGCACGCGATTGGCGAGCTGCACATGCTGCCGGATAACTGCCGCGAGCAGCTTCAGACCAGCATTGACGCCACCAAGGAAAACACAGGGCTGAACCTGGTGCTCGCGCTCTCCTATGGCTCCCGCCAGGAGATTACCGCAGCCATGCGCAATCTGGCCGAACAGGTGCAGAGCGGCACACTGGCACCCCAGGATATTACTCCGGAGATGATTTCTGACAATCTCTACACAGCCGGCATGCCGGATCCGGATCTCCTTATCCGCACCAGCGGTGAGATGCGCATCTCAAACTACCTGCTCTGGCAAATCAGCTACGCAGAGCTCTACGTGACTGATGTGCTCTGGCCGGATTTCGGCCGCGAGGAGTTTGAAGCCGCCCTGGCTGAATATGCCCGGCGCGAGCGCCGCTACGGAAAACGCTGAAGCCCCAGCCCCGCCCGGTTTTGAAATTACCCCCGCCGCAGGATATGCGGCGGGGGTATTGAATTTTACGTTTCCTACGACTCCTTACCTGGTATAGGCATTGGAGACAAGGGCCTTTTCACCAGCCTGAATGCGCAGCATTTCCATCTGCAGGCGGGTCAGTTCCTCATCGAAATAGACAGGAGTAAGCGGACGCCAGGAAGCCACACGCCCCATGTAATCCATGGTGGTGCGCAGATGCGTGGCAAGCGGGGAATCCATATCCAGCAGCGGTTCAATGAGTTTGAAGGCGGCGGAAAGATAGCGCTTGCTGGCATTGCGCGGGCGCGGGCCGGCAAGGGCCATGTTATCAAAACGGAAGCCAACGTCCATGAGGTAGGTGTGCTCCAGCGAGAAAGGCACAAGAGCTATGCGCTCTATATCCAGATAAATACAGACCCGGCAGAGCTGCTGCAGCAGACCGCAGATGACGATGGAGGGCAGCACGCGGCCATTGCTCACCATCATGTCCAGCGGCTCGCCCTTGATACGCTCCATGGCCAGGTGCCAGGTGCCATCGGCCTCCAGCAGCTCCAGCGGTGCAGCAATATTGGGGTGCGCCAGACGCGCCTGAAGCCTGGCAGTTTCCACAAAGAAACGAATCTTGCGGTCGTCCTGCATAGCGGTGGGACGCAGGCTTCGCAGCAGAACCTCACGGCTCATGTTTTTCTGAGTGGCGGCGTAGGTCACCGTATCTGCATCCTCCTCGTGTACAGAGGTGAGGATGTACTGATTGGCAACTACCCGGGGCAGACTGTAAGCGGAATAGGGCATAGTGGTTCAGAGTCAACCGTCGTAACCGAGCTTAAGCACCGGCAGTCCTTCCACCGCGTCAAACCAGGCCTCAGCAGGTATGATGATATCCAGATAATACTGCGTTTCACCGTCCTCGTCCTTCTCCTCCACACGCTCCATGGTCACCTCGCAATCTTCCTGGCCCAGAATGGTCGGGTAAACGGCATTCACCTGGTTGGCAGGGATGCTCAGCACGTAGTCCATTTCCTCCTCACCGGGTTCACGCTTAGGCAGGAAGAGGTAGATATCGTCCCACACGACGGAGGCCAGAATTTCCTCCGGCAGGTCTACCATGCCCTCGAACGGACGGCTCTCGTAAATGGCCTCGCCATTCACCTTCATCCAGGCGCCTACGCGCTTGAAAACCTCAACCTGCCCCTCGGGGATAGAGCCATCAGCCTTGGGGCCGATATTAAGCAGCAGGTTGCCACCCTTGGCGGCACACTCCTGAAGCTGCAGAATAATTTTCTCCGGGCTTTTGTAGTTGAGGTGGTCCTCGCAGTGGTAACCCCAGCGGTTGCCCACGGTCATGCAGGCCTCCCAGTCGCGGCCAGGGTAGCCCTCGCGGGGAATTCGCTTTTCGGGGGTAGAGAAATCGCCCTTGGAGAAATCGAGAGCCTTGCCATCCTCCGCCGGGTCAAAGCCGCTGAAGGAATACAGGCGGTTGTTGAAAAGCACGCCGGGGTTGGCATCGCGGCAAATCTGCATGAGCTCCTGGGCCTTCCAGGCCTCACCTTCAGCAGCGCCCTGGGAGTAATCCCACCACATAATATCGATAGGGCCGTAGTTTCGCACCAGCTGGCGCACCTGCGTGTGCAGGTATTCCTGATAGGCGGCCTGGTTGCGCGGAATCTGTTTTTCCTGCAGCATGGAGGCCTGCCCCACGGGATAGCACAGGTCCGGGCAGATGGTATTGTCGTAATCCTGCTGGTGCCAGTCAATCACGCTGTGGTAAAGGCCAACCTTCATGCCGGCCTTGCGTGCGGATTCGGTGAATTCCTGCACCAGGTCACGCCCCAGCAGCTTACCGGTGCAGTAATCGGAGTTGCAGGCATCGAACAGAGCAAATCCTTCGTGGTGTTTGGAGGTCAGCACCATGTAGCGGCAGCCTGCCTCCTTGGCCAGCTCAGCCCAGGCTTCTGTACAGCCGGGCGCTGGCTGAAATTTCGGCAGGGTTTCGGCCGCATAGGTATCGGTGTCCAGCCCCAGGTTGCACTGAATCCACTCACCACCGCCAGGGGTATTCTGGAAATAGCCAGCCAGCCCGGAATAAAGGCCATAGTGAATGAACATACCGAACTTGGCATCACGCCACCATTTCATACGCGCATCTCGCTGTTCCTTAGTCTCCTGAACGGGAACTGCAACAGAGGGCTCAGAGACGGGATTCCCGGCTGCCGGAAGCATTCCTGCCACTAATGCGACCCCCGCTAGAGCATAGATAAAATTACGAACCTTCATTACTTATAATACTCGCAAAAATCCTTGCTTTTGTCAATAATATTGACAGTATGCCATGTTTATGCTAGAGTCAACTCTATGAACGACTTCTCCCTTACGCACACCATCACCAGCTACGAATGCTCCGAAGACCACCTGATGAAACCGGAATTCTTCCTGCATTTGTGCCAGGAGATGGCAGAAGAACACGCAGACCTTCATGATATGGGCTTCGGCTGGGCTGTGCGTAATCATAAAATCTGGGTGGAGACCCAGGGCAACTATGAGTTGTTTCGTCGTCCGGCATGGAAGGAGACCATCACCCTGCGCACCAACACCGGCCAGGCCAGCCCGCTGCAGGCCCGCCGCTTTGTGGAGATGACAGATAAGGACGGTAATGTGCTGGCCCGCGCAGACCTGATGTGGGTGCTCATTGACATTACCACTCGCCGTCCCTTCCCTTTGAAGCGTATGGAGTTTGCATTCAAGGACATTGAATGCCCTCCCATCACCACGCCGCTGGAATGCCCGGAGTGGAGCGAGGCCCCGCTCTGCAGCATGCCGCACACCGCCGCCCGCCGCGATGTGGACTTCAACGGCCACATCAACAACAGCGCTTACCTCATCTGGGCGCTTGATACCCTGCCCGCCGAGCACACCCCGGAGGGCGCCCCTGCTCGTTTCCACCTGACCTTCCGCAAGGAATGCATGCTGGGTGCCGAGGTGGAGGTGCAGCATTACCGCAGCGGCAACTTCACCCGCCACATCATTAACTCCGCCGAAGGCGTGCGCGCCGAAATTGAGGTGGAGTGGCGCTGAAAATGGTGTTGCCAAATGGGCGAAATAGGTGTATGGTAGACGCCATGCATTCCATGCCGGCAGAAAAGTTAGACGCACTGTGCCACAGGCGCTGTGCCTTTGCGCTTTATTGCCTGCCGGGAGCGCAGGAACCGGTCTTCTGCATGGCAAAGGATGGCCGCACCGAGGATGACCCGATTTTCAAGAACGGTTTCCTCTTTGCCACCTTTGAAAGCAGCAGCCTGTTCATCCCCGATGAGCTGAGCGAAGTGCCGGAGGCAGAACAATGGGAAGAGCTGGAGTTCATCCCCCAGGAAGCAGCCACGCCCCGCGGGAAGTATGCCGCCTTATTCGAGCACTACACCGGCCTCATCAAAAGCGGCCAGCTGCGCAAGATTGTGCTGGCACGTACCGCAGATGTCCCGGTTGAACAGTCATTCTCTCCTGCCCGTGCCTTCGAGGCCGCCTGCCGTCAGAACCCTGCCGCGTTCAAGGCGCTGGTGCACACGCCGCAGTATGGCACCTGGCTGTTCTGCACGCCGGAGCAGCTCGTCACCGGCAGCGGAGACCGCTGGCACACCATGGCACTGGCAGGCACCCGCATTCCCAATCTCCTGCCCTGGGATGCCAAGAACCGACGCGAACAAGCACTGGTGACCGACTTTATACGCGAGATACTCACCCCGTTAGCTGACCAGATTGAAGAATCTCCACTGGAAAATCTCCGCGCCGGGCGCATCGAGCACCTCTGCACCCGTTTCAGCTTCCATATGCCACCCGGCAGGCTTCTCGCGCTGCTGGATCAGCTGCATCCCACCCCGGCGGTCTGTGGTTCACCCGTGGCGGAAGCCCGCCAGGTGCTGCAGCAGTACCCGGATGTCGACCGCTCCTGCTACGCCGGGTATCTGGGCCCCTGGGGACACGGTAGTGTGCAGCTTTACGTATCGCTGCGCTGCATGCAGATTTTCAACGGATTCTGCCGGCTCTACGCCGGAGGCGGCATCATGCCCGACTCCGTTGAGGAACAGGAATGGCAGGAAACGGTAAACAAAATGGCCTGCATGCAGCAGGCCATTGAGGAAGCTCATTGATTTTCGCTCGTTTCTCCCCTCGGCGCCAGCGCCAGGAACATCAGCGTCCAACCGGAGAATATCATCTCCACGGCTATAAGCGTGCCGATGAACCATGCAGAGGATTCCGGCCAGCCCCAGATAATCATCACGCCCAGCACCAGGGAAATAAGCGCATTGAAAAAGCGCCAGAATCCCCCGTTGCTCCGGCGCATGCCGATGGCCACACCCATGCGCATAATGCCTGCAGTGAAGAGGCAGGCTCCGATGAACAGAGTCCACCATTCCATGGAAAGCATGGGCATGAGCACGGTGAACACACCCACCACAAGATAAAGAATGGCAGCCAGCAGGTTCCACCACCGGTCCTCCCGCCGGGCGATGCACTGCACCAGCCGCACCAGACCAGCCACACCCAGCACAAACCCGCTTACCCACACGGCAGAAAGCCCCAGCATGAGCGGAAAACTGAGCAATATGAAGCCCAGCACCAGCTCCAGCACCGCCAGTACGCAGGCCACCCAGGGGCGAGACATCAGGCGGCAGCCCACGTTACAGGCACAGAAATTGCGTCCCTCCTGATTACTGACAGCCATATTTTTTCTCCTTGTTGTGGGTAAAGCGTTTCTCCACCGTGCGCCAGCAAATCTGGTTCATGAATGCGTTGATGTAGTTAGCCCGGTTATTCGCATAGCGCAGATAATAAGCGTGTTCCCACACATCGCACACCAGCAGCGGACGCATCCGCGGAAGCAGCGCATCCTGATGCCGGTGTGCCGCCAGCACCACCAGCTCATGGCTCACGGCATCCGTAGCCAACACCGCCCAGCCACTCCCCTGCACCCCCAGCGCCGCATTGCGGAACACACGCATAAAACCATCATACGAGCCAAAGGTGGAATCAATGGCTGCAGACAGACAGCATTCGGGCCGCTGGCCGCGCTCCGGCGACATATTGCCCCAATAAAGCATATGCATCATATGCCCGGCCAGGTTGAAGGATAATTGGCGAGCCACTGCCGGAACCAGCGATTCCGGTTCCTCGCCCCGGGCAATACGCCGCATCCTCGCAACGGCATCATTGGCACCGGCCACATAAGCAGCATGGTGGCGGGAATGGTGCAGATCCAGCGTCTCTGCATCCAACAGTGGCTCAAGAGCGGTCAATTCGTAAGGTAACGGCGGCAACACATACTGGCCGTCCGCATAGCCATCGCGTAAACAAATCGTGTTCATGCAGGAGAGACACCGCCCCCCGCTGCACAATTCAGTGGTTGTTATATATCAATGGAAACAATCGTCGTATTATCCGCATAGGGATCATCCATCGCTTGGCAGGCCTCTATGATAGCCACAGGCAGACTGCCCTCGCGATTGTCCAGAATATTACGCCCCACATTCGTCAGCAATTCCGGAGCAAGCAACTCCTCACAGCCGTCCGTTGCCAGCAGCAATCGGTCATTCGGCAGCAAGGGATAAGGAATCGTAGGCGCATCCACCATATCCAGCGGTTCACCCGTCACAGCACTACGCAGCACATGCCCGCGGCGCAGCGCCTCCTGCGCCGTCATACCGGCACCGATATAAGCGCGAAACACATCGCGATAAGAATGATCCTGATTCAGACGAATCAGACGCCCACCTCGCCAGAGATACAGGGCTGAATCACCCACACTCACCCAACGCAGCACACCGGCCCCGGCAAATGCAGCCACCAGAGTAGTGCCTCCATACACGCCGCGGCTCTCAAATGACTCACGCACCGCATCATTGGCATCCTCCAACGCCATACGCAGACGAGCTCCTGGCGCTGCTGATTTATTCTTCTCAAATGAACGCAGAAAAGCCTCCGTTGCCAGAGTAGAAGCCATAGCACCATCATGATGCCCGCCCATACCATCGCACACCACAGCCAACACCCCATCCGGGAAGAACTTCACCACATAGGCGTCCTCCTGTTTACGGCGCATGCCAATCCACTGTGCGGCTTTAGCAATCATTTGAGACTTATAAATATCATAGAATGATATTACACGCAAGAAAAATGCATTCTCTCCCCCGGCTTTTTTCCCCCGGAGCAAACGTCCGGCTTCACTTTTTCTGCGGATGATCGCAGTAATGATTCGAGCGCTTATGCTTGTGCCCCTTGTGAGAATCCTTGCAATTTTTGTGATAATACTGCGGCTCCTGCTCCGGGAACGCAGAGGCTGGTTCTGATTCATCAGAGGAGGATGCTGAAGCAACATTGAATTTCGGCATTCCCTGGCGCAGGCGTGTAGGCGCAGGATTCTTCGCAATGCTGCGTGCATAATCCGCCTTCATGAGCAGATGCCAGGCCACCGAACCATGTGCATCCAGAACAAATCGAGAGCCCGGGGCGTATCCATCCGGGCCCACCATACCCTCCGGAGCGACATCCATGTAATCCACGGTGTCCAGCAATTGACCGCCCGCGTCTTCCAGCTCCAGGGCAACAACGTATTGCAACGCATAATCGCCAGCCGGTGCCGTCTTCACCGGTCTCAGGCGGAAAATGAGCTTCTTCATCTGTCCCATCTCGGCGGCATTCAGACGAGACAGTTCCACCGGGCGGCGAATCCGCGCATGCTGGGATTCGGATAGCACCAGGCGCATACCCACACATTGCCTTGCAGACTCCTGCAAGCGTAGCAGTCTCTTGCGATTTTTCTCCAGATTCGCCGTCTGTTCTGCTGCGGATTCCGCCACAGGAAGCACCGGAATGAACACCGGAGCCGCTGAAGCGAATGGAGAAAGCAGGAACAAAGCTATGGAACAGCAACGCATATATCACCAAAGGAGGTTCCTTATTCCGCCCTCTCAACCTGCACCCCCACCAACACGTAAGGCTGCGTACCAGCAGGGGCATCCGGCTCCAGAGTTCTCTCGCAGGCCAGGAGAATCCGATGCTGCGTTTTCTCCTTCAACGAAAATGACCACACACACCCGGCCTTGAGCTCAAGCCAGCGCAGCCCCTTGGATGCAGCCCACTCCTGCGGCGATAATCCACTCTGGACATATGACATCGCATCCACCGAATCATCCCAGGCAATAGCACCCACTACCTTCGTTTCCGGGAGGATATGCATCCTCACCTCATGCTCATCACCGTACCGAGGGAGCTCAAATGAGAATTTCGTGTCCACCGTCTTCCCCCAGAACGTATTAAACGAAAAGGCAATCTCGCATTCATCTGATAATACCAGGCGACTTCTACCGAACTCCACCTTGCCGGCAGCTTCATTAGGCCCGGAAGGTCCGCAATCATACGCTAAAAAACTGCAACAGATTCTGGGAGCATACCCATACACCACTGGCTTCCACAGCGGCGACAATGCCCAAGAGAGATACACCAGTACCAGCATGCATGAGAGAATCAGAATCAATCGTTTTCTCATGAACGTCATTGTAGCATACACAATCTGTAAGACAAGCAGAATTGTTGAAACACAGGGCTTCCTCTCACGCGCCACATGGCGCGTTTTCATTCTTCATACGCAAACGGAGAGGATACCATAGGCGGCAGCATTAATCATCGAGGCACGGGACTTTCCTGTTTCATCATCGAGGCACGGGACTTTAGTCCCGTACTTGCTCTGGCCTTGCATTTCCCAATCGTCAATTGTCAATTGGCATTCGTCAATCAGGAAAACGAAATCCTGCCCTGCGGGCAGGACGAAATCCATGCTCAGCATGGTCGATATCCTCGCTTCGCTCGGACGAAATCTGCAGGCTGCGCCTGCAGACGAAGAAGCCCCGAAACCTTTTCGGTTTCGGGGCTTCATTTACCCTGGCAGCTATCTACTCTCGCGGGACCTATCGTCCGACTACC
>JBGUSR010000030.1:0-143662 GCA_045132635.1 Akkermansia sp.
ACGAGCCAGGAAGCAGCCGGGGCGCTTCTCGGGATTCAGGCGGATGTAGGTGCCCTTCTCCACGAGCATGTCGCAAAGCTTGGTGTTCTCTTCCTCGGAACCGTCGCACCAGTAGACGGAATCGGGTTTGCAGAGCTGGCGGATCTGTTCCACCCACTCAGCAGCCTTCTTATGAGTAGTACCTGTAATCATGGTGCCCTTAAAATACCACAGCCCTCACAAACTTGCAACTCGAAATTTAGAGAATTTTCACCATTTTGGCATTTTTCCTATGTTGCAGGCAGGGTAAATGTCACCCCCGCCGGATTCGGCGGGGGTGAATAATACAAAAGCGGACTTATTGCGGGAATCAGGCCTCATCGAAGTCCGGTTCTTCCGCGCCATCCGCAAAGAGCTCGTAGGCAATGGAATCCACGATTTCCATCTCAGCAAACTCACCCACCGGCAAGGTCGGGTCCACATGAATGGAGCCGTCCACATCCGGGGCATCCCAGGGGCCGCGGGCAATGCCGGGAGCATCCACCAGCACACGCATGCGGGTGCCGATGCTCTCCTGGCCGATTTCATCAGCAATGCCGGCCAGCAGCATGGAAAGTTCATTGCTGCGGCGCTTCTTGGTGGCATGGTGCACCTGATTCTTCATCTTGGCGGCCAGGGAGCCCTCTTCCTTGGAATAGGGGAACACACCAGCGCGTTCAAAGCGGAATTCCTTGATAAAATCGCGGAGCTCAGCGTGGTCTTCCTCCGTCTCACCGGGAAGGCCGGAGATGAAAGTGGTGCGCAGGCCGATGCCGGGAACCGCCGCACGGATATTGCGGATAAGGTTGCGGATATAGTCGCCATCCGTCTTGCGGCGCATGCTGTCCAGAATACCATCCGCAATGTGCTGCAGGGGAATATCCACATATTTCACCACCTTGTCGCACTGGGCAAAGGTATCGATGAGCTCCTGGCTCCAGTGGGCGGGGTGAGTATAGAGCACGCGCACCCAGAAATCACCGGGGATATCATTAATCTCGCGCAGCAGGCTGGCCAGTGATTCACCGCGGCTGGAGTCCACACCGGCAGTCTTGCTGCCGCGCTTCTCCCACTTGTCCATGCCGTAGTAGGTGGTGTCCTGGGCAATGAGGTTAATCTCCTTTGCCCCCTGCTCCACCCAGTGGCGCACTTCCTTGATGATATTGGCCTGCGGACGGCTGCGGTGACCACCGCGGATACGCGGAATCACGCAGTAGGCGCAGGCGTGGTTGCAGCCCTCAGCAATCTTCACGTAAGCATAGTGAGGCGGCGAAATGAGCTTGCGCGGCACGCCCCAGTCCGGCAGATAGGTGGACACCTTGGTGGTGTAGGTCTTTTCTGCGGTGCCGTTCAGGCAGGCCGTGGCAATTTCTGCCACGCGGGTGATTTCATCCACACCCATGAAGCAGGCCACCTCCGGCATTTCCTTGGAGAGCTCCTTGGCATAACGCTGGGAAAGGCAACCTGCTACGATGATTTTCTGCTCAGCAGGAGCCTCCCCGGCCTCGCGGGCACGCACAGCGTCGAAAATGGTGTTGATTGCTTCCTCCTTGGCGGGGTCGATAAAGCCGCAGGTGTTGATGATAAGCACATCGGCCTCACCCGGTTCCACCTGACGGAACCCGGCCCCGGCCATGCAGCCCACCATGTGTTCGGAATCCACCTGGTTCTTGGCACAGCCCAGGGAAATAAGAGCAAAGGAAGCGTTCATGCGCGCATTATAGCGGGGCAACCCCGAGGAATCAAGGCTTTTCACGCAGCGCTGCATTGCCATGAGTACGGGTTTTAGTTCCGCCCGGTTATGTTGACGGGACTGAAGTCCCGTGCTCCGACAGATTTGCACTACCCCTGGCTCAAAGATTTTTCATCATTACCCGGTGAATAATCATTATTTTCTGAATTTTCCGCGTCAAAACATGCGTAATGCTTTATAGAAGCACCATGAAACTCCAACATTTACTCAGCATCGCCCTCTGGATAGCAGCACCTCTCACTAATGCCACCTTGATTCCGGCAGCACCAACCGGCATTGAGCGCACGCACGCGCCCCGGTTCGACTGGAACACTTTCCACGCCCTGCAGGCGGCATGCAGGGACGGGAATACAGAACAGGTGCATACACTTCTGGCAGAGGGGGCAGACAAAAACGTTGCCCTTTTCTGCGCCTGCGCATCTGCTGGAAATTGCACGGACTTAATCAAGGAGCTGCTGGCAGCCGGGGCAGATGTGAATGCCGCCCCGGTAGAATACTGCACCCCGCTGTATGCCGCCATCGGCCGCAAGCAGCTGGGCGAATGCGAAGGGTGGGCCGCCCATGCCGCTTCCGTATCACATTATAAAGGCCAGGCAGAAGTAGTCGGCATGCTGCTGGCGGCAGGAGCAGATCCGAATACCTGTTCCTCCTTCGGCCGGATTCCCCCCATCATTGAGGCCGCCCGCACCGGCGATGCCGCCACGGTCGAACTGTTGCTCAAAGCGGGGGCAGATGTGAATGGCCGGGAAAAAAGCGGAAACAGTGCCTTGCATTGGGCAGTCGCCATGCACCACAACCACATTGTCAAATTACTGCTGAATCACGGGGCTCACCCAGCCATCCCGTCTCTGGAGCATGACTATATTGACATGGCCGGAATATACGATAACATGCCCGGCACCACTCCCCTGCACTGCGCAGCACGTTTCGGAAATGTCGGGGCAGCAGAACTGTTACTCCATCATGGAGCAGATATCAACGCCCTGGATTCGATGCTGGTCACGCCCCTCGTCTGTTCGGCAGAGTCAGCCTCTATCGAAATGCTGAAACTTCTCCACCAGCGAGGGGCAGACATCACCTCTCCGAAAATAGTCCAGCGGCTTAATCTCCATAGCAAATCCTCTGCGGATTACCTCCGGTATCTGGTGGAGCATCATTACCCTTTCGCAGATTCTGATATTTTCTCCAGGGCCAGTTTCCTGCACCGGGAAGAAATCCTGCAAATCCTGAAGGATGCGGGGCAGAAGGTTCCTCCTGTCAGCAGAATGGGGCTGTCAGCTCTTTCATCGCTGCTGGGGCAAACCAATATGAACACCACGCAGGAGGAACTACTGGCGCGCATCCAGCTACTGGTTGATTGCGGCGCAGATGTGCCGACCATGGGCTATCTTCCTCTGAGTTTCTGCGTAGACTACGGCTACGACCGCGTGTTCTTCCGGTTGGTGGAGCTGGGCGCGCCCCTGACCAGCCCCCAGCCCGAGCAGAAGCGTCTGCTGACAGCCTGCGCCACCCAGCCGCGCTCCGCCGAGGGCCGGCAGCGCATCATGCAGTGGCTGGAGGAGAATTACCCCGGGCTCCTGGCTGCCGAAAAAGCCGAGTTTGAGCGCCGCGAAGCAGAAAGAGAGAGAGACGCAGCAAGGGAGAAGCTCTGCTCCGGGCTGTGCGCAGCGGCAAGCAGGATGAAGTGAAGGCTGCTCTGCAGAACGGAGCTGACCTCCACTACTTCAGCGAATCCGGCGAAACCGCTCTTTCACTGGCCTGTTTTTCCACGATGAACCGTCACCTCGTGGAATTTCTGCTGGAGCAAGGCGCCGACCCGGATTTCACCCCGGATAACAAAGGATGGCTGCCGCTGGTACGCGGCACAGACGTGGAACTTATCCGTCTGCTGGTCAGCCGCGGTGCCGATATCAACCGCCGTACCCCGCAAGGCAGCTACTGTTTGCACGCCATGGCCCGCCGTAATTCTGCGCTCACAGCCTGCGCGCTGGAACTGGGTGCCGACCCGACTCTGACCGATGCCAAGGGATGCACGGCTCTGATGATGGTCACGACCATCGACCCCACGATTCTGCTGCACCAGGCAGCTCCGCAGATGCTCCACCACCGGGACAACGACGGCAATACCGCCCTGCACTGCATTGCAGCCAAGGCACAGTACACCGACCAGCCGGATGCGGAAGACATCAGCCACTACCCGACCGTCGGTGCGAAAGCCAGACTCTCTACGAATATCGGAGTTTCCCTTGATAAGGAGGCCATCGCGCATTACCTCATGAAAGCCGGTCTTTCTGCCGATGAGCCCAACAATGCGGGGCAGACACCGCTCATGATTGCCGCCGGGCGAGGAGATGCCCGGCTCGTTTCCGTCATGCTGCAGTGCGGGGCCAGAGCCGCCGTGGTGGATGCCACTGGAAAATCCGCCCTCAGCTATGCCCAGATGAGTGGCAACCAAGTACTGGCAGACATGCTGCGCGCCCATGGAGCCCCCGCCGGCAAGGAAGAGGCTCTGCTGCAGGCCGCCGCCGCAGGCAGTACCCAGGAAGTACTGCGCCTGATTTCTGATGGTCTCAAAGTGGACAGCTCCGGCAAGCACCGCATCGGCCATGAAGCCGCTGTACTGGCTGCGCTGAACAGTCATGAGGAAACCCTGCAGGCTCTACTGCAGCAAGGGGTACTGATTGATTCCACCGGAGCCGATGGCCGACGCATGCTCAACAAGGCTGTTGAGCATAACAATGCCGATGCCGTGCGGCTGCTTGTCAGACTCGGCGCCGGGCTCAACACCTCGTCGCATCTGAAATGCGGATTCGGGATGAATTGCAACTACGGCACCGCTCTGGATGAAGCCGCCGGGCGCGGTAATCTCGCCATGGTGGAATTGCTGCACACACTTGGCGCCAGAGTGGATGCCTCGCATCACCGCGCCACCATGGCCTTTGCCGTTCAGGGCAACAGCCCGGATATTGTTAAAAAAGTAGCGGAATACGGGGGGAACATTGATATACGCATCGGCGCAGGCTCCCAGACCCCGCTCAACATGGCCATTCAGAGTGGCAAACATGAGCTCGTACGACTCTTGCTGCAACTCGGGGCTTCGGCTAACGGACTGGAGCAGGTATCGCCCGGTGAGCCGATCCGCATCGCCTCCCGCAACAACGACACAGCCATGGTCAGCATGCTGCTGCAAGGCGGTGCCAATGCCGACCACACAGATCGCTACGGTCAGAACCTGCTTCACTCTGTCGTTTGCGTGTCTTCGGCAGATATTGTGGATTTATTCATCCGGAACGGGGCCGATGTCAACCGCCAATGCCAGGTCAGCGGGAGACTCACCACACCCCTGATCAATGCCGTGCGCTATCGCAAGGCGGAAAGTCCGGAAATCATCCGGCTGCTGCTGGCTGCCGGGGCAAGAGCCGATGTGCGCGATGCCGCAGGCAAAACCGCGCTCGACTACGCCAGGGAGAAAGGCCACACTGCCACGGTTCAGCTTCTCGAAGCAACGGATTAACAGAGGCGCATCTGTTCATGGCTTTATCGGGGTGCGGGATTGCGGTCCCGTACTCCGATGATTTCCCATTTCCAATGGAAACCGTCAACTAAGGGCTTTTTCATCACAAGCCCCCACCCCGCCAGCTCAGTAGAAAGCATCGCAGGAATCAAGGTTTTTCCTCCAGTGCAGGGGCTGCAGCTGTATCCGCGTATTTGACGGAGGAAAGCGACACATGCCCCGCCTTCACGCTGATTTTCAAGCCCTGCCCTGCCTGGGCACCGGCAGGCAGTGCCTGGCCGACCAGCTTATCGCCCACCCAGACATAATAGCCCTGCGGGCGGTTGCCATCCAGCCCGGGGTGCCACACCACGCGGAGAGACTCCGGCTTAGTGGGCTTTTTCTTGAGGTTCAGCTCAAAACCATACAACGGGCGGTCTCCCCAGCAGATGTTGTCCTTAGTCACGGTCAGTGTGCCGCTGCCTGCATCATCCCCGAGGATGATTTCCAACGCACTGAAGTGCGGGCGGATGGGGAGTTCCACGCTGTAGCCATCTTCTCGGGTAAAGGCATCCTTCTGCACAGCGCGAGAGTCACCGGCCTTGATAGCACCCTTACTGCCTGCGGATTTCCAGGACTCGGCTGAGGCTCGTTCCAGACCTGCCGTGCGCCCGGGAATCCCCATAGCCTCGGCCAGATTGCCGGCAATCACCATGGAGCCCTGCTCATTCGGGTGCAGGCCATCGCGGCCGGGCTTGTTGGACATGGAATCAGGCCAGCTGAAAGGCACTTCAAGCGAGGAATCCACCAAACCGCGGTTCACATCCACAAACTTCAGTTTTTTGCCATGTGCCTTGGCATACTTAGCCACCCACGCCCGCAGCAACAGGTTGTAATTCCGCACAGTCTCGTGGCGCTCCGGCTCATTGTTATTGGCGTGGCTGCCCCAGCAGGGAACAGCCATCACATAGAGGATATCCGACTCTTCCTTGAGGATATCTGCAGCGATTCGCCCCATGTTCCCCCAATCGGAACCGGGAGTCCAGCTGTAGTATTTACCCTTCACGCTCACCTTGCCGCCCAGCAGGTTCTGCATCTTGGTGGCAAAGTCCTCCGGAGAATAACCGCGGTCGGAAAGCAGGTCATTGGTACCCATCAGGCAGCACCAGGTATCGCAGTTGAAGGATGCCGCCGCAGACTTGGTGGAATGGCCGCCATAGTTCACGCCGGTCATGCCGGAATTGGAGCCGGAAATGATATTGTGTGTGCGGCCGGAGGACTGCGCCAGGTGCACATTCGGGAACGCCACACCGGCGTAGGAATCACCGGCATCGCTAGTGGCAAGCCTGGTGTATCCCGGAGTATACCCGCTGCGGGGACCCACAATCTGCGCCTCAATATCATTATCCACCAGAATCTTGAAGAGCTGCCATCGCCAGGTCTGGTCATTCACCCCGTGGGTGATGGAATCGCCGCAGAACATCACACGGCCCAGGGAATTCTCCTTCGTACGAGTGAACACCTGGGTATAATCCTCCGGTGCCTTGTAACCATCCGTCTGAAGCGAGGAAGGCGCCTTGATGCCAACGGCAGTCACATAGTTGGTGTTCACCGCGTAAGCATGCGTGGTATCGAAAGGCAGCTGAGTCTTCAAATCTTTTGCATCCAGCAGAAGCTCCGAGCCGCAGAAGAGCTGCAGCCCGCGGGAAGGCACCAGATTCACGCGCAGCGTCACCTTGCCATCCACCGCCAGGGATTTCAATTTTTCATAGCTCACTACCCCATTCTTCGTCCAGGGCCTGCCGTCCCAATAACAGGTAAGATGCCCAGCCGTATCGGCCAGGCCATAGACAAGCCTGCGGCCATTGGGCATGCTGAGCTCCCAGGTAGCCAGAGGCCCCTGCCTGTAATCATTGGAACCCAGATAGCTCTCCAGCGCCGCTATATCCAGAGTGAGCTCCAGCTCCGTCTCTGCAGGCGACTGCACCGCAAAACGCCCGGCGCCGTCGTATATCACCTTATTCTGCGCATCGCAGAAAGCATCTTTCAGCTTGCTGTAATCTGCAGCCCCGGCACACAATGTTGCCGCCATCAACATGGCCCCCAGAAGTATTCTCATGTTCGTTCTATTGGTTCAGAATTGAAGTAATAGCCCACACCGCGCTCGGTGCTAATGCAGGCGGCGTAATCCCCGAGCTTCTGGCGGAGGCGCTTCACATGCGTATCCAGCGCACGGCTCTGGGTCGTATCGGCATAGCCGAAAAGAACGCGCTGCAACTCGTAACGGTCCTGCACACGCCCCGGGCGTTCCATCAGATACGCCAGCAACTTGAACTCCGCCGTAGTAAGGTCCAGCGATGCACCCTCCAGCGTGGCAGCAAGCGTATTCTTATCCAGCACCAGGGGACCGCCGCGCACCACCAGCTGCGCAGCGCCGGCATTCGCCCGGCTCAGCACATTGCGCACACGAAGCACCAGTTCCTTCGGGCTGAAGGGCTTGGTCACGTAATCATCCGCACCGAGGCTGAGTCCCTCCAGGCGGTCATCCAGCTCACCGCGGGCGGTCAGGAACACCGCCGGAATGTTGCGGGTCATCTCATGCTCTTTCATGGCTCGGAAAATCTGCAGCCCATCCATCCCCGGCAGCATCACATCCAGAATAACCAGATCCGGCCTGCTGCACAGGATTTCCTCCCAGCCCTCGCTGCCATGGTGCACCAATGTACACCCCCAGCCCTGGCGTTCCATATTAAAGGCCACCAGCTCCGCAATATCCACGTCATCTTCTACAATTACGATGCGCATACCTTGCTACTCTATCATAGTCTACGCGGCATTGCAGCCCATTTTTCATTTTTTTTGCAGTGAGGCACACGTGTCCCAAAGATTTTGTAGAGAATAGAAATATCAGCAACATTTTGGAAGAAGCCCCCCTCTGCGCAATAAATTAGAATTTGTCGGGCAGGCGCAGTCTGCGGAACTTTAAGCCCCGGAGGGGCTATAGAGGAGAGGCAGGGGTAAGCCCGCGTCAGCGGGCGCAGCCCCTGCCAACAAACAAAACATGACGGAGCCCGCGGAGCGGGTGACAGAACAGTCGCAACAAGTTAAGCCGCCGCTCTGTCACCCGCTCCGCGGGCTCTGAAACTTTATTTAGCCTAGCCGGGGCTGCGAGCGCTGACGCGCTCTTACCCCGGCCTTCTATCTTTCACCCACTTCGTGGGCTCAAAATTCCGCTGGCTTCGCCAGCCCCCACAAATCGACAATTTATCGAGCTCCGTACTCAAACTTTGGGACACGTTTGGCAGTGGGGGGGCATCCTGCCGGATTTTTCTGGCATATCCCCCGATAACGCTTGAATTGGGCGTTAGAGCTGTGTAAAATATGCGAGAATTCTATGGAAAAGCCGACAGATACTCAGAACGAGCGCACCACTTTTCTTGGCGAAGGAGCCCGTTTTCTGCTCACGGCAGCAGCAGCGGTTATCCTCATCATGGGTTTGCAGGCCGCCCGCGGCGTGCTGCTTCCCATCATGATGGCAGGTTTCCTTGCCACCATCAGTTATTCTATCACCAAGCTGCTCAGCAAGTATCTTCACTTCCCGCACTGGCTGGCCGTAACCGCCACCGTTGCAGCAGATGGCGGCATTCTTTTCGGCGCGGCAAGCATCATCCGCTTCCTGGCTGCTGATATGAAAAGCACGCTGCAGGGCGATTTCACAGCCCGCATGGTGGAGAAATACAATGAACTCATGCACTGGCTGGGTAACTTCGGGCTTGAGGAACAGGCCCGCGCAGTCTTCAGCTCTCCGCAGGATGTATTCGACACCCAACAGCTCGTCAGCATGATTCAGGCTGTTTCCGGCCAGGCCATCTCCTTTGTCACCACCTGCACCCTGGTGCTGGTGCTCATGACCTTCATGCTGGGCGAGGCCAAGCTCTTCAAGCGCAACCTGCACCGCCTGCCCAACAGCACCAAGGGCAAAGAGGACTTCACCTCTGCTCTGCGCGGCATTCAGCGTTACCTGCTTATCAAGACGATTGCCAGTGCCACAACGGGAGCTCTGGCATGGTGGGCCTGTGCCGCCATGGAAGTACCCTTCGCCTTCCTGTGGGGCGTGCTGGCCTACCTGCTTAACTACATCCCCACCATCGGCTCCATTGTAGCCGCGATTCCGCCGATTATCATGGCCCTGCTCATGGGCGGATGGGGCGATGCTGCCATCATTACTCTCTGCTATATCGGCATCAACTTCCTCATCGGCAACGGCATCGAACCTATTTTCCTTGGCAAGCAATTCGGCATTGCCACCACGGTGGTGGTGCTGGCCGTGCTGTTCTGGGGCTGGGTATGGGGCCCCGTCGGCATGCTGCTGGCCGTGCCCATCATGGTGCTCATCAAGCTGGCACTTGTAAACTCCCGCGACCTTTCCTGGGCTGCCACCATCATCTCCGATGAACCGCCGCCCCACGTTGAAAAACTTAAACAACACGCTCATAACATATAATGCATTCCTTCGCTTACAAGAACGGTTCCCTCTACTGCGAGAACGTCAACCTGGCGGATATCGCCGCTGCTGTCGGCACGCCTGTTTTCGTGTACAGCAAGAAGACCATTGCCGATGACCTGGCGGATTTCCGCAACGCCATGGCCCCGCTGAATGCCCACGTGGCCTACGCCGTGAAAGCCTGCTCCAACAAGGCTATCCTGAATCTCATGGCCCAGCAGGGTGCCGGTTTCGACATCGTTTCCGGCGGCGAGCTCTGGCGCGTCATCAATGCCGGGGGCGATCCCACCCTGTGCACCTACGCCGGCGTAGCCAAGACGGAACCGGAAATCCGCTACGCACTGGAACAGAACATCTACTGCTTCAACTGCGAAAGCGAGAACGAACTGCGCGAAATCAACCGCATCGCCGGCGAAATGGGCGTGAAAGCCCCTGTGGCCGTGCGCGTGAATCCGCATGTGGATGCCCACACGCACAAGTACATCACCACCGGCACCAATGAGAACAAATTCGGCGTGGATATCACCCGCATCGAGGAAGTGTACGCCACCATCGCCGCAGAGATGCCGAACCTGCATATCAAGGGGCTCCAAATGCACATCGGTTCCCAGTTGACTGAAAAGCAACCCTTTGTGGATGCCGTGGTGAAGGTGATGCCCATCGTTAAGAAGTTCATGGAGCTCTACAACATCGAGTTCTGGTCCATCGGCGGCGGTATCGGCATTGTCTATGATGGCTGTCTGGAATCCGGCAAGCCCGAATGGTGGGAGGCCCACCCGGAGCAGATTACCATCCAGAGCTATGCTGAATCCCTTATTCCCCTGCTCAAGCCGCTGGGCATCAAAATTCTCATTGAACCCGGCCGCCGCCTGGTCGGTAATGCGGCCGCCATGCTCACCACCTGCATTTATGAGAAGAAGGGCGAGGCCAAGACCTTCAAGATGATTTATGCCGGCATGAACGACATCATCCGCCCGGCCCTGTATGAAGGCTACCACGAAATCTGGCCGGTGAAGGAACACCAGGGCGATGACATCGTGGCCGATATCGTGGGTCCCATCTGCGAATCCGGTGACTTCCAGGCCCAGAATCGCCGCATTGCCGATGTGAAGCCCGGCGAGGTGCTGGCTGAAATGAGCGCCGGCGCCTATGGTTTCAGCATGGCCTCCACCTACAACTCCCGCCCGCTGGCCGCCGAGGTGCTGGTGGACGGCGACAAGTGGAGCATCATCCGCCGCCGCCAGACGCTGGAGCAGATGGTGGCAGATGAATGCCTGCCCGAGTAAAAGCGCGCACAGCTAATTTCCCCAGCCGTCGGAACAACTCCGGCGGCTTTTTTGTTGATACAGCGCGAAATTATCGCACTCCGCACTTGCTTTACCCTTGACGAAACGGAACTGATTTTCTAAAATGGAGCAATCATGAAGGTACTGACCTCTCTCCTCCGCGTCATTTTCAGCATTATTGTACTCCTTGCACTGGCCTGCTATCTGCAGGTAGCCCCCACTGTCAGCCTCAGCCAGTTCTGCCTTTCCATCGACCCTGCTCAGCTTACCGAGCTGCTCAGTGAGTTCAATACGGTCACCATCTCCCTCGTCATCATTCTTCTGCTGGGCATTCTCTCCTTCACCCGCGTGCTGGAGGCTGCATGGAACGTGCTTTTCTGCGCCGCGGTGCTGGGGCTGCTGATTACTGGTCTGTATACTCTCGGTGGGCCTTCCATTGCCCTGCCCAATGCACTGTTCCACAATGAGACTATCAACGAAATTTGCCAGTCGCTCACTTCCTATGAAGTGCCGATTGCCATTGCCGTGCTGGTATTCCTGGCAGGCTGGGTTTGCGCATCGGCCTGCGGGCGCGTTCTCATCACAACCGTTGTGAGTTTCGGTCTGTGGTATGGTCTCACCGAATTCTTCACCTACATTGTACACCAGTGGGCAGAGAACGCCAACCCTGCCATGCCCGAAGCTCTGCACATGGTTCAGAGTTCCCCCTGGATTATTGCAGCGGTTCCCGGTTCCTTCTTCCTCATTTATGCTCTTCTTATGGCCCTCTTCGAGACCTTCATCGGCTCCTCGTCCGAGGCTGATAAGGAACCCGCAACAGATGAGCCTCAGCCCGAGGAAAAGAAGGTAGAGGAAGTGATTTCCGAACAAAAGACGGAAGAGCCGACACCCGTAGCCGAACCCGAGCCCGAGACTGAACCCGAGCCCGTAGCCGAACCCGAGCCCGAGACTGAACCCGAGCCCGTGGCCGAACCCGAGCCCGTGGCCGAACCCGAGCCCGCGCCTGAGGCCGAGCCGGCTCCTGTAGCGGCCACCGAAGCCCCTGCTGTTCCCGTCACCCCGGAGCCTGCAGCACAGGAAGAATCCACCCCCGAGAACAGTCAGGAACCGGATGTAACGCCGGAAGCACCGGCTGAGACCACCACTGAAACAGAAACCGAGGCAAAATCCTGAGTCAGATTACACCCCTTATCTCCACATTTTACAACGGCTTACTCACATGAAAGATATCACCAACCCGATTCTGCTTCTAATTATCATCGCCTTGCTTTCATGGAAAGTAAGTATGGGGATTGAAACATCCTCCAATGTGGAAATTGCCCTGCTCACGCTGTGCATCACCGGCTTCCTGGTGAATGGCCTGCTGGGTATGGCACGTGCGTTCGCCAGGAGAAAGGCGCTCATGTCAGTGGTATGGAGCATGGTCTACCTCATTTTCTGCTCCTGCAGCTGGGTTACACTGCGCCAGGAAAAGGATTATCGTCAGGAGCTGGCGGCCTACAATGAACTGAACGCCAAGTGGCAGCAGGAGTACGCCAACCCGTACACGCTGGTTGACAGCGAAGGACGCACCCTGCTGGAGCTGGCTACCATTCTGGGCAAGAAGATGGCCGTGCGCGGCCTGCTGGCGCAGCCCGAGGCAGCTCAGGCAGAAGACGTCATCCTGAAGGCAGCCATGCATGCCGCAGGCAATGGGCACCATGAGCTGCTGCGCGTCCTTTCCCAGCGACAGGGAGGTTTCGATTTCAACCGCATGGTCGATGGTATTACCCCGCTTATTTCTGCCGTGCTCAGCAATAACCGGAAGTGCGTGCAGGTCATGCTGGAACAGAATGCAGACCCCAACATGTGCGATGAGAATGGCGTTTCCCCGCTCATGCACGCCGTCATCGATAACAACCGCACTTTGGCAAGCCTGCTGATGAAGCACGGGGCCGACCCCACCCAGAAGGATAACACCGGTCGAGATGCCTACAGCTGCTCTCGCTCTGAAGGCATGGACGAGGCCCTGACTACCGCCAAGCAAATGACGGATTAACAACTTGCCCTTCTGGGGCGGTTTGTTTAGGCTGGCACTCATGAATACGCAGCGATTCAGTGTTAGCGGCATGAGCTGCGCCGCATGCTCGGCCCGCGTGGAAAAGGCCGTCGGAGCCCTTCAAGGCGTGGCCCGGGTGCAGGTGAACCTGCTCACCCGCAGCATGCAGGTGGAATTTGATGAAACGCGGTTAGATGAATCCGGCATCATCGCCGCAGTGGAGCATGCTGGTTACGGCGCCAGCGTAGGAGAAAGCACGCAGCCCCAGGATTCCGGCACACGGAAAAGGCTGCTTTACTCCCTCCTCTGCCTGATTCCCTTGATGGTGCTGCACCACGTCTGGCACAGTGAGGTCTCCTCCTGCCTGCAGTTTGTGCTGCTCATCCCCATTGTTATCCTGAACAGGAAGTTCTTCATATCGGGAACCCAGGCAGTGCTGAACCGTTCACCGAATATGGACACGCTCATTTCCCTGGGCGCCGCCACGGGCATCATCTACAGCCTGCTGGATTTGCTGGTGCTGCACCACGGCGTGGCCTATGTGGAATCCGCCGGCATGATTCTCACCTTCATCACCCTGGGTAAATGGCTGGAAAGCCGCGCCACCGGGCACACGGGCGATGCGCTCAGCAAGCTGAAAGCACTGCTGCCGCAGCAGGCCTCCGTGCTCAGGGATGCTCAGACGGTGCAGATTCCTGCAGAGGAAGTTGAGGCGGGCGATTTGCTGCTCATTGCGCCGGGAGAGAAGGTCCCGGTGGATGCCACGGTGACGGAGGGCTGCTCCGCTATTGATGATTCCAGTCTGACCGGTGAAAGCATTCCCGTACCCAAGCAGCCGGGAGCCCGCATCTACGCCGGCACCATCAACGGGTATGGCGCGCTGCGTGCCACGGCGCTGGGCACCCGCGCAGAGTCTGCCCTCAACCAGGTGATTCACCTCGTGGGCGAGGCTGCGGCATCCAAAGCCCCCATTGCCCGGCTGGCCGACCGGATTGCCAGCATCTTTGTACCCATCGTGGTGGGGCTGGCAGCGCTTACCCTGCTTATCTGGCTGCTTTGCGGTGCCACACTGCCGTTTGCCCTGGGCTGCGCGATTGCTGTGCTGGTCATTTCCTGCCCCTGCGCTCTGGGGCTGGCCACGCCGGTTGCCATCATGGTGGGTGCCGGTAAGGGAGCGGAGAATGGCATCCTGTTCCGCGATGGCGGCACCATGGAAAACGCCAGCCGCATCGACACCGTTATTCTCGACAAGACCGGCACCATTACCACCGGCCAACCCGTGGTGATACAAGCCTTGCCCGCAGAGGGCGTGTCGCTGAGTTCCCTGCTTCAGCTGGCCGCCACGCTGGAGCAGAACAACACCCACCCCCTGGCCCGCTGCATTCAGCAGCATACCGCAGCCTACACGCCACACCCCGTTGAGCAGCTGCACTATATTCCAGGCAGAGGCGTGTGCGCCCAGCTTCATGACAGCCCCGCCCAGGCCGGCAATGCGGAGCTCATGCACGAGCACGGCATTGAATTCCCCGCCCCACAGGAGGAGGGCTCGACGCCCATCTATTTCGCACTCGCCGGGAAATACCTGGGCATGCTCCGCGTGGCAGATCCCATCAAGCCCGGCAATGCAGAAGCCGTGCAGCATCTGAAACAGCAAGGACTGCGCGTTCTGATGATGAGCGGCGACAACGCAGCCACCGTGCGAAGCATTGCCACACAGGCGGGCATTGATGAATACTACGCGGGCGTCACCCCGCAGGACAAGGAGCAGATGGTGCGCCGGCTGCAGGCAGAGGGATGCCGCGTGGCCATGGTGGGCGATGGCATCAACGATGCCCCTGCTCTCATGCGCGCAGATACCGGCATAGCCATTGGCGCCGGGGCGGATGTGGCCCGCGAAAGCGCCGGCATCATTCTGGTACGCAGCGAGCTGATGGACGCCGTGGCAGCGCTGAGGCTGGGGCACGCCGTCATCCGCATCATCCGGCAGAATCTTTTCTGGGCACTTATCTACAACATGCTGGCCATTCCGCTGGCCGCAGGCCTGCTGTATCCGGCAGCGGGATTGCTGCTCACCCCGGGCATAGCTGCCGCAGCCATGAGCCTGAGCAGCCTGTGCGTGGTAGGCAATGCCCTGCGTCTCCGCAAGCTCACTCTTCCACACCCCACCCCCATCCGCATGAATACCACCACCATCTCTGTAGAAGGCATGATGTGCCCGCACTGTGAGCGCCATGTGACCCAGGCGCTCAGCGCCCTGCCCGGCATCACCGAAGTGAAGGCCGACCACAAGACGAACAGCGTCACCATCACCTCCGAAGGGGCGCCGGACGAAGCGCTGCTGGCCGCCACCATCAAGCAGGCAGGCTACGAATACAAAGGCGTGTGCTAGCGTTCCTCGTAATCCTGAATCAACTCCACAAAGGCACGCAGTCCATGTGTGCGCAGCCACGGGCCCACCCCTTTGAGCCGCTCTGCGGCCTCCATGGTGGTGGGCTTCACTGTAGCCATGGCCTTCAGCGTTTCATTATGCATGATACGGTAGGCCGGCATGTTGTACTCCGCAGCTAAATCGCGGCGAAGCTCGGCCAGGTGTTCGTACAATTCCTTATCCAGGCGCCCCAGCCCCATGCTCTCAAGCAGGTGGCGGGTTCTGTCCCGCCGGGCAACCTGGGGCTTCAGCATGGCCGTGGCCCCGCACCAGCCGCGGCGAGACATGCGCGGCACACTGCGGCTCTGCATCACGTCCTCGCCGGCGGCGCTGAGCGTGATGAGTGGCATTTCATCGCCCGAGCGCTGCAGCAGCCCCGCATCCCGCATGGCGCGGAAAAGGGCCTTCATCTTCGCATCGGACAAGTGCTTGAGAATGCCGTAGGTGGAAAGCGAGGTGAGATACTGGTGCATGGAGGCATTCTTGGCCCCGCGCAGCATGTCCATAATCTTGCCGCGCCCGTAGATGCCCACCCATTCGCCATTCGGCCCGCGCTTAGAGGCTCGCGCCACGCCGGCCAGAGCCTTGCGCACAATTAAGAGTTCATCCCCGGAGATTTCCTCGCGCTCGCCATCATCGGCGCTGGAGCACATATCGCAATGCCCGCAGGGTTCCGCATTAGCCTCGCCGAAGTAATCCAGAATCCACTGCTGGCGGCAGCCGGAGGAATAGGCGAAGCGGGTCATGGACTCAATCTTCAGGTGGTCGCGCCGGGCCTTTTCCTCCAGAGAAACCCGGTCAATCTCCAGGCACTCGAAATTCAGCTCCGGGTGCAGCAGGCGAGTGCCCTTGGTGAGCTGGCCGGGCACATCGAAGCGCTGTATGGCCCCAGCATGAATCAGGCAGGAGAGCGCCGTGCCCACGGCCATGGGGTTCACATCCTTGCCCATGCGCTCAGCCATGGAATCCACAGTGATGTGCAGTTCATGCGTGGTGGGATCGCACTCGAACCGCAGGAAACTGTACAAGGCGCGAATCAGCGAAATAGGCGGATTACTGCCCTCGAAGAAGAATTCCTGCGTCTTCAGGTCGGCATGGTTGAAAAGCAGCTCGCACGCAGCAGGTTCGCCGTCTCGCCCGGCGCGGCCGGCTTCCTGATAGTAGGCCTCCACGCTGCCGGGAATTTCAAAATGCGCCACAAAGCGCACATCCGAGCGGTCGATCCCCATACCGAAAGCATTGGTAGCCACCACCACATCTGCCCGGCCGGAAACAAAGGCATCCTGCGAAAACTCGCGCTCCTCATCCGTCATACCCGCGTGGTAAGCCACCGCATTCACATGCTGCGAGGCCAGTTCCTCAAACACCAGCATCACGTTCTTGCGCGTGGAGCAATACACAATGCCGGTTTTCCAGCGCGCCACCAGTTTGTGGATGCGCTCAAACTTCGCCTTGCGCCCCTCGCAGTGGGTAATGGCAAAATCCAGATTATCGCGGGCAAAGCCGCTGATGATGACCGCCGGCTCGCGCAGCTGCAGCGTGCCCAGAATATCCTCGCGCACATGGGCCGTGGCCGTGGCGGTGAGCGCCACGGTCTGCGGATAGCCCAGCGCCTCGCGCACGCGCCCCAGGCGCAGATAATCCGGGCGGAAATCATGCCCCCACTGGCTCAGGCAGTGCGCCTCGTCCACCGCCAGCAGCGCAATCTGCAGACCGCGCAGCAGATTCATAAAGCCCTCCTGCGCAAAGCGTTCAGGCGCCACATACAGCACCTTCAGCTCGCCATACCGAAGAGCCTGCATCACCTGGCGGTATTCCTCAGCCCCGAGCGAGGAGTTCACCGCCGCAGCGGGAATGCCCCTGGCCTGCAGTGCGTCCACCTGGTCCTTCATCAGGGCAATCAGGGGCGAGACCACCACCGTGAGCCCGGACCGGCACAACGCCGGGAGCTGGTAGCAAAGCGATTTACCGCCACCCGTGGGCATGATACCCATGGCATCCCGTCCGGAAAGAATAGCCTGCACCACTTCGTCCTGCCCAGGGCGAAGTGCATCAAAACCAAAATAGGTACGCAGCGCCTCCTGCACATCTGCTATCTCTCGGAATTCTGCCATGCTGCCATCATTGTAGCCAAAACCAGCTGAAAAGCAAGATAGATTCCCGACAACGCTGTATAAAAGCCGCGCCCTCACAAAAGGGCGCGGCCAACACACACAATACAGATAGAATACTATTGGAATCTACAGAAAATCAATCAGGCACGAAACATCAGCACTGCCAGCAGAACCGGCACAGCATTGCGCCACATGGAGCGACGGCGACGCACCGGGCGGAAGGAAGCCGGCAGCAGCTCATCCAGATGCGCATTGCGCTTGAAGCTCCACGTGCGGCGGCGGGTTGCCACATGCAGATTACGGCGAAGGGAAAACAACAGACTCGGCTTTTCAAATTCAGGTATCATAGGGATTTGTAGCAGGGTTAGGGTTGATTTTTATTGACCCCTGCCCCGACAAACACAATACCAGTCACCAGACGACAATACAGCTGTCCACGTTGGCTCGGTAAATAGGGTAGTCAGGGAGCGTCAACAGTCGTATACTAACAAATAGACAACCGGAACGCAAGCCTGTTTTTACGGAAATGTTAATCTTTTTCCGGGGCCCTGCTCAAATGACATTGCAATTTCAGCACCGTAGGATATAATGATAGGCAAGTGAAATTCCTTCCGATTTCTATGCTGAATCCATGCCGCTCTCTTCTTCCCCTGCTCTGCAGCCTGTTCCTTTCTGCCAGCGCCGCCGAATGGGGCACCAACTACGAAGCTGCGCTTGCGGAGTCCGCCCGCAGCGGGAAACCCATCCTGGCCGAATTCACCGGGTCCGACTGGTGTTACTACTGCAAGAAACTGCGGCTGGAAGTACTTGATTCTGCAGATTTTGCAGCATGGGCAGAAAAGCATTTCATTCTGCTGGAAATAGACCTGCCCCAGCACACGGAAATCGACACCGCCCTGCTCGCGCAGAACCAGATGCTGCGCAGCAAATACCAGATTGACGGCTTCCCCACCCTCCTCGTGCTCGATGCCCAGGGGCGCCCCCTCGGCGGGGTCTTCGGGTACATAGGTAACCCCAGGGCCATACAGCAGGAGCTGGAACCCGGCCTGCAGGCAGACCAGCTGCTGCGCCGGGCCGCCCAGCTGCCCGCAGAGCAGAAACAAGCCCCCCTCCTCGCCGCCTGGAAACTTATCCCCCGCGACCTGCATGAGCTGAACATCCCCCTGCAGCAGGAAGTTTCCGCCCATGACCCGCAGGACCTCAGCGGCCTGCGCGCCGCCGCCACCGCAGAGCAAGCCCTGCAGGCCTGCCAAAACGCAGCAGATGCAGCCCCCACAGATGCCGCCGCCCTGCGCATCGTGGAGCAAGCCCTCGCCGCCGCCACCCCGCACAACAAGCGCCAGCTGCTTGAGCTGCAATACCGCCTGCTCATCCGCCTTGCCGAAACCCAGGCAGATGTCCTGGCCGCTGCAGAAGTAGCCTACGCCAGCATCGATGCCGACCTCCGCCTCTCCCCACGCGAAAAAGAATCCCGCAAGCGCCAGCTCCGCGGCGTCTACGCTAACCCGCAGACCACCCTCAACCGCACCCGCATGCTCCACCGCAAACGCCCCGCCATGTAAGGCAAAAACAGAGAACGATTACAACAAAATCGTCTTAACATCTAATCGTAAACATCTTCCCCACCCGCAAGAACAGGCAGGCAATTTTTCGTAGAATTCCGGATGCATATCCCCCCCCATATCACTGCTGTAAAATTTTCTAATAAATATTTTTTTTTGCAAAATATACTGTACATGGAATATGCTATGCGATATACTACGGGCGACTGCAGTACGAACAGGCATGCAGCCTGTTTGCCACCGCACCAAACAGTCATAGTAACTATGTATAAGTCTATCCGCAACTCCATCTTTGCCGTTCTCGCCCTGAGCGTAGCCGGTTTATTCAGTTCCTGTGTAAACCCGCAGGAGGTTATTTATATGCAGGGTATTGAGTCTTCCTCTGCTCAGCCAGTCAAACAAAACTACGAGGTCACCATTCAGTGCGACGACCAGCTCTATATCTCTGTGAGCAGCAAGCAGCCGGAGCTCGTGGCTCCTTTTGCCCAGGCTGAAATTGGCCAGCAGAGCAGCGGTGGCAGCAGCAGCCAGCGCCCGCAGGGTTACCTCGTGAATGCCAAGGGCGACATTGTGCTGCCCATCATCGGCAAGATGAAAGCCGCCGGCAAGACCTGCACCCAGCTGGGCGATGACATCGCCGCCGCACTGCGTCAGGGCGAATACATCAGCGATGCTTCCGTGAACGTGCAGATTACTAACTTCAAGTTCACCGTGCTCGGTGAAGTGAGCGGCAATGGCGTGAAGACCATCCAGGGCCAGCGTGTCACCATTCTCGAAGCTGTTTCTATGGCCGGTGACCTCACCATCGATGGTAATCGCGACATCACCCTCATCCGTGAGAAGAACGGCCAGCGCGAGGTTGCCCGTCTCGACCTGCGTGATAAGGATATCATCAACTCCCCTTACTACTATCTCCAGCAGAATGACGTCATCTACGTGACGCCCTCCGAGCGCAAAATCAACACCCGCAGCGAGGAGATACAGACCCTGGGCTTTGTCATGTCCGGTGTAGGTCTCGTCGCCGCCATCGTTGCACTCTGCACCATCTGATAAATCTTTCCCAAACAGCATCCCGGCCTGCGCATGAAAAGCCTGGCCGGGATACTCCGCCACCCGACTCCCTCGCCCCTTTCTCCAGCCCCGCAAGCTTTTCCACCCCCCCCACCACTGGCCATGACCACCCCCGCAGCAGCTCCGCAGCCCATCCTCGAGGAAGAAGAAGAAAGCAGCCTCTCCCTGGAGGCCGTATTCACCGCCATCCGTCGCTTCTGGTTCCTCATCATTCTCTGCGCCGGTCTCGGCGGCGCGGGGGCCTACTACTTTGCCGGCCAGCAGAACTATATCTATAAGAAGACCGCCAGCGTGATGATGAAGGACGCCGGCAAGCAGACCGCCTCTGCAGACCGCATCCTCACCGAGCTGGGCGCCGACCCGGGCGCTGCCAACCTGGCAAACGAAAGCTACATTCTCAAATCCACCGCCCTCATGCAGCGCGTGGTGGATAAACTCAACCTCAACACCAGTTACTGGCAGCAGCAGAACCTGCGCAAGGTGGAGCTCTACACCGCCACCCCGCTGCTCGTGCGGTTCGAAGCCATCGATGCCAACCGCAGCTGCGAGCTGAGTATCACCCCGCTGGATGCAGAGCGCTTCAACCTCACCTATGCCAACAGCGCAGGCCTGCCCGTGGTGCTGGAAGGCACCTATGCCACCTCCCTGGAGCTGCCCTTTGCCACCATCTCCGTGCACCCCACCGCCGGCATGAACCCGCAGTGCACCGGCCGCAGCATCATCGTGCAGCGCACCCCCGTGCTCGCCACCGTGCGCGGTCTGCTCTCCGCCCTCAGCGTAACGCGCCCGGACCAGAAGGACGCCTCCATGCTGGAAATGACCCTCACCGCCACCAACCCGCAGAAGGCAGAAGACGTGCTCAACGAGCTCATCGTGGCCTACAACGAGAACTCCCGAGAAGAAAAGAGCGAATCCGCCCGCAAGACGGACGCCTTCATCCGCGGCCGACTCGAGGAAATCGGCAGCGCGCTCACCGAGGTGGACCGCCAGATAAGCGACTCCAAAGAAAGCGCCAATGTGATGCGCGATACCGAAGCATCCTTCGGTGCAGACTTTGCCAACACCCAGGCCGTGCAGAAGCAGATTGAAGCGCTGGAACTGCAGCAGAAGCTCGCCGCTGCCCTGCATAATAACCTGGTGGAATGCAAGCAGAAGGGCCAGCTGCTCACCGTTAACTCCGGCGTGAGCGACCCCGCCATCGCCACCAAGATCGAGGCCTACAACGAAGCCTATCTCGAATACACCAAGATTTCCCAGAGCGCCGGTGCTAAGAACCCCATCGCCGTCGCCCTGCGCGACCAGATGGACGCCACCCTGCAGGCCGCCCGCAGCACCCTGGATAACTACCGCAAGACGCTCGACCTGCAGCTTGCAGAGCAGAAGGAATCCCTGCAGAAACTGCGCGCCCGCATGGCCGAAACCGTGGATGCCGAAAAGGCCCTGGCCCCGCTCATCCGCGAGCACAAGGTGAAGGAAGAACTCTACATGCTGCTGCTGGCCAAGGAGCAGGAAAACGCCCTGGCCCTGGCCATCGCCGCCCCCGGCGCCAAGGTGCTTGAAACCGCCTACGGCAGCAATGCCCCCATCGCTCCGCGTACCACCGTCTTCATCGCCGCCGGCACCGTGGGTGGTGGCGCTGTGTGCCTGCTGGCCATCCTCGGCATCGGCATGCTCAACAACAAGGTCAACACCAAGTATGACCTGGCTGCCTACACCCGCCAGCCCGTGGTGGCAGAGCTGCCCGTGCTCACCCGCAAGGAAAAGCGCGCCCACCGCATCTTCGTGAAGGACGCCCACTCCACCATGGCCGAGTGTCTGCACATCCTGCGCAACAACGTGGATAACCTCCTGCCGCGCCCGGACAAGGGCGGCCACGTCATACTGCTCACCTCCACCATGCCGAACGAAGGCAAGACCCTCGTCTCTGCCAACCTGGCCGCCACCTTCGCCCAGGCAGGCCGACGCGTGCTGCTCATCGATGCTGACCTGCGCAAGACCAGCCTCACCCGCGACCTGGGCGGCAAGGGGCGCAAGGGCCTCACCAACCTGCTGCTCAACCACGTGCAGAACCCTGCCGAAGTCATCCACACCCTCACCGAGGTGAGCCCGGATGCCGGCGTGGCCCATGCAGGCGTGGCAGATGTGCTTTATGCCGGCACCGGCGTGCCCAACCCCATCACGCTGCTCACCACCGAGCGCTTCGGCACCCTGCTGCGCGAACTGTCCACCCAGTACGACGCTGTCATCGTGGACGCCCCGCCGCACGGCATCCTGGCAGATACGGACATCATCGCCCGCCATGCAGACATCACCCTCTATCTCGTCCGCGCCGGGCAAGTTGTGCGCAAGTACTTCACCCAGGTGCAGAAGCTGGCCGATACCGGCAAGCTGCCCAACGTGGCCTACGTGCTCAACGCCGTAGACTTCCGCGCCCACAGCTACAACTACTACGGCTATGGCTACGCCTACGGCTACTACCGCTACGGCTACTCGAATAAGGGCAAAAAGGAAACCGCCAGGCAATAATCAATTGTCAATAGTCATTCGTCAATAGTCAATTCAAAAATGCTCCGCATTTTCCAGCGTCGCACACGTCTCCGCCAGCTGCTGCCTGGCGGGGTGGATGCGCACTGCCACCTCCTGCCCGGGGTGGACGACGGAGCTGCCGACATGGAAGAAAGCCTGGGCATCATCCGCGGCCAGCAGGCGCTCGGCCTGCGCGGCGCCATCTGCACCCCGCACATCATGGCCCGCCTCCCGCAAAACACGCCTGCATACCTCCGCCAGGCCTTCGAACATTTTCAATCAATCGTCAATCGTCAATCGTCAATCGTCAATTTCCAGCTTCATCTTGCAGCGGAATACATGCTCGACGAAGCCTTCCCCCGCCACCTCGCCTCCGGCGACCTCCTCACCATTCCCGCATCGGAGCTCGGTACTTCAGTGCCGAAAGACAACACAACCGGAAACTACGTTCTTGTTGAGCTTCCGCAGTATCTCCTCCCTCCCGGCTGGCAGGACATGCTCGACTCCATCCTCTCCGCAGGCATCACCCCGCTGCTTGCTCACCCGGAGCGCTACCTGCGCATCCTGGAAGAAAACGACATCCGCGCCCTCGTGGACCGCGGCATCGCCCTGCAGGGCAACCTCGGCTCCCTCACCGGCTACTACGGCAGCCGCGTCCAGAAACTCGCCCAGGCCCTCCGCGCCGACGGCCTCTACACCACCTACGGCACAGACAGCCATTCCGCCTCCATGCTCAAACACCTTAACCTAGCCGCATAAACCAAGACCTGCCGGTATCGGCGTAGAAAGCTGAGCTCAGCTCAGACTCGAAGCCGGAAAAATCCAAAATTCAAGATTCAAAATTTCCTATCTCTTTTCTCTTCTGCTTAATCCCGCATGCCCCAGAACCCCATACATTCAGTTTCCCCTATGAATCCGGAGCAAGACGCTTCGGCCGCTACAACTGTGGCCGACATCATCCCCTATACCCAGGAACCCGTACAGCATGATATCGATATCCGGCTTGGTCGTCCTGGTCGCGCCTGGGCCTATGCTTACAAGCGCCCCTGCGACTTCATCACCGCGCTGGTCGCCCTCATCTGCATCTCGCCGCTACTGCTGGTCATCATGCTGCTGCTCTTCATCTTCCAGGGTGGTAATCCCTTCTTCTGTCAGACCCGCATCGGGCGCAACCTCAAGCCTTTCGGGGTGATAAAGTTCCGCACCATGACCAACGAACGCGATGCAGCGGGCAAACTCCTTCCGGACGAAGAACGCACCACCCTCATCGGCAAAATCCTGCGCAGCACCTCGCTGGATGAACTGCCAGAGCTCATCAACGTGCTCGCCGGGCACATGAGCTTCATCGGCCCGCGTCCCTGGGTGCCGGAGCAGATGGAAACCTTCCCCATCGGCGTGCGGCGTCACCGCATGCGCATTCGCCCCGGCATCTCCGGTCTGGCTCAGATACAGGGCCGAAACAACCTCACCTTCCGCCAGCGCGTTTCCTACGACCTGCGCTATCAGATGCGTCTCTCCTTCACCCTCGACATCAAGATTCTCTTCTACACCATCTACAAGGTCCTTTGCCGCGATGGCATCGAACAGCGACCCGATGCCCTTGCGCATGTCCACGTAGCCCATCCCAAGGACCCCGAAACCAAGGGCCTCCGTGGCAATAAACCCCGCCAGTATACACGCAAACCTGAGGCTTAAGTTATGCGGAAAATTATAAGAGTTGTTGCATCTCCTACCTCCTTGGATGTTTTTCTCAAGGAGCAGATGGTGTATCTCTCTTCCGATTTCGAAGTGATAGGAGTGGCATCTCCAGGCGAGGGACACGAAAAAGTGCGTGCCGCGGGGATAAGAACTGAAGAAATCAATATTGAGCGCCCTATTCGCATATGGAGTGATATAAAGTCTCTGTGGAAACTTTATACTTTCTTTCGTAAGGAAAAGCCAGACATTGTACACTCCATCACGCCCAAGGCTGGACTTCTGAGCATGACTGCTGCGTGGCTTGCTCGGGTTCCTGTCAGAATGCATACCTTCACGGGACTGTTATTTCCATGGAAAAGGGGAGTTTTAAAAGCGATTCTTAAGACGACAGATAGAATCACTTGTTTGTTTGCAACTTTCATCAATCCTGAGGGGTATGGTGTCAGGGAGCAACTCAAACAAGGTCGCATAACATGGAAACCCTTGCACATTATCGCCAATGGGCATATTAACGGTATTAATCCTGACAAGTTTGTTGCAAAAGGGCACAGAAGCTCTCGTCGAAAGGAATTAAATATTGAAGATACTGATATAGTCTTTGCATTTACTGGACGCCTGACGAAAGACAAGGGAATCGTTGACTTGCAGCAGGCCTTCAAGCTCCTGCAAACAACAAAGAGTAATACGCACCTGCTTCTCATAGGAGAACAGGAACCTCTATTAGATCCCCTTCCGGACGACTGCATTGCTTGGCTGACTTCTCACCCAAATGTCCACATGGTCGGGCAAGTAGATGACGTGCCGAGCTGGCTGGAGGCAGCAGACATTTTTGTATTCCCATCCCATAGAGAAGGATTACCTACGGCTCTATTGGAAGCGTGTGCCTCCAGGTTACCATGCATTGCAACCAATATCTGCGGGTGTACTGAAATTATCGAGCATTTGAAGACCGGACTATTGGTTCCACCCTCGTCTCCGACTGAGCTTTACAATGCTATGCTTAAACTGATAAACATCACATGCGAGCAAAGGGCATGTTTTGCAGAATCAGCCTACGATAAGGTCATTAGAGAGTACAGTACCAAACACATTCGGAAAGAACAACTGAATATCTACGAATCGTTAATTACCCATTCGTCATAAATGTTCCAAATCGACATCATACCTCCTTCGTGGTATGCACCCATTTTTCAATGTGGTGTATTGCTGATGGTATTGTGTTTTGTTGGCAATTGTTATTCTGGCGCGATTATTCAAAATAGCACAAAGAAGAGTTTTGGGAAATTTGTTTTCTTATTCATCATCATTACCTTCTTTCTGTCGCGATGCAAAAAAACGAATTACTCATCTCTAAAATTCTACCAAACTAATCTTATTACTGCATAAAAAAAGCTTTATGTCTAGATAAATCATTATATAGCAAGCCAATATTATATGCAATAACAACCAAAATTTTCATTACCCTCGCTTTTTTCATCGAAAATGGCCACACCTCGCTTTAGTATCATAGTCCCTGTCTACAATGTAGAACAATACCTTCAAGAATGCGTTGATAGCATCCTTGAGCAGACCATTACAGACTTCGAACTGATACTGGTGAACGATGGGAGCACCGACAAAAGCGGCACAATCTGTGATGCCTACACTAAGAAAGATTTACGTGTTCGCGTATTTCACCAAACCAACGCGGGGGCCAGCACCGCACGCAATCTGGCCATTAGTAAAGCACAAGGTATGTTTATCTGTTTTGTCGATTCAGACGATACAATTACTCCTCATTATCTTGAATCATTTCTACCAGGTATAAAGCAGAGGGCAGACCTCTGCGTGCAAGGATTGCGTGAGCATATTGGGAAAAAGATTTCATATGAAAAACATTTTGTAGAACAATATCATCCATCAGTTGTTTCTGCGTTAGATTCAGGGCTACTGCATTTTCGCGGGCCTGTGTGTAAATTGTTCTGTGCTGATATTATTCGTAAGTACAACATTAAATTTCCCAGACATATCGTCTATGGAGAAGATGCTGTATTTTTCTACAATTATCTTTCGCATGTTTCAACCGTCTACACATCATCTGAAAGTTGCTACTACTACCGGAAAGGTATAGAATCCGTAACTCTCCAAAAACATGATCCCAAAGCACTACTGGATTATCTAGAGTTTTCGATAGGCAAGGTAACAGAAATATACCGAAAAGCACGGGCATCATCGCCTATGCCAGACTTTTCTTCTTTGGTGGAGTTGAAGGGAATCCTTGCAAACATGATAGCTTGCAGCTACACCACGAATCAAATGTCAGAGCTTCTTTTGCGAATACGAAAATCGGTAGATTTGAATCTTAGGGCATTTCCTTGCCCCTCCTTGATGGATGGCTTACTTATCTCAGCTCTCAGATGGGCACCTGTAGTTTTAATAAATATAATGCTAAAGAAATATTTTAAATGAAATACCTTTTCATCACGGGCCCGTTGAATGCCGGTGGCGCAGAGCGTGTTCTACTGGATGTATTGCGGAATTTTGACTACACACAGCACGAGGTTCACTTGTGCCAGATTGTGGCAGGTGGCCACCTGATTCATGAAGTACCGGAACAGGTCAAACGGCTTCCGTTATGGCCAGCCTACACGCTTGGATATAAACTAGCCAATCATATCTCCAATAAGCTGGGGATTGATTATTTTGTCCGCCAACGCATGCGGCAAGTATTGACGGAGAAATATGATGTTGCTATCAGCTTTCTGGAAGGAACGCCACTCAAGTTCCATGCCATCGGCATGCTGATGGCAAAGCGGCACTACTCCTGGGTTCACTGCGATTTGTACAACTTCCCCTACGAAAAAGGGCAGTTCCGAAATGAACAGGAAGAACTCAATGCCTATAACACTATGGATGCGGTCATCTGCGTGGCCAAAGATACAGAAAAAGCCTTTCAAAAACGCTTCCCGACCTGTAAATCAACTGTCCGAACTATATATAATCCTGTCGACATTACCAAGGTGCAAAGCATGAGCAACACTTGCACCATTGAAAACAAGGATTTTACAGTACTTTGTCTGGGCAGAATTTCCCCCCAAAAAAAATTCGATCGCGTTGTTCGCGTTGCTTCTCTTCTAAAGGCTAAGGGTTTACCTATCCACTTCCAAATCATGGGGCAAGGAGAGTTAAAATATGAAATCGAGCAGATGATTAAGGACTACGGTGTTCAAGACAGGGTTGAAATAAAGCCCTTCCAATCCAATCCTTTCCCCTATGTCAAAGCAGCAGATATGTTGTTGAGTTCCTCTGTGGCGGAGGGCTTCAGTCTGGTCATTTGTGAAGCTATGGCTCTGGGTACTCCTGTGATTTCCACCCGTACCGCCGGACCAATAGAAATATTGAAGGATAAGTACGGATTACTCTGCGAGCATGATGATGAATCCATCGCAGCTGCCGTGGAGCAGATGTACCTCAATGCCGAGTTGCGTTGCAACTATGCCCAATCTGCACGTAGCCGCGTACAGGATTTTGCCGTTGAAAACACCATGCAGCAGATATACGCCTTATGAGACAGCGCAAAAAAGTACTTTTCCTCATTGGTTCTCTGTCGGGAGGCGGAGTGGCCAAGAGCATGATTAACCTGTTGCAAGCCTTCGACAAGGAACGCTACGAGGTCAGCCTGTGGATAGGTCACAGTGGGGGGCTGTATGCAAATATGGTTCCCGAGGACATAAAGGTTCTTACCTGCCCCGTGCGCGATGCCCTGTTCGAGGGCATGCGCGGCAGCGCCAAACTGCTGCGCATGGGGCACCCCCTACTAGCCTGCGGAAGCCTGTTGCGCATGGGGCTTAGCACGATAAGCAAATCAAAGGCGGGTTTGCTATTGGCAAAATTGTTGCCAACCATTGAGGGTGAGTACGACGCTATTATTGATTACAATGGGCAGCACCAACTCTACTACATGGTGAATAAGCTTAAAGGGAAAACAAAGATAACATTCTTCCACAGCGATTACTCCCAGTGGCCATACTATAAGGAGGCAGACAAATTGTATTTCCCTCAAGTAAACTCCATATTCACCATCTCTAAGCATTGTGTCAATTCGCTAAAAAGAACATTTCCGGATTGTGCCCATAAAGTACAGCTCATGGAAAACATAACTTCTCCACAAGTTATCTCGGTTCAGGGTAAGGAATTTGTTGTCGAATGGAATAAAGACATACCACACTTTATTACTGTTGGGCATGTATGTAAAGCCAAAGGTAGTCTTCTTGCCATAGCAGCGGCTTCCATACTCAAAGAAAAGGGCATAGCGTTCCAATGGCATTTTCTGGGTCTGCTGGGATCCGATGAAAAGTATGCAGACATTGTCAGGAAATCCAAATTGAAATCTCACATCGTGTTTCATGGTGCCGTACCTAATCCCTACCCCTATATGGCTGCGTCAACCCTCATTGTCCACCCCTCAAAATTCGAGGGTAAATCCATCGCTCTGGATGAGGCAAAACTCCTCTGTAAGCCTGTTGTTGTCACCAACTTCAGCACAGTGCACGACCAATTTGAACACGGTGTGAATGCCAGCATTTGTGAGATGACACCCGAGAGCTTAGCCAATGCCATTGAGGACTTGTTGTTACACCCCGAAAAACAGAAACAGTACTCGCAATATCTCAAAGAACACATACACGATAATTCCTCTGAAGTCGAAAAACTCTACCGCCTGATTGATTAAGACCAAATGAGCGAGCTCTATTATCACACAACATTTGCCTTGGTTCTACTGACCTGCCTGATGATACCGGACAGGAAGAGCTGTATCTATACCCAAAGCAAGAGGTGGTGTATCTTCCTGCTGCTCCTGGCAGTTTTGTGCATAGGATTGCTACCGGTTCCTTGGAACTCGGGTGCAGATCGCGAGCTATATGCCGCAAGTTTTATGCAAATGAGTAAGTTTGAGGCATTACCTAGCTTCAAAAACGATGCTCTTTTCGGTATCTATCAGTGGGTATGTGGACTCGTGTTAAATTACCATGTGTGGTTTTTATTGACATCTCTCATTTATGTGGGAAACCATTATCTCATGTCACAAGAATTAGGAGAACGCTATGCGTTCCCCCTTTTCCTAATGTTCTGCACAGGTTTCCTCTTTTATGCGTATGGGACCAACACGCTGCGCGCAGGTCTTGCCGCGTCATTTCTCTTGTTGGCTCTGATACACAAGGAAAGGCTGTTTCTCTTCATAATCTGCCTGCTGACCGCCATCAATATTCACTTTTCCATGGCATTACCGGCACTCTGCATGGTGATAGCTAAATATTACAATAACTCCAGACTTTATATCGGTCTCTGGGGATTTTCAGTTATCTTATCTGCCGCGATGGGCTCTACTTTTGAAGCGTTGTTTGCGCAACTCATCCCAGACCAACGAACAAGTTATCTTATGGTTGCAGCGGGCGATACCCACTACAAAGTTGGGTTTCGCATCGATTTCATTCTTTATAGCCTTGCTCCCATTGCCATGGGATGGTACTACATTGTGAAAAAAGGCATACATGACAAGACTTACAGTCTCTTATTCAACACTTACATACTGGCCAACACATTCTGGGTTCTCGTCATCCGAGCCAACTTCTCAGACCGATTCGCCTACCTTTCCTGGTTCCTGTATCCGGTTGTGCTTATCTACCCGGCGTTAAAATACCAAATCTGGAAAAATCATCACGGTAAACTTGCTCTCATTGTATTTCTTCACGCCTCCTTTACTTACCTCATGTTCATACGTTAAATTATGATAACCGTTTTTACACCCACATATAACCGAGGCTATATCATTCACAAGCTCTACGAGAGTTTGTGTCGTCAGAGTTTTACTGATTTTGAATGGATTGTGGTAGACGATGGGAGTACCGACAACACGCAAGAATTGATAACCAATTTTGTTAAAGAAGAGAAGATATACTTACGCTACTTCCGACAGGGAAACGCAGGCAAACACATCGCCATCAATCGAGGTGTTCAAGAAGCAAAGGGAGAAATCTTTTTTATTGTAGATAGTGATGACTATCTGACGGAAGATGCACTGGAAAAACTCAATTTCTATTATCAGCAAATTAAAGATAATGAGTGTTTTGCTGGCATATCCGGTACACGCATTACCACTAAAAACAAAAGGATAGGCGGTGAATTACCCTTCGAAGCGCTTGACTGCACCATCGTTGATTTTAGTTGTCGCCATGGCTACACAGGTGATATGGCCGAAGCCTACAAAACAGAAATCTTACGGCAACACCCCTTCCCTCAGATAGATGGTGAAAAATTCTGTCCCGAATCCCTCATCTGGAATCGCATTGCTCTAAAATATAAGTTACGTTATTTCAATCAGGGTATATATGTGTGCGAATACAGATCCGATGGTTTAACCGCTAAAATTACGAAGGTTCGAATGCAAAGTCCAATCGCCTCCATGATGCACTATGCGGAGCTGAGTAAACATCCCATATCATTACTGCAGAAAATCAAGGCAGGTATCAATTTCTGGCGTTTTGCAGCCTGCTCTGCCATACCTTATCAGGAAAAAGTACAAATGATAGGTTGGCTCTATAGTTTATTGGTTCCTTTAGGCTTGTTATTTCACATGAAAGACAATTTTTCACAACGATGATACCTGATATACTTATACGAGAAGATTTGTACCGCTACGAGGGGCGATGGAGTTGGTCACATTTCCTGCGCTATTTCCTCTTCACCCCAGGCTTTCGCTATACCTGTATCTGGCGATGGACTCGCTCCGCCTGTTGGCTGACAAAACCATTCTGGATTCTTCTTTTGCGCCACTATCAAGTTAAATACGCCATTCAAATTCCCTACCAAACAGATATCGGGAGGGCTTTTCGTATCAATCATTGGGGCGCTATTGTTGTAAATTCAGGTACCAAAATAGGGCATAACTTTAATATTGGACAAGGAGCATTGATCGGCAATGCTCCACCCAACAAGCGTAATGGAAATGTATGGGGCACACCTGCAATTGGCAACAATGTTGTAGTGGGCGCCAATGCTATAGTGGTAGGTAACATCAGCATAGGTCACAACTGTGTAATCGCTCCTGGAGCATTTGTCAACCAAGACATGCCCGACAATACTATCGCCATCGGCAACCCCGCCACATTCCACTATAAAGAAAACGCCAGCAACATACTCATACCGGCATGCAAAATCAAAATAGACTAACAAAATCCCCAATAAGGGTATTGCAGGTGCTTACCATCATGAACCGTGGCGGAGCAGAAACCATGGTGATGAATTACTATCGCCATATTGATCGCAGCAAAGTTCAGTTTGACTTTCTACTCCATCGTCAGGAACGCGGTGCTTACGATGATGAAATTGAAGCCATGGGTGGACATATTTTCAGAATACCACCCATCTTCAATTTCATTGCGCATCAAAAGGCAGTTAGAGAATTCTTTAACGAGCATCCCGAATACCAAATCATTCATGGACACGTTGGGGAGTTAGGTTATTGTATCTATAAGGAAGCGGCATCTCGAGGCGTTCCTACCATCATTGCGCATGCTCATAATGCATCCTGCGACCGAAACTGGAAATGGCCAATCCGTACTATTCTCAAGCATCTAATTCGGCCCTATATCTCCACCCCCATGACCTGCGGAGATGAAGCAGCCGTCTGGCTATTCGGTAAAACAATAGCAAAAAAAGCCATTATGCTCAACAATGCTATTGATGCACAGAAGTATGCGTTCAATGAAGAAATCCGTAACAAAGTACGCAGTGACATGGGCTGGGAAGGACATTGGGTTATCGGCGACGTGGCCAGATTTTCCCCCCCAAAAAACCATATGGGGCTACTTTCGATTTTTAAAGAAGTTCTTGGAAAGGAGCCTAAAGCCCTTTTGGTATTGGTGGGAGAAAAAACAGGGCTTTACGAAGAAGTAAAGCAAAAAGCTGAAGCTATAGGAATTGCCCATGCTGTACAGTTCTTGGGGACACGCACCGACGTTCCCCAATTATTGCATGGGTTCGATGTCTACTGCAGCCCCTCTCTCTACGAAGGTCTGTCTCTCAGCATGGTGGAGGCACAAGCTGCAGGATTAAAGGTAGTCACATCGGACAGAGTTCCCAAACAAGTCTCCATTTGCATCGGGCTAGTTAAGTTCCTGAAGCTGAATCAGCACTCAGAATTATGGGTCTCTCACATTTTAGCACCTTACAACCGAACAGATACTCAGTCAAATATTTCTTCGGCCGGATTTGATGTTAATAAAAATATAACCAAATTGATTAATTTGTATGTATAATAATTTTATGTTTCTACCTCGGTTATTTTATTTAATGAAACAAATATTCGCGTTGATAGAAAACAAAGTCAACCAAATTCGTCTTAAAAATAAAGATTTCACAATTATCTGTGCAACTTGCGCTGGTGGTGTCATCACACACAAATTGGGCAGGCAATTCTTGTCTCCTACAGTTAATCTTTTTTTCCCAGAAAAAGATATATGTAAATTAGTCAGCAACCTCCGATGGTACATGGAACAAGAATTAGTTCCATTGAATGATGAAACATGCCCGTTTCCTCGTGCTCTTTGTGGAGACATTGAAATCACTTTTAACCACGCAGAAACGTTTGAAGAAGGAAAGCGTATATGGGATAGGCGAAAATCCCGTATTAACTATGATAATATCTGGGTTATAGGTTCCGATAATAAAATGAGTTATGGGGATATAGTAAAATTCTCAGAAATACATTGCAAAGGAAAGATTATGTTTACGGCAAAAGAATATCCTGAATTTGATTTTTGTTTACCTTTCCTAGAATACAAAGAAGAAGGAAAACTATCGGTTGGACAGTATATGAGCCATCATTCAAGAGTTTTAGACAGATTCATCTACGAGCGCTATTTTGATTACACTTCGTGGCTAAATGGCAACTCACCTAAACACTCATTACTATATCGATTATTATACTGGTTTTGATTTCAAAACAGATGAAAGTTTCTATTATTACTCATCCGCTTTGGGGGAACTATGGGGGTATGCTTCAGGCCTATGCCCTGCAAACGGTCCTGCAAGATTGCACTCAAATTAAAGCAGAGGTGAAACACGGCATGCACCCCCAACTCAATCTGCTTGGTTATATTAAATATTTACTTAGAAAGTTACAGTTATCTATTGGATTCACTTCACCCCATACTCCAATCCATACTCGAGTCATACTCGATATGGCTGAAAGTTTCCGCACACAACATGTAGAATGCAGTGACGGAGTAAACATAGACAAATATGTGGTAGGTAGCGATCAGGTATGGCGCAAGAGCGCAGCAGATTACATAGGGGGAATAAGGCAATTCTTTCTGGATTTTGCAACAAAGGAACAACGTAACCGAAGTATTGCCTATGCCGCTTCGTTCGGAACTGCCGAATGGGAAGGCTCACCAGAGGAAACAAAGGAATGTGTACGATTGTTACGCGAATTTAAGGCTGTCTCCGTGCGTGAGCATAGCGGCGTGAAGATTTGCAAGGAAGTGTTTGGCGTGGATGCGGTGCAGATGCCGGATCCAACTCTCCTGTTGCACCCAGAGGACTATGGTAAAATCATTGATAGTGAGAAAACATGGTTGCCTGATGACAAGTATGCTGCAGTGTATGTGCTGGATGAAACAGAAAGTAAGGCTGAATTACTACAGCTAAGTGCAAAAACTATGAACATTCAGTTGCAGCACCTTATGCCGCATGCTACTGCGAAGAAACGTCGCGACCGTTTTCCTATTAGTGTGCCGCAGTGGTTGCGCTTGATTCGTGATTGTGAATATTTCATCACAGATTCATTCCATGGCTGCGTGTTTGCTATTATCTTCAACAAGCCTTTCGTGTGTCTGGGCAATGAAGGCCGCGGCAATGCCCGCTTTGATACCTTGCTGGGTACCTTTGGCCTGGAGGATAGAATAATAACAGGAGCCACACCGGAAAAGGTTATGACGGTACTCAATTCTCCCATTGATTGGAAGCGAATCAATACAGTACTCGATACCGAGCGTAAACGAGGTATCAACTTTCTCAAAGAAAATCTGACCTGATATGGCAAGTGAAATCAAGACAGGAGCTATCTTGAACTACGTTTCCATTGTAGTTCGCCTCACGACGTCGTTTCTCCTTACTCCCTTTGTTATTGCGACATTAGGTGTGGAGGAGTATGGCCTTTTCATGCTGAGTGGCTCAGTCATAGCCTGGCTTGCTTTGACCGATTTGGGGCTTGGTGCGACGGTGAGTAAGTATGTGGTGACCTATCGAGCGAAAGGTGAGCATGAGCAACAGGCTCACTTCCTGGGGCAAAGTATGATGCTATTCTGCCTCATTGCTCTCGTTACACTGGCTGCGGGGGGTGTATGCTTCTTTCATCTGGATGCGTTGTTCCCGAAATTGAACGACACCCAACATGAAACGCTCGAGATTCTCTTCTTGCTTACCTTGGGTAACATGATTCTGGCCATTCCCTTACGCCCGTTGGGGTGTGTGCCGGGAGCGTATCAGAAATTTGTGGTCCCGGGCATTGTGAGCCTTTGCTGCTCCCTGCTCAATACAGGGCTTACTGTAGCCTTGCTCTTGCTTGGGTTCAAGGCTATTGGCTTGACGGTATTAGCTGTGGGCATGGGTATTCTGAACCTGCTCTGGGGCATGTTCTATACTCTTCATATCCTGAAAGCCAAAGTTAAGTTCAGTAAGCCTGATTGGCTGCTTTATCGAGGGATGCTCAGTTTTTCTGTGTGGATATTCCTAGTTCAGATTATGGATATATTGTACTGGCAAGCGGGCTCTCCTATCTTAGCCAATGTCAGTGGTACTATTGCAGTGTCTGTTTTTGCATTGGGAATATCTTTTGCCAGCTATTTCATGACGGCGGCTTCAGCCATTTACAGTGTGCTCGCTCCCAAGTTGATGCACATGGTAGCGCTGGAGGCCAGCAAGGAAGATTTAACGAATGTGATGATTCGAGCCGGGCGCCTTCAGCTTTTCTTGTTAAGTATGGTTTTACTAGGCTTCGCTTTTCTTGGAAAAGATTTCCTGAGTCTCTGGGTAGGCGATAGTATGGGGGAACATGTAGCTAGCGTGTGGTTAGGCGCTTTGATTGTTTTGTTGCCTCTTGTTATACCATTAACTCAGAATACGGGAATTTCAATCCTGCTTGCCTTAAATCTTTTTAAAGGACGAGCCATTATCCTGTTCTATTCATCTCTGGTCTGTGTAGTTCTGGGCTATGTCCTTTCGCTTTTCTTTGGACCTATCGGCATGTTTATTGGCACGTCTGTCTCTCTGACCTTTGGTCAAGTGATTATGATCAACCTTTACTACAAGCGCAAGGCCGGGCTGCTGATTGGAACCTTCTTCCGCCGCACCTATCTGCCGATGCTGATGCCTTGTGCCTTGCTTGCCGGAGTCGGTCTTGCCTTGGCTTATTTCTGGCAGGTGGATACATGGATGGATTTGTTTACAGTGATTGCGGTATATGGCTCTTTGATTTCTGTAACATTGTTCTGTATCTATCTGAACAAGGAAGAAAAGGACATGTTCCTTATCCCTCTCAAAAAACTTTTACATATAACATGACTACTAACCACATAACGCCCCCCGAAAACTGCACCGGCTGTGGACTGTGTTCCAATGTTTGCTCCAAAAATGCCATTCACATGGTGTGGAGTAAGGATGGATTTCTTATTCCTCAAGTGGATGCTGAGGCTTGTATTAACTGCGGGCTTTGCGTCAAACAATGCATAGCATTGGAGGAAAAACAAGAGTTTACAGATGATATCAACAGCGTCATGTCCTATGGCGGCTGGAATAATAACACAGACATACACCTTAAGAGTTCTAGTGGTGGTATTTTTACTGCTCTTGCAGGCCACGTGATTGAACAAGGGGGTATCGTCTTCGGCGTGGTCTGGAAAGATAAATACACAGCCATTTTCGATAAAACGGAATCGTTGGAAGGTCTCTCGCGCATGCGTGGTTCAAAGTACACACCAGCCATCCCTGGTAAAGTGTATCGCGAGGTTCGAAATGAATTAAAGACGGGACGCAAGGTTCTTTTTAGCGGCACGCCATGCCAGGTACATGCTTTGCAGAAATATCTCCGGAAGTCATACGATAATCTGCTCACCATTGATATCGTTTGCCACGGCGCCCCAACCCATTTGATTCTTGAAAAGTACGTTGCTGAAGATGAAGTTTGCAGCGGAAAGATAATTGACCACGTCTCCTTCCGGGATAAACCGGAAGGGTGGCAACGGTTCCACGGAACCAGACACTATACGAATGGAACAACAGCATCCTGCCCGCTTGATCAGGACGTCTATATGCGACTTTTCTTATGTGATAAAGCGCTGAATAAAATCTGTTACAATTGTCCCTATGCTCACATACCTCGTCAAGGTGATATTACGTTGGGCGACTACTGGGGCGTAGAAAATCATCATCCAGATTGGCCTATCGACAAAGGTATCTCAGCCATTCTGGCGAACTCAGACAAAGGGAAATACACCCTTGATAGTCTAAAAGGTCAACTAGATTTGCGCAATGAGCCTTTCGAACTGATTTATAAAGGTCAGGACGTGGTTTACGTCCGTCCTCCGAAACAAGTTCCAAGAGATAGAGCGTTAGTGCTTGAAAAATTAAGAGAATGGCCTTTGCAGGAAGTGAAAGAGAAAATCATCAATACAGCACCAATCGGTCCATTCCGACTGCGGACAAACGGGCTTCCGTATAAGCTCCTCATCTTCCCCCGCCGAGTGGCTGGTTTTATCAAGCGTAAGTTTACTCAAAAATGAAGGCGCTTTATAATAAGATGGTAAATAATGGTTTTTCATGCCTTGATTTAATCCGCGCGCTTGCGATTTTCAGCGTGATTGGTGGGCATTTCTATATGAATACCGGGTTCCAGAATGAGGAGTTCGGTGAGGCAGCGATGTTTGTACAGGGAGGGGAAAGCGTTTCTTAAGGTCAAGTGTGTTGCATGTCCCCATGCCCGGCACGGGTAAGGGTAAAGTTGCTTCGGTTCTGAGTAAACGGCATCCCTGGGCAGATAGGGATGCCGTTTCTTGACCTTACAAACAAGCCGAAATCTCTGACTTTCTCCCGGCCTCATCGAGCGCGGCCGTTGATATGTGTACTCTGCCAGCAAGCCCGTGGCCTCCGCCCGATTACTTCGCCCCCCAATTAATTACCCCTCCTCCTACTATTGCCCATTAGAATAATTCCAAAGAGAGTAAATGGCTGCAGTCTCGATATTTCAGAAAGGCACACACATGAGCGGAGCAACATGCGTGACGGGACTTCCGTATCCGCTCCTTTGGGCTTGGGGCTTCGAGTCTCGCCTCGCACCCTTGCTTCCGGCTCCGGAGTCGTCCACGCCGAGACAAGTCGCCCACACAAACCGCTGAGACAGGGCTGTCCCGAGCCTCGATAACAACCATTCTCCACCCCCTGCTCCCCCTCGCCGTCACACACACACACGTCTCACACCCGTACTCTCCCATCAAATACCCATCCCTCCACTACCGCCCATTAGAACTATCGAGAAGTTTTTCTTCTATAGTCTCGTACACACGGATTGTAAATCGCTAATAATGATGTTCTTCTGCCCATTTTAGAAACTCTGCAACTCAAAACAGCACACTATTTTTGACAGATAGTATGTTGGAATATGCTTGCAAAGTGGCTCAAATACCGTTAATCTACACAACATAGTTCTGGAGACGCTTTTATGAATCAGCTCCGGGTTACAATCTTCATCTCGTTTCGTTCTGCTTGCTTATGAAGTTCAAAACGAGAGTGCAGAATTGTCGTAGGTTGCCGATATCATGGAGATTTACCTTCTCTCCAGCAGCGAATGAAAAACCAAAAAACACTTCTCCTACGTGGCAGGAAGCAGGCTCTACTATTCAGATAGAGCCTACCGTATAGGGCCCGAGATACACGACATCATCATAGAGCTGATGACTATTACCCTTGCCTTAAACGGAGAGATGTCAACAAGAACTGATACAGAATAAGAGCATGGTAAAATAAGCTGCGGGGTGTCTCAATCTGCGGTGGCGGGGTGAAGCATGACATACACGCTGTGGAACATGGCGGGAGGAGGTGGTGGTGCTTCAAGGTATTCAGGGTGAAGCATCGGCAGGAGGCGGGGGTGGTTTCTCCCGGTGATGCGGGGCGGGAATAGGGCGTGATTCGTGGGTGGCAAGGTAAAAAAGGATTGACTTTTCAAGGCGTTTGGGGCATAAAAGCGGGCATGAATAGTGGCGATGAGTTTGATATCAAGGAGTTTGAAACTCTTTTGAATTTGCGGATATCGCAGATAAACTATTTCATTTCTGTGTACGACAAAAATGCGCAGACTATTCAGAGGGAGCTGACGCCGGATGGCAAGGTACTGCTGGATTTTCCGCAGTTTTCCATAGCAGAAAAAGCGGCAGGTTCTGCCAAGTTCGGCCCGTATGAGGCTAAGAAGAGGCTGACGCTTCTTTACACAAAATACCGCACCACCACGGCTAAGAAACTCCGTGCCCTGGATACTTACGGCAAAAAGCTGAGTGTACAGGGCATGAATTTCAGGTGTGATGCGCGTCTTATCGAGTCGTATAACCCGAATTATGATTTCAGGTGCAATGTAGCGCACATTTCACAGGTTGTTGAGAGTCTTTCGGCTCACGTGAATGCGTTTTTCGACAGGATTTACGCCATCGAACGCTTCATGGCAAGGCGCTGTCCGCGCAAGGATGAGGCCTGATTTCCCTGCCCCCGCCCACTGCCACCGGAGGGATTGCGCAGGACCGCCCCTGTGCCTTATTGTTTCGGCATGTTATTATTTTCTTGAACCCTCCGCGTGCGCATGTTATGCTGCGCGCATGACAAACCTCCTGCGCTACTACTGGCAACGACTCGCGCCATTCATCTGCGTCTATGTCTTCTTTGAGCTGATTGAGCTCGTGCTGCTGCTCTGCATGGGGGTAGCTCAGCCAGCTGATGGAGAGCTGCTTGATTCAGTCCTTTCCTTTCTGAATGAAAACAGCGCCTGCTTCCTGTTCACCATTCTTCCGTACATGCTGTACCTGTGTGTGCTGCCCGCGGATTTCCACGGTGGCCGCTGGGACAAGCGCATCTCGCTGGTGATGTTCTCGTTCTTCTGCCTGATTCACTGGCTGGAGGAGCTGGTGGAAATCATCTCCGGTGATTCGTTCCACCTGCTCACGCGCGATTTCATCATGTCACCCGCGGCCACGTGGGGCCAGGTGCTGGAGCTGCCATATTGTGAATGGATGGCGGTGATTCTGTTCATCGAGCTGCTGGTCACCATCTATCTTTTCCACGACCGGCTCATGCCTACTACCCCGGCGCCGAACTATGGCCACCGCCTCATGCTCCCGCTGATGACCGCCGGCGCAGCGTTCCTGCTCATTTACCAGGCAAGGGCTATCGACGAGGTGACCGAGGTGCCGGCACTGTATGATGACGGGCTGTACCATATCTTCAAATGGATATATGATTTAACGAGCGTGCCGGATCTGGTGCAGATATTTGCCATGCCCTGCATTTATTTGGGCGGGGGCATCCTGTGCATCGGCGGTATCATCCTGCTGCTGAAACAGAACTTCCCGCAGACCAGAAAAGTGCTCAGCCTGCCCGCAGCAAGGAATAATATTCTGCCCATGCTGCTGGTGGTGCTGGCTTTTGTGCTTCTGGCCCGTCTGCTGAGCCTGGGCATTTACCCGCTGATGGATACCACTGAGGCCCGCTATGGTGAAATGGCCCGCAAGATGGTGGAAACAAACTACTGGCTCCAGCCGCAGTTTGAATACGGGGTGCCCTTCTGGGGCAAGCCGCCGCTGTCCTTCTGGGGCAGTGCCGCCACCATGTATCTCTTCGGCATCAATGAATTCGCAGCCCGCCTGGCACCGTATCTGGCCACGCTGGGCATTGGCCTCTGCTTCTTCCTCTGGCCTTTCAGAACCAGGCGTTCAGAGCAAAGCACCGCCGCCATCATCGTCTTCCTCACCTCGGCCATGGGCTTTGTCTCCGCCGGCGCAGTCATGACTGATGCCTTCCTGGCCTTCGGCACCACGCTGAGCATGCTGACCTTCTACCGCGCCATGACCGATGAGGGCCCGCGCCGCCTCTGGGGGTATCTCTTCTTCCTCGGCCTTGTCATCGGCCTGCTCAGCAAGGGGCCCCTTGCCCTGGTAGTCTGCGGCCTGCCCATCTTTGCCTGGGTAGTCTGGCAGAAGGCCTGGGTGGAGCTCTGGCACCGCATACCGTGGATTAGCGGCACGCTGCTCATGCTTGGCCTCACCCTGCCCTGGTACATCGCAGCCGAGCAGGCCACCCCCGGATTCCTGCGTTACTTCATCATCGGCGAGCATTTTGAGCGCTTCCTGGTGAAAGGCTGGGCTGGAGATTTATACGGCAAGGGCCACTCCCGCGCCATCGGCACCATCTGGCTCTATGCAGCAGAGATGTTCCTGCCTTGGGTGCTGCTGGTACCCTTCATCCTGCGCCGCAAGGTTGCTGGCTTCTGCAAGCAGGAAACCCTTTTCCTCTGGTGCTGGGCACTGAGCACACCCATCTTCTTCACCATGGCGCGGAACATCCTCCCGGCCTACATTCTTCCCGCCGTGCCAGCCTTCTGCATCCTCTTCATCCGCCGCCTCTGGGCGCTGCATGAGAAGGAGCGCCGCAACTACAAGGCATTCATCTTTGCCGCGGTGCCCATGCTCTCCATCATAGCCATCTTCGGTCTGGGGAACGGCTTCGACCACATCCGATACCGCTGCCACCAGAAGCTGCTGCAGAATTGGGATGCGAATGCACCGCTCTACTACGTAGACAACAAGGTGCCCTACTCCGCCCAGTTCTACTCCGCAGGCAGGGCAAAAATACTCACCGGCGAGCCGGACTCTCTGCGCCACGGCGATTACCTGGCCGTGCACCGCTCCAGCTACAGCATCATCACCCACCCGGATGCCTGGCAGCTTGTTGCAGAAGACGGTTCCTGGCGCCTCTACCGCAAGCGCTGAGAGGCCCGCAAAAGACCAAAAGAAACACCGGTCAGCATTACCCGCTGACCGGTGTTTTAGTGTGCAGAACAGCCCCGACGGGAATCGAACCCATATCTGCCCTTTAGGAGAGGGCCGTTCTATCCATTGAACTACGGGGCCGGCTCTGTTTGCGAAAGGTATTTAACACAAAGCTGCCGTCTATTGCAAGAACAAACAGGAGCTTCTGTGTCAGCATGCACCGTATGCTTCCTGCACGCGCTGAAGCAGAGCCGCATCCAGATAGGGAGTCAGCTCAGGGAGCATACGGGCGTAGTATTCTGCGCGGGTCCAACCATGCAGGGGCTGGGGTGTCGGCTTCTCGAAAGCCCAGGTAGGAATGGGCAGCGCAACATCCAGAATAACGGTAGAAAGAGACGCCATGCGGCAAAGTGCATCTGCTATGCATTCACCCTGCTCCGGGAACCGCGACAGCGCGTTCAGCAAGAAGGCGCAGCTGAGCCGATTCGGCGTGCAGGCCAATTCATCCACCAGTTCCTCCAGCCGCTCCGCAGACACCTCCAGCAGCGGCTGAAGCAGCGGCAGAACCCGCATGTCGGCCATGTTGAGCACTGAATCCAGAATCGTGGTGGGGGTCAGCTCATCATGAGCCAGACGCTGCACCAGCTCCTGCACACCGGCCAGGTGCTCCGTCGGGCCCGGCTGGGCCAGAGTCAGCACATAAGTAGCAGCCATTCGGCTTAAGGCCTCATCCGGTTCGTTTGTGGCATAGGGAATCAGGGATTTCCACCCCTCACCCTTTCGTCCGCTGATAAACCGGGAAAGCTGAATAAGGCTGCTTTTTCGGGCCGCAACGGTGGTCTTGGAGGCAAAAATATCGTAAATCTCGAAATTTTCCTCCAGTTTCTCCTCATCATTGCTGGCCATAAGCCCACAGGCCATCATGGTGAGCGGCCATTGGTCAGCCCCGATTTCGTGCACACGAACGGGGTCATGAGCCATTGCCGCCAAGCGTTCCAGCTCAGAAAGGCCGGAGAAATTGTCCTGGTAAAGGCCCATGAATCAGAATCCCGGGTTGAATTCCGTATTTCCCACCTCTGGCGTTTCACCGAAGGGATTGCCCAGCGGATTTTCCTGCTGCTGGGGCTGCGCCACTGCTTCTACCTGGGTGGGAGCATCCACATCGAGCAAGGCAAGACGCATTTCAATAGTCTTATTCGTCACCAGCGTGCTGGTGGGGCACTTTGCCACGCACTGCTGATACCAGGTGCGGGCGGCATCCTTTTCGCCCTTGTTCTTGCAGAGATCGCCCAGCATGAGATAAGCCAGCGCGGAATAGGGGTTAGCTTCCATCTGGCTCAGGCGGGTCCAGGTGGGTACAGAATCCTTGCCCTGCTGCAGCTGGTGAGTTGCAAGCGCAGCCAGAGCGCGGGCACGCAGGGGAAGCAGTGCATTGCCAGCGGCAAGCTTCTCCAGTGCAGCTACACCGGCTTCATCCCCTTTGGCCAGCAAGGCAAGGCCATTCAGGAGCGCAGCAGTATCCGCAGAAGGAGTCTGGGCATATTCCTGAGCCAGGAACTGCAGCGCAGCAGCATCATAATCCTCTGCCCCGGCAATGCCCTGCCCCGGTGCCGTTATCTGCATGGCCTGCACCACCTTTGCTGCAGCCTCGTGGCGCATATCGTTGCGATTCGAGAAGAACGCAATGACGCCACCCGCAACAATACCAAGAGTAATGCCGCCCCACATGAGTTTCTTGTAGTGAGCATTGAGGAATTGTTCGTGTTTGGAGGGACCGATTGCAATCTCGCCAATGGCCTTGATTTCCTCCGGGGTGAGAGGAAGCGTATCCTCATTATTCTTGTTTGTGGTATCCATATGGGGGGGAGTGATATTTTATCTGTAAAGGTTGTTAAGAGAGCGCAGGCGCTCAAGGTCGAAATAATTGTTGAATCCCAGGTTGTGATAAATCTCCAGAGTAGCCTTGGAGCGGTTCAGGGTGTAGAAATGAATACCGTCCACCTCAGCATCCAGCAGCTCGCTGCACTGGTTACTGGCGTAATTGATACCGATACGCTCCAGAGAATCCCTATCACCGCCGGCACGCAGCATAGCCTTGAGCAAGCGGGCCGGGAAATTAGTGCCGGCAGAAAGCTCAGCCATGCGGTTCATACCGGAAATGGTTGTCACGGGCATGATGCCGGCGATAATCGGCACATTGATATCCATCAGGCGGCAGCGGTCCCGGAAATCGAAGAACGCATGGTTGTCAAAAAACAGCTGGGTGCAGATGTAGTCTGCGCCTTCATCCATCTTCGCCTTCAGGAAATCCATCTCCTTAAGCCGATTCCGGGAATCCGGGTGTCCCTCCGGGAAACCGGCCACACCAAGAGTAAGGCGGGTGGGGAGATGCTGCCTGTCCTCCCACTTGCGGATAAAGCGAACCAAATCAGCAGCATGGCGGAACGCATCGCGGGAAGCATCGTAGGCCATGTGGCGGGGAGGGTCTCCACGAAGCACCATGATGGCACGTGCCCCGGCGCTGATATAGCCCTCCAGAATTTCCTCTATCTCCGCCTCCGTATGCCCCACGCAGGTAAGATGCGGCACCGTGGGAATACCACGATTCTGCATATCGCGCACCACGGAACGGGTGAGACCGCGCGACCCACCACCAGCACCATACGTTACGCTCACAAAACTGGGATGAAACTCCTGCAGTCGCACCACGGTGTCCAGCAGAGAAGCTGCACCCTCCGCCGTTTTGGGCGGAAAGAACTCAAAAGAGAAACTCGGATTGCGGTCAAAAAGGGTATGCATTTCGAATCTCTGGCTAAGAATTATCAGGGAACCGGGGTCAGAATATGCTCAATCTCAGGAATGCCCTTGGGCTCAGCAGAAGGCTGCTGATTCTCCAGCAGGGGGTTATACCCATCCATACGCAAATCGCGGCTGCTCGGGAACGGGGAAACAATCACCTCATCGCCGACACGGGGCTTGCGGTTAGCCTCCACCTCGGGGTCCTTGGCACCACCGAACTCTGCCTGTTTCAGGGCAGCAGTGTACTGGCCGGATTCCGTATCCTGGCCATCCACCGTAGCCTCGCACACAATGTAATCATCGCGGCGCACGGCAATATCCAGCCCCTCATTCACCGGCACTCTATCCCCAGCCTTGAAAAGAATCACCGCGCAATCCTCAAGATAAGCCGTAACCACGCCCAGGGAGGACACAGCAGCAGGCTGCTCATCAGCAGCAGCCTCAGCCTCCTCCGCAGCCTGCTTTCTGCGGGCAGAAGCCAGCACACTGCTCTCCTCTGCTGCGCTCAAATCCGCCTCATTCTTTTTTGCCTCAGCCTCTGCCGCGGCGCGGGCTGCAGCAACCTCCGGCGTATCGGCATCTGCATCAAACCGGGCCATCCGGCTTTCATGCTCCTGCTGACGCTGTTGATACTCACTTATCTTCAGCTGATTCTGGTACATCTGATACTGCTCCTGCCGGGAAGGAAGAAGCACAGCAAACGCATAAAACATAAGGCCCACCGTAAGGGCCAGCAGAATAAGAATAGATGCGCGAAATGCGTTCATATGCGGAAGTATAGCAAAAACCGATTTGGATTCAAGCAAAGAATCTGTCACAAAATATGCTCCTTTTTGGCATACAGGCTTGAATTCTGCTTGCAAGTCGACAGCAGGCGAGATATAACACTTCTGATACAATGTTAAATCTGCCAAACACTATAACGCTTTCCCGCATCATCCTGGTCATTGTCTACACCGTGGCACTGGCGATTGATGGCAGTGTCTCCCCCAACATCAATGAAGTAACCGGAGGTTGGTTCCAGCCCATTTCGATTACGGCGTGCGTAGCCCTCTGGGCCTTTGTTGTTGCGGCGATAACTGATTTTTTTGATGGCTACCTGGCCCGCAAATACAATCTGGTGACCAACTTCGGCAAGCTGATAGACCCGCTGGCAGACAAGATTCTGGTAGGCGCAGCATTCATCTACCTGACAGCCGTCGGCATATGCCCGTTCTGGGCATCCATCCTCATCATCTTCCGTGAATTCCTGGTCACCGGCTTGCGTCAGCTTGCTGTGGCTCAGGGGCAAGTCATCGCCGCAGATAAGCTTGGTAAATGGAAAACCACTGCGCAGCTTACATACTGCATAGCCTGCATGACCCAGCTGGCCTACGGAGGCAACCTTATCGAGCCGCTGCGCTCGCTGAGCATCGGAGAAATCGGCTGGTGGTTCCGCGAACTGACACTCTGGCTCAGTATCATTCTGACCCTCTGGAGCGGGCTTAATTACTGCTACCACAGCCGCCACCTGCTGCGCGCCTGATTGACATCATCCTGAGAACACACTATGAACAAGGCTCTATCTTCCATTTGCACCGTGATTAGTGCACTTCTGCTGGCTGCTTGCCAGCAGAAACAGTATAAGGCATACTTCCTCACAGAATCCTCCAACCCCGAAGGCGGAGCGGCATTCAACGTGCGCCACAATGGGCGCATGTATAACCGCATGCCCATCATGAGTCTCAAGCATTTTGAGAAATTCAAGTCGTTCATGGCAGATGACGGCTCATATGGCATGGTTCTCTACACCCCCAAGGAGTACAGGCTCCGCCTCTTTACCGAAACCCAGCAGAACATCGGCAAACATATTCTGCCGGTCATCGATGGTCTGGCCTTTGACCCCATGGAGATTGACCAGGGCATCACCGATGGGCAGCTCATCATCTGGGGCGGATTAAATGGTTACGATTTGAGAAGAATCAGCGAATCCCTGGAGCCGGTAGACCCCGAAATCGAGGAGAAACGCTATCTGGACGACGATCCTCGTCCCAAGCCTGAACTGCCGGAGGAAGCCGCCCCCATGAAGGACGACCACGGCCGCATTATCCCGGAATTGTACTCATCTGCCACCCGCAACACTAAGAAACAGTGAACATATCCCGGCTCATCGCAGGCATCGCCACGCTCCTCTGCGCAGCATGGGCGCATCCGCAGGACCTGGTCTATACCCTGCCCACGGATAACACCGCGCTCTACACTACAGCTGGAGACGATTATTTCATGTACGTTGAACGCCAGTTTGAGGGAACAAAAAGCAAACCCTGGCAAGCTGGCACCTATGGCATGGTGCGCAACCCTTTTCGCCCCCAGCCGGGAGCACCTGTCATGTTCAGCCGTTTTCATGAAGGAATAGATGTGAAACCCATCTACCGTAATGCCAACGGAGAACCGCAGGACGTAATCCGCCCCATCGCTCCCGGAAAGGTAGTGCATGTAAGCAGCACCCCCGGGCACAGCAATTACGGGCGCTACATCGTCATCGCACACGCTGTGCCGGAGGGCACAATCTACTCACTGTATGCGCACCTTGCCAGCGTATCCTGCTCCATCGGGCAGAAAGTCAGCCGCCATCATGAAATCGGCAGGCTCGGTTACAGCGGCGTAGGGCTCAACAAAACCCGCGCTCACCTGCACCTGGAAATCGCGCTCATGATTAACAGCCGGTTCGAAGAATTCTACACAGGTGAAAACAAGCACGGCAATTTCAACGGCATGAACCTGGCAGGCTTTGACCCGGCAGATGTACTGCTGGCATGCCGGAATGGTGAAACGTTTTCCGTATCAAAATACTTTGCAGAGCAAAAGGAACATTACCGCGTAGCCATTCCATGCATCAAGGCCATGGATATTCTGCGGCGCCACCCGTTCCTGTACAAAGGCAGCCGCACGGAACGCACCCGCCCCGAATCGCTGGAAATCGCCTTCACAGCAGAAGGGCTGCCCATCGGAATCTATCCGGCCAGCCGACAAGTTGACCAACCGTTTGTCATCTCCTGCCGCTCCATGCCAACGGTGCAGCAGAACTGCACCGTAAACCGGGTCAAGAACAGCAGCGCAGAAGCTGCACTTACCATATCCGGGCAGCGGTATGTTACCCAATATCTCTGGACAGGAACCCCTGGTGAACAGCCTGTAGCAAAAAACACCCCCTGATAGCAGAATCTCCACCCCATGAAGCCGCAGCATCTCATTCTTCTCTCCTTACTGGCTGCTGCTCCCCTTGCTGCAGATGCCAGCCGGGGTAGCGCTCTGGTAAAAAATGGCAAACCTGCTGATGCACTCGATGCCCTCCGCGGAGACACTTCGAGCGAGGCTGCTTTCTGGCGTGGGCGCGCCCTTATTGATTTAAAACGCTACAAGGAGGCCGCCATTGCGCTACAGCAGGTTCCGGAAGAGCACAAACTCTTTCCCTATGCCGCCAAGGCTCTCCTTTACTGCGCCTGGAGGAGCACGCACGTGGACTTCGCCGTCATTGCTACACCGCTGACAACCAGCAGCAATGAGGAAATTGCCACACTGGCAACCGCCGCACTGGCAGAACACTGGCTACGCCAGCCCAGAAGCCAGGACAATGCTGCTCTTGAGCGGCTTCGCCAGCTGGTCAAAAAACATCCCTCTCTGCAGAACCTGCTTAACCTGCTCGAGATAGATAACCTCCGTCTGCGGGGCGAATTTGATAAGGCTTTTGAGCTCTGCCGCACCATGGAAAACGACCGCACCCTGCCGCTTATCATGCGCCAGCGGGTGCGACTGGCACTTTCCGATGTATACTACACAAAGGAAGCAGCCAGCGAATCTGACCAGGAAGCGTCGGATGCAGAACAAAAGGCACAGTCCTCCCCCCCCGACCAGGACGAGCAGCACATCGTCACAAGCTACGATGATGGCAAGGGCGAAGAAACACTGCTTCATTTCATCTCCTCCAACCCGGATTCACCGCTGCTGGAAGAAGCTTTCCGTAAACTGCATAACCACGGTGCCTTCACCCAAAGCGAATACGCCCGCGTGAAACTGCAGGAATGGATGGCCGAACCGCTCAAATCGCGCAGAGCCTCCCTGGCACTGCTGATTCAGCAGCACCTGCTTACGCCAGAGAACGCGTACGATATCCCCCTGGATGTTACCTGCGCAAACACAGCCGCAGCCACCACACTCCATGAACCTACAACCCGCACTATCCTGCTGGAGCAGACACGCTGGTATCTCGAGCGCAATAAAACCCACGAAGCCCTGCTCTACCTGGGCATGGTTCATGGAGACGACGTATACCGCCAATTCTACGAAAACCAGCTGCACTCTCCTGAGGTAAGCAGCACAGCCCAGGCCTACCTGAAGTGCGCACGAGAAGCCCCCGATGAGCTGCGGGATGTCTCCCTCATCAACGCCCTGATATGCGCCCTGAAATCCGGAGACACGGCCACTCAGGAAGCAGTGCTGAACACACCGGATTTATCAGAAACGCAGCACTATGCCCTCCTGCTGGCGAGAGCCGCCTACTGGCTGGATAAAGATGCAGTCAAGGCACAGGCAGACATTGACATGCTGCGAATGCACCCGGCCCCCACCTTGAATTTGGCGGCAGACGTAGAAATGGACCAGGTGTACCTGCACCTGCAGGACGCTCCGGAACGAGCCCAGGAGCTGTTGCAAAAGAGCAAGATTAATGATCACCTGACCAAGCTGAGCGATGACCGGCAGCTGCGCTTTTTTGCGCTGAATGAGGAAGCCATGCGCAGACTCTCCAGCACAAACGGAGAAATCAATGCAACCAGGCAGGCATTGGAAATGATTAAACTTGCAGCAGGCAAGGTGAATTCCCCCAAGGTGCTCTCCATCCTCACCTTGCACATGGCCAGCCTGCATTCCTCTCTCGGCCAGCATGTAGATGCCCTGCGCACCCTGAATGTACTTCTGAGGAAATACCCCAAGGGAGACTTTGCACCGAGAACGCTGTACATGTCGGCCCGCGAATCCGAACTCATAGGCACGCAAGACTCACTGAACAGAGCCATTGAACTCTATAACAGCTGCGCCTCGCTCAACGATGAACTCTATGCCAAGGCAACCATACGCCGGGCTGCAGTCATGTTAAGGCTTGGGCAAATCGAGGAATCGGAGCACGTACTCGTCGCACTACTACGCCAGAAGCGAGTCATCCTCAGAGACGAAGAAAAAATTATGGCCAATGCCATTCTGGCCAATAACCAGGCCATGCTCGGCACGGAAGAAGGACGACTGAAAGCCATCGAGATTGTAGAGCAATCCATGCAAACCACCAAACTATCACGCTGGTGGCAGATCCGCGTACTGCTGCACCACGCCACCCTCTGCGCCCGAGCCGGCATGTTTGAACGAGCACTGCATGATTATGAAGCCATTCTTGCCATGAATCCGGCTACCGGCAAAACGCCCACCAAATCAGAATGGCACATTCTCTACAGCGCGGGCGCAGGCGCAGTGATGCAATTGCTCTATCTTGAACGCTTCGCAGAAGCCGCCAATAAGGCAGACTCCATCAGCACCTGGAATGCAGAAAACGCAGACATGGCCAAGAAAAAGCAGTTCAGCGACTGGGCAAAATACATCCGCCAGACCAATTTTGTAGATAAGTCCAACTTGCCATTCTAACCACGCTCCCCCGTTCGTCTGATAATTTGAGATAAGGACAGTGTTTTTTCTTTGCAACCCCTGCTGAATAAGCTATAATCCAGAAAGTGCAACTATGTCTGGCAACAGCAACAGAAAGCGTACAAAAAAGCGAGCAGAGGAGGATACTTCTCTGTGGGGATTTCTGTTTGATAAGGACGAGCAGAGTCAGGACATTACAAAGACCGCCTTTTTCGGACACCCCGGCGAGGATGAAGAAACAGAATCCCAGCAACCAGAAAAGCAGAATATCCTGCAGATAATCTGGAAATACTTCAACTTCTGGAGCATCATTGCCTGCACGATCTTCATCGTGTTCACTTTCACGCTGACCAAAGCAGTCATCGGCATGTGGACCCCGCAGAACATGCGAGACATTGCCGGTTATTCGGATAACGGCAGCGCCCGCGATTTATGCGCTCTGCTGAGCAATGCCAACGGGCAGGAAATCAGCTTCACAGAGGCTGAAATCAACCGCTACCTGCGCGAAACCTGCAGACTCCGCCAGACGGGTATCTTTTCCATCATTACCCACGGCCAGGGAGTCGCTGTGCGCATTCATGATGGCTATGCCGAGGTTGTTATCGACCGTATGATTGGGGCAAATATCCACCAGACCACCTCAGTCAATGTGGCATTTGACCAGCAGATTGAACACGGCAGACCCATTTTAAAGGTGCAGTTCAAGGGAGACAGCCCCCTGATTGGTGATATTCCCAATGGCGGAAGCATTGGTACATTTGCCTTGCCTGACCGACATATCAGCATGCTGGCGCCAGCCCTCCGCACGCTGCTCGACTGCTATCCCGAAATTACTGCGCTTATAGAGGAACACGGCTACTGCCCGTTCTTCACCAAGGGCCAGAACGGCAACGAAAGCCGCATTCGTCTGGTTCCCTACCGTCCGGCTTAACTATTTTAACATCACACATTCATTATGAACATACGCAAACTGATATTAACGTCTGTGCTCTGCACCCTCAGCCTCAACTCCTGTATCTTCCAGCAGATTGCCAGTAACTTTATCCGCGATGAATACCCGGGCGAACGTCCTCCCCATGTGATAGCAGATGTAGATGGCAAGCCTGCGAATGAAAACTGGGCCAAGGTAAATCCCCACGATCTGCCGCCCTCAGGGCATCTTGATGGCCGTATCGAATATGCAGAAGACGGGCTCCCCTATGCACTTCCCTGCGAATTCTCCAACATTCTTGTATCTCCCTACGAGCCTTATTACCAGCTCGATTACACCAACAGCAAGGTTGGCGACAAGGTGTGGGACCCCTATACCCGCAAGCCGTTCTACGTGCCGCGCTTCATGACCATCAACTAAATTAGTTCATGTCCGAGCAATCTGTAAAGAAGACAACTTGCTCCCAAAAAATCGGGGCAGCAGCCTACATGGCTTTCTGCTTTGTGCTCAGGTTGCTGGATATACGGGTAGTTGCCACCTTTGGTCGCTGCATTGGTTACCTGGTCTGGGCACTCATGCCAGGACGCCGCCGCATCGTGGCGCGCAACATGCGTATTGTCGTGGATCCGGCTTTGAAGGGAGCCAAATTATCCGCGCTCGTGCGTAGAAACATCGTACGCACCACGATGAATCTGGCCTGTACTTTCAAGACAGGCCAGATGACAGAAAAGGAACTGAAGCGCTCTGTAAACATCATCGGTGGAGACGAGTTCGAGGAAAAGGCCTCCGATGGCCAGACCATCATCGGCTGCATTCCCCATGCTGGCAACTGGGAAATACTGGCACGCATACGACCTTACTTCTCCAAGGTAAAGCGGTTTGGGTCTATGTACCGTAGACTGGATAACCCCATACTGGAGGAGCTTGTCTACAAAACCCGTTCACGCTATGGCTGCGAGATGTTCAGCAGCAAGAAGGGGCTGAAGGAGGTATTTCGCCTGGCGAAAGAAGGTGGGATGCTTGGTGTACTCAGTGACCAGTTCACTCAGCAGGGACTCTTTCTTCCCTACTTTGGCAAGGTGACGGGTACCACCCCGCTGCCCTCGCTCATCTATAAGCGCTGCAAGGGTAACGGCCACCTCATGGCCGTTGCAACCCGCAACACAGCCCTCGGAAGATGGGATGTTGTCCTGAGCCGCAGAATTGAGACCAATGCAGACGGCGAGGACGATATTGCAAGCATCACTCAGGCTGTAAACAACGAAATCGCCGAGGTTCAGAAGGAAAGCATCATCGATGGTTTCTGGATGCACCACCGCTGGAAGCCGACAGGCCGTTTCGCCCCGAATGTAGATGAGGTTCAGAAGAGCCTTATCCGGAAATACTGCACTCTTCCCTTCCGCATCATCATCTGTGTTCCGGAGGAATTTGAGGAAGCAGTACTCACCATCCCGTTCATGAGGGAGCTGGCCGCCTGCCGCCCGGATATGCAGCTGAATGTGGTTTGCCCGCAAGAACAGCAGGCCTTCTGGAGAACGCAGGAGTACGTCACCCACGTGGTCACGACTATCCGCCCGCTGCAGCAGCTTGAATCCGACGAGCTGTATAAGGAGGGCCCCTATGATTTCCTCTTCATGCTGAGCGAGAACCGCAAGGTATTCCGCGAGCTGAAGGACCTTATGCCGCTCTACACCAGCGGCTTTGCCTCAAGTCCGTTCAAGAAGCATCTCCGCACCAAATGTGTACTTGAATGCGGGAGCTGTCCCACGCCTCGTATCGAAGATTACCTTACCCTTGCATCCAGGCACATCACACTGTCCGGGCTGCAATATACAGATGCGAGCAAAGGAAACGCGGACGCCTCTGGCAGCTTCCTGGCCCCCTTCTCCACCCTGGGCACAGCAGACAGCTGGCCGATTGAGAAATGGAAGGAGGTTGTATCCCGTCTGGAGGGCAAGGTCACACTTCTTGCGCTGGAGCGCGATAAAGAGGCCGCAGCAGCCATGGCTGAGCAGCTGGGGATTCCCTGCACCATCACGCAGCCGGAGGCGGTTGCCACCATCCTGGGGCCGAATACGAAGCTGTATGCAGTGGATGGTCTGCTGCCGCAGCTCGCAGCCTTGGTCGGCTGCCGTTGCCATGTCATCATGAGCAGCCGTCTGGCTGCCGTGTATGCACCGCCCGGCAAAGGCCACAAGGCTGTGTACCGGCATACGCCTTGTCACCCCTGCTACCGCTGCGAGTGCGACCAGACCGCCCACTGCGCTTCTGAAATAGGGGTAGATGAATTCCTTGCTGAATAATTAAAAAGCCGCACCTGAAATCAGCGTGCGGCTTTTTCTCAGCTTTCATCCGGGCCGAGCATAAACATGAGCCGGTCCAATCCATACCGGGACACCTCGGCCCACAAGGTCTTGGTCATAGCTGCCGTCTGAGCCGTGCGTTCCTCTGCGCTCATCTCGTCGACGGCCTCCTGCCCGTAATATTCCGCAAGAGCTCGACCAGCCAGGCGGGCTACGAGTTCCTCCCAGAACACCGCATCGCGATACTCATCCAGCACATCGGAATAAAAAGCCTCCTCAATATACGGGCGCTTGAAAAACCAGTAGCCGCAATCCGGGTTCAATTCCATATCACGGGCAATGCCAGGCACCGTGCGACCAGCCTTCACAATCTCAACCAGCAGCTTATGCCAGCGGTCTGCACGCGGGTTACGGCCATCGGGCATTGCCTGCCCCAGCAACGTGAGCGACATGGCGCATACCTCTGCCAGGTCGCGCATCTCGTTCTCCGTCAGTTCTAAAGTTACCTTGCCCATTCCTTTATTCCAGGCCAAGCTGCATGCGGGCTTCCTCCGTCATCATGCCCTGGTTCCACGGCGGGTCCCACACAAATTCCACATCCACACTCTTCACGCCCTCCAGCGCAGCAATGCCCATCTCAGCCTCTGCCATGATGTGGGGGCCCATGCCACAGCCGGGAGCTGTCAGCGTCATCTGCACACTCACGTGGCAACCCTCCTCCTTCTGAGGAATGATTTCCACGCCGTAAATCAGGCCCAGGTTCACGATATCAACGGGGATTTCCGGGTCGTAAATGTTGCTGAGCACCTTCCAGACGCGTTCTTCCAGCGTGAGATTCTCATCGCTCTCCTGCACCACCTGGGATTCTGCAATAATGCCGGCGCGGGCAGCTTCCTCGCGCGTAATGCGAACCAGGCCCACATCTGTGGCAGCCGTTATGGAATTACCCAGCATCTGGGTTACATAAATACGAGACCCCTCCGGTAACAACACTGCGTTGCCGGCGGGGATCTGTATAGCTGCGGTCTCAGCTTCTGTAATTACTTCCTGATTCAACATATGGCGCGGGAATTATGCCACAATTCCCTTTACATGCAAGGTTATTCTCGTATGCTGACCAAATTTCCACCTGGCCGAATCAGCGGCGCCAAGGTGCAGGATGGCGATGAGCCGGGGCCTTGTGTGCATGGGCAGCCGGACGCGGAGGCCTCGGTGCACAGTGATGACGCTTCGGCCGATGAGGATGGTGGCAATGCGCAGCAGAATGCGGACAGGGCTGAACCACCACGGGGGGCGGAGCCGGGCACGGCTGCACAACAACGGGAGGCGGCGGCTGCACCACCGGCACCCCAACGGATACATTCACCTGCACTGCGGCTTCGGCCTTCCCAGCTGCGGCTGCTACAACCAGCACACAGGCTACACTAAACAGACTATTCACTACTTTGTCCATAACGTTGAAATGGGTTATTGTACAAAGCAAGCGCAGCTGAAAAGTCTATTTATTTGAAATATGCAATAAAATTCTAATTATTTTCCACGGCGGCGAATTCGGGCAGTAAGCATCTGCAGCTCCGGCACACGGAACAACAGGCAGGCCCCACCATACACCACAGCGCCCAGCACACCGGCCACTGCCAGAGAACCCAGGCGGGCAAAGAAGCCCCAGGAAGTGAAATCGCCGAAGCAGAAGCAGCCCACCGCCCAACAGCAGGCGGCCAGCACTGCACCGGCGCCAAGGATGCGCAGCACGCCCGGCACCAGCACATGGCAGGCCATGCCCCCCAGCAGGCGGCGGATATAGAGAAAATAGAAAAGGAAATTCAGCGTGGTGACAATGGAGGTAGTGAGCGCCAGGTAGGTGGCCTGAAGGTGCAATACATGCACAAAGGTATAGTTACAGCCCACGGAAATGCAGAAGGCCACCAGAGCAAGCCCGGCAGGTGCCCAGGGTTTCTCCAAGGCCAGGAAGACAGGCTGCAGCACCTTCATGCCAGCATAGGCCAGCAGACCCAGGGAATAAGCAGCCAGCACATCACCCGTGAAATGGGCGGCAGCGGCATCGAAGCGGCCACGCTGGTAGAAAACGCTCACAATCTCCTCGCCCCAGAAGCTCAGGAAAATGGCAGAAGGGACAGCGAACAGGCACATGAAGCGCAGCGCCTTGGCCAGGTGCTCAGAAATCTCCGTTCCGGCATTTCCTCCCGTCAGGGTCATGCGGGAAACGGTCGGCAGCACCACCATACCCACAGCCACGCCAAACAAAGCCACTGGCAACTGCCACAGGTGGAAGGCGCTGGAAAGCGCCGTCACCGAGCCGGGCTTAAGATACAGAGCGAAGGCCGTATTGATGAAGATATTGGTCTGGGTGATGCCGGCGGCAATGACACCAGGCAGCATGAGCAACCACACGCGGCGGGTCGCATCATCGGTGAACGAGAACCAGCGGCCATTCCACTTCAGGCCGATATCCCAGCGGGGCCGGAATCCCAGGCTGCGGAGCTTCGGGTACTGCACCAGCACCTGGGCCGCGCCGCCACACACCACAGCAACGGCAAAACCATACAGGGCCTCCGGGCCGAAGGCGGGGTCTATCAACCAGCCGAGAACGGCCCCCACAGCCACGGTGGTCAGGTTGAACGCGGCACTGGCCAGGTTCGGCAGACCGAAAATGCCGAATACATTGAGCGCGCCCATGCACAAGGCAGACAAGGAGGCCAGCAGAATGAACGGCCAGATTATGCGGCACAAATCCGCAGCCAGCCCCATGAAACTGCGGGCTTCCAGGCGGGTGGCGCCGGCCGGGGCTTCGCCGGCAGCAGCGGTCGTCAGGGTGATACTCTGCCCATGCTCCAGCTTCTCCAGCACAGAAACACGGATGCAGGATTCCTCTGTAAGCCCCTGAATTTTCTCATTGGAGGTGAACAGAACCTCCTTGGTGCCATCAATCGTGGTGCGGAATCCGCGGAATGCAGCATCGGCACACACCATGGTCGGCGCGCCCCAGGGAGTTTCCAGCACCACGCGGGCGCGCTCCGGGTAAAGCTGCTGCATGAAGGTACCCGCCAGCAGAATACCGATGGAGACAATGCAGAGCATGAGCGACACCAGCTGCGAGCTCACGCGGTGCGCCAGTCCCCAGGCGGCCTCTGCCCCCTGCTGTTTTTCCACCTTGCTCATGGTGCTGGTGAAACTCTGGGACAAAGCGCCCTCGGCAAACATATCGCGCAGCATATTGGGCACGCGGAAAGCCGTCAGGAAAGCATCCAGTGCCCCGGTGGCACCGAATAGAGAGGTGTAGACAATCTCACGCAGCAATCCGGTAAAACGGCAGCAGAAGATGGCTGCCGTGGCAATGAGACTTTTTTTCTGCATCGAAGCCATGGCTATTCAGGGGGAGAGAGTTTAATAGGCAAAAAGGGAAGTATCAACGGACCTTTTCCGGTAAATCCTCGCGAATCTTTCGGGCAAAGGCCTTGGCCGTGGTCTTATCCCCCAGCAGCAGACAGGTGCGGGAGAGCTCGCGCATGGTGGTGCGGTAAATACCCTGCTCAGCCTGCTCCAGGCGCCCCTTATCCGCCTCGCTCATCTGGTCGATGCTGCTCTGAATGCTGCGCAGCGTGCGGAAACAAGCAAGGTCCTGGTTTGCTTTACGCTGGGCCAGAGCCAGATTCAGGCGGGCACGCAGGGTCTTACCCGTGGTCAGGTCAGGGTTGAGCTCCTCCACCATGCGGGTGCATTCCTGCACCCAGTTAAGGGCATTGGCATAATCCTGTTTGGTAGCATAGTAAGCAGCCAGCTCGTGAGCCGTTCGGGAACGGAAATCCGAATCCTTCTTCACCAGCTCAGGATTCTTCTGCATCATGTCCCAGCTGCGGGTCAGCAGCTGAATCTTCTCCTCGCCGTCGGTATGAGTGGCCAGGTAAGTGACTACTCGCATAATCTCAGCGGGGTCTTTCTCAAAATCGAGCAGGTAACGGTAATCGCGTACAGCCTCCTGTGCATTGCCTCGGGCCTCATTGGCGCGGGAGCGGATGCGGGCAATACGAACCTGCAAATCGGGGTTCATCTCGCCATAGCCCTCGGCAAAAGCGGCAGCCAGGGTCAGAGCCTGAGCGCAGCCATCGTGGTTCCCGGTGCGGTGGCGCAGCTCACCCAGCAGCAGGTAGCACTGCGGCAGCTTACGTTCCTTATCCGGGTAGGCCAGCATGGCCTCCAGGCAGCGCAGTAATTTCGCCTCAATTTCCTTCAGCGTATGCTGGGGCAGATTCGGGTTATCCCGCAGGGCTGTGGTCACCTCCTCAATCATGAGCTGAGAGGTAGCCGGGCACAGCGGCCACTTGGCCTGCTCCAGAATATTACGGGTCATCTGCAGCACCGGGTCCTTCACGGCGCACACATTGGCGCGCATCATCTGCAGCGCAGCAGCCTCGGCGGCCAGCTCAGGCTCGCGCAGGCGGGCCAGTACATTCGGCGCATCCAGGCGGGCAATGGCCTTCACGGCTTCGTCATTGTTCTGCATGCGGATGCAGGTCTCTGCGGAGCGGCGGATGGAGCGCAGCAGCAGCGCCGTATGCTCCGGGGAGTTCACAAGCTTATCCTGCAGGCCCTTATCCAGGCGCAGCTGCAATTCATAATCGCCATGCTCCGCAGCAGCCACGGCAAGGCGGTCCAGGCCCTCTGCAGGAGCCAGCGATTCCACTTCGGGCAGAATCTTCACGGCCTCCTGCCACAGGCCCTTATCCACCAGGCGGCTCATCAGGATCCAGCGGAACTGACGCTGGGTGTCGGCATTGGTAATCCACCCCAGGCGGGCTCGAGAGTTCTCTGCCAGTTCCAGCAGGCGGGATTTATCGCCGGACAAATCAGCCAGCAGGCGCTCAAGATTGTCATTGGCCTCCTTATTACTGGCCACCACGACAGTCTCCCCCTTGAAGAAGAGAATGATATCCTTGCCTTTAGCAAAAAGGCCCCAGAGAGCCAGGGCTCCCAGAGTAAGGCCGACGGCAATGAGAGGCACCGTGTGGTTGCTCTTCTTGCGGGGCGGACGATAGCGGCGATTCATACCAGGGAAATGATTCTATTTTGTAGTTGAAATCAGGGTTGGGCCGGGGCAGCTTCTGCTGCAGAGATATGGGGCTTGATGTGGCGCATCTGGCTGCGCACCTCCTCGCGGCGGTCGGGCTGCTCCTGCACCAGCGGCAGTGCCTGCTCCCACACGGCGTAGGCATCTGCCCAGCGCTGCAGCTCAGCAAGCGCATAACCACGACCGAACATGGCAGTAAGGCGATTCCCCTGCTCCTCCGGCACATCGGCAGGCAGTTTTTCCATAGCCACGGCATAGGCGGCCTCGGCCTCGGCAATCTTGCCCTGCTGGTCATATATCTGGCCCAGCAGAAGATTGACACGGCCCAGTGCAGCGGCATCATCCGCAGCATGCTCCTGGCGCAGCTTCAGGCATTCCTGCAGAAGCGGCAAGGCCTCATTGCCACGCCCCAGCTCCATGTAGCAACGGGCAGCCCCCTCCAGGGGCTGCAGCTTCAGCATAGCCGGCTGGGCATCTGCCAGGGCGGCATTGAAATCCTGCAAGGCGGACTGGTAGTTCTGCGCCATGAAGTGCATCCACCCGCGCTGGTCATACAGGCAGGGCCAGAAAGCATTGCCTCGCAGCACGCGCCCTTCAGCCATGCCCTGGGTGCGGTGCAGCAGAGCCAGCGCCGTCACATGGTGGCCGCGCTGCTGCTCCAGAGCAGCCAGCTGGCGCAAGGCCAGAAGGCGGGCAGAAACATCTGCCAGAGTATTTCCAGGGTTATTTTCAACCATGCGGAGCATAGGCTCTGCGGCGGCGGCATCCCCAAGCGCCAGCAAGGCAGTACCGCGACTGACGGCACCCTCCGGGCGCACCGTGCGCAGGTTCTCCACCTCTGCCAGAGCAGACTGGAACTTGGCATCTGCCTTGGCTTTGTCTCCAGAGCTGCGGTAAAGCTCACCCATGTGCACCAGCGCCATGGAACGCAGCTGGCGGGTTCCTTCGTCGGAATTGGTCAGCTCGCCCAGCAGTTTTTCCAGCGCAGCAATGGATGCGGAAGCCTCCTGCGGGGCACTTGCCTCCAGCGCAATCAACTGCCCCAGAGCCTCCAGGCGCCAGCTTTCCTGCTTATTTTCTGCAAAGTAACTGGCTGCCAATCTGTAGTGAGTCGTAGCCTCGGCATAAAGCTGCGCGTGGGTGAGCGCATTGCCCGCCTGCAAGGCGCGGTACGCCCACTCGATGCTGTGCGGCACCTGCGCAAACAAAGGAGTCAACACTTGAACGGCAGCTTCGTATTTGCCGCGGTCCATCAGGGCATCTGCCAGGCACCACTCGGCCTCCTGCCGCACCTCAGTCTCCTGAATCCACCCGAAAGCGGCCTGCGTGTCCATGGCAGCCTTCAGCAGTTCCTCCTCGCCGGCAGAGGCCAGGCGCATGAAATTCAGCACGTTCCTCGCGGCGGCTTCGTTAAGAGCCTTCTGCACCATGCCGGAACAGGTAGCCTGAATAAAGCCAAGGTCCTTACCCTGGGAACGCCCGATGTAGTACGTACCCAGGAAAAGACCTATGGATATCAGGCCGGCAAGACCGACTCCGCACCACTTAACCCAGGGTCGGAATTCCAGCACCTCCTCCACCTCTGCGGGTGTGGAGTTTTCTGCAGATGTCTCCTCTTCCATCGCTACAGGTTCTGCGTCAGGCGTTCACCTGGTCAAGATGGAAGGCGCTGTGCACCACGCGGGCGGCCTGCTCAATGTCGCCAGCCTCCACGGTGGTGGAAATGCGGATTTCGGAGGTGGCAATCATGCCGGTGGCAATGCCGGCATCTGCCAGGGCCTGGAACATGGTGGCGGCCACACCTGTGTGAGAGCGCATACCCACGCCTACCACGGAAAGCTTGGCAAGACCTGCTTCGGTCTCCATGCGGGCAGATTCACCCAGCTGCGGAAGCACGGACTTGAGGGCGGCCTGGGCGGCACCCAGGTCATTCATGTTCATGGTGAAGGACTGGCGGGCCTGGCCGTCGTGGGCGGTGTTGGCCACAATCATATCCACGTTAATCTCAGCATTGGAGAGAGCGGAGAGAATGATAGCCGTGTAAGCCACAGGGGCGGTGATGCCCGAAACGGTGACGCGGGCCTGGTTGCGTTCGATTGAGACGCCTCGCACGGCGAGGGACTCCATAGCGGAAGTTTCTTCTTGCACGATAGTACCGGGGTTGTTGTTCATGGAATTGCGGACTTCAAACACGACGCCGAATTTCTTGGCGAATTCAACGGAGCGTGCCTGCATGACCTTGGAACCGCTGGAAGCCATCTCCAGCATCTCTTCATAGGAAAGTACGGAAATCTTGCGGGCATCTTTCACCACACGCGGGTCACAGGTGTAAACACCGTCCACGTCGGTGAAAATCTGGCACAGGTCAGCGTTCACGGCTGCGGCCATGGCAATGGCGGACAGGTCGGAACCGCCGCGACCCAGGGTATGGATGGTGCCATCCTCGCTCACGCCCTGGAAACCGGCGCACACCACGATGTAGTCGTCCTCCAGCGCCTTGATTACGCGGGCGGGGTCGATGGAGTGGATGCGGCCGCGGGTATGGGAACCATAGGTGTACACGCCGGCCTGCTGGCCCGTGAAGCTCATGGCCTTGTAGCCCATCTCGGTGATAGCCATGCAGAGCAGCGCAATGCTCTGCTGCTCGCCCGTGGCCAGCAGCATATCCAGCTCTCGCTCAGGCGGGTTGTCCATCACCTGGTGAGCCAGGCCGATAAGGCTGTCTGTCACACCGCTCATGGCAGAGATAACCGCCATGATTTTATTGCCCTCTTTCTTAACCTCGATAAGTCTGCGGGCTACATTGCGGATGCGGTCGATGGTGCCCACGGAGGAGCCACCGTATTTCTGTACTATGAGTGCCATGGTCGGTTGGTCTTATGAGTTGAAGGTTTCGATGCGGAACACTGCCGGATGCGGGGCTATGCAGCCACTCTCCGCAATTTCCTTGAGCGCGGTCTTGAGCCTGCCCCACGGGCAGGCATGCAGAGTGAAGACAAGGTCGTTCTCCACATTTTCGGACTCCTCGTCCTCGTGGCGCGTTGAATATGTGGATGAAATACTGATATCGTACTTGGCCAGCACCTGGGCAATGGAGGCAATCACGCCGGAACGGCGGCTGGGCACCAGGAAACGCACGTAATACGGCGTCACGGTGTCCTCCTGCGGCATGATTTCCAGCGTCTTGGTGTACGGGTGGAAACCGGTGTGGAATTCCGGGTGGCGCAGGTCGCGCATGGCCATCACAATATCACCGATAACGGCACTGGCTGTCGGGTTCTTACCCGCACCGCGGCCGTAGAAAATCGTCTCACCCACAATGTCGCCCTTCACAGCAATGGCGTTGAACACGCCGTTCACATTGGCCAGCAGGTGCTCACGCGGCACAAAGCTGGGCTGCACGCGCAGTTCCAGGGCATCTGTATCCGCATGGTGCTTGATGACCACCAGCAGCTTGATGGTGTAGCCCATCTGGTGCGCAAAGCGGAAGTCGGTAGCAGTCACGCGCTCAATGCCGTACACCGAAATGCGGTCAGGAGAAATCGGGGTACCGTATGCCAGCATGGCCAGAATGAGCGCCTTGTGGGCGGCATCCCAGCCGTTGATATCCAGCGTGGGGTCAGCCTCGGCAAAGCCCTTGGCCTGGGCGCGGGAAAGAGCGGTTTCAAAGGAAACTCCCTTGCGCTCCATGGAGGAAAGGATGTAGTTGCTCGTGCCGTTGATGATACCGGCAATACTCTCTACATTGTTGCAGATAAGAGAGTTCTGCAAGCTCTGAATAATCGGGATACCACCACCGCAGGATGCCTCGAAATACAGCGGCACGCCCTGCTGGGCGGAAAGCATGAAAAGCTCGCTGCCATACTCGGCAAGCAGCGCCTTGTTGCCGGTCACCACCGGCTTGCCGGCCTTCAATGCGCTGGTCACCAGCTCGTATGCCTCCGTCGTGCCGCCAATCAGCTCGATAATGATATCTATCTCCGGATCTGCCACCAGCTCACGCCAGTCGTCCGTCAGCATCTCAGGGGCAATATCCACCTCGCGCTGGCGGCTCATATCACGCACGGCCACCTTCTTCACGGCGTAGTGCATCTGCGCACGTGCCTCAAGCAATTCATGATTCCGGCACAGGGTCTCATAAACACCTGTACCCACGGTTCCAAGGCCGGCAAGGCCAAGCTGAAGCGGTTTTCCTGTCATTTGCGGGCGCAATTCTACATGATTTTCTACCGGGGCACAAGTCAATATTATGCCCTCACCTTATTTTGTACGTGCATGTCCGTGGAATTATTTCGCCCGTTTTCACTTTAGAGAGCAGACACAGCTCGCCACTGCCGCGCCATAGTGCGGCAATTCAGTCCACCGGCAAGGTAGATTCAGATGCAGCTCAACAAGTGCTGCAATAGAAATCAATAAAACCGCCTCTCACCCCTTGTCTCATTTTTTCTCTGCTGCAAATCGTTCAATCGAGGAATCTATAATACGGCAGGCTTCCTCCACGCCAAAGAAATCACCCACCTCGGTCTTCTTGTTCTGAAGCGTTTTGTAGGTAAGGAAAAAGTTCTGAATCTCCTGCAGATAATGCGGGGGAAGATCCCCCAATGTATTCACATGGTCATAGCGAGGGTCTCCCACATTCACCGCCAGAATCTTCACGTCCGGTTTACCACCATCTATCATATCCATGCCGCCGATGATGCGGCAATCCACATAACACCCCGGGAATGTCGGCGCAGAGGTGAACACTAGAATATCCAGCGGGTCCCCGTCCAGATACCGGGTAGATTCCACAAAACCATACTCTGCCGGATAATACACAGAGGAATACAGCACGCGATCCAGCTTGATGCGGCCGGTTTTCTCATCCACTTCATACTTATTGCGGCTTCCCATGGGAATCTCAATGCGGGCTTCAACTATGCGCGGAGTACTCATGCTTCGTATCCTAGCATCCTGCGGAAAACATGTCAAGTTGCAACAACAGCCTCAGATGACCTTTTCAGCAAACTAATTTAGAATTATTCCATGCTTGACTAATCGGGTAGAACAAGGTAAAGTCATTCACATGGACGCAGACAGCAAGAAAAGCGTAGCAGCGTGGTCATCCGTTATCTGGAGTGCGACACTAGCCGCCACCAAGCTGGTGGTAGGCTTCATCACAGGCTCCCTGGGTATTCTTTCCGAAGCCCTGCACAGCGCGCTTGACCTCGTGGCCGCCGGCGGCACAGTGTATGCCGTGAAAGTCGCCGCCCGCCCGGCAGACGAGGAACACCCCTACGGCCATGGCAAGGTGGAGAACCTGATGGCCCTGGCCGAAACCCTGCTGCTCATGGCCACAGCCGCCTGGGTTATTCTGGAAGCCGCCGAGCGCCTGCTGAGCGATGACCCCGCCGCACTGGAAGTCACCTTCTCCTACTGGGCCTTTGGCGTCATCATCCTCTCCATCCTGGTGGATGTGAACCGCGCCCGCATGCTCAAACGCGTGGCCAGGGAAACCCGCAGCGCCGCACTGGAGGCAGATGCGGCCCACTTCACCACCGATATCTGGAGCAGCGCCGCCGTGCTCTTCGGTATCACCGGCGCCGCCGTGGCAGATATGACGGTTTCCGGCAGCTGGCTGCACTGGTTCCTCATGCGTGCAGACGTATTTGCCTCCCTCGTGGTGGCCGGGCTCATCCTGCACGTGTGCAAGGAGCTCGGTCAGCAATCCATCAACAACCTCATGGATAAGGCCAGCGGCGAGGCCGTGGCCCGCGTGCGCCAGGCCATGGCAGAGCGCATGCCCACCTACCCGCTCTCCCGCCTCCGCGTGCGCGAATCCGGCGCCCGTTACTATGTGGACATGGAAGTACAGGTTCCCCACGACCTGCACGTGGACACCGCCCACGAAATCGCCGATGCCATTGAAAGCCTGGTTGCCTCCACCCTGGAGGGCGCCGAGACCATGGTGCACATGACCCCCGCCCAGTCTCTGCCCGAAACCCCGGAATTCGTCATCCGCCGCCTGGCGCTCACCCACCGATTCGGTGTGCATGGCCTGGTGCTCCAGCATACGGATACCGGCCAGTTCATCATCGCCGTAGACCTGGAGCTGCCGCCGGATGCCACGCTGGAATCCTGGCAGGTGGCCATCGAAGCCTTCCGCAAGGAAGTGCAGCGCAACCTCAAGGCAGACGTCGTAGTCCTGCACGTGGAGCCCGACCTGCGCCAGGTGCCCGCCTACCCCGAGCCCCTGCCCGCCGATTGGGAGGAACAAGTGCGCCAGGCCATGATACACCGCGGCGCCCCCCTGCCCACCGCCGTGCACTGCCACACCCGCGGCCACGAGCGCCTCTGCATCATCACCATCCCCAAGGAACCCCGCCTCACCGTAGCCGAAAGCCACGCCCGCCTCACCAAGCTCAACAAAAAGCTCGCAGAGCGTCTCCCCAACCTCGCCCGCATCATGGTGACCTATGAGGAATGAAGCGGGATTTACCAGTCCCGCCACCCTCCCATCTCACACGAGCAAAGCGAGTGTTTTCATCCTTCATTTAAAAGGCACAGCCTTTTATTTTCACTCAGGCCCCGCCTGTTTTCATTTCACATTCTTTGCGTCTTAGAATCGTTCTAATGGGCCAAGATTAAGTTTTCCCGAGGTTTGTTTTTGGGAGAGGGGTGTTTTTTTTGGGGGGGGTATTGTGCGCGGGGCTAGTCTGTCAGCGTCGCCCTTTGCTGGCGATTGAGCTCGCCCGCGCCCTGCGGGCCTGGAGCTTCGCGTCGCCGCTTGCACCCGTCTCCACCGTTCAGGTTCTGCCGAGGCTGGATGGCAAACCTGGCTATTCACTTTTCATTTCCTCAGGTGATTTCCTGGCCAACACCGCACGAGGCGTCAGCAAATACCTCTGCCGGGGGTGATTCTCCTTGTCCTCATATAATCGGCGCACCAATCCAGCCTGAATAGCCGGCTGCAAATAATTCTGCATAAATGAAGGACGATGCCTGAGACCTAACAACTCCATCATCGCACGCACTGACATCGGAGCATCCGTCATCACCTGCAGCAGGCGCCCGACAAACTCCGATACAGCCGGCACCGCTTCTGCTGCGTTCTCAGGTATCGCCAGAGCATCAGAAGCATGAATATGCAAACACCTGTTCTTCAGCTCATAACAAGTACCCATGAGCAAATTCTTCAAAAAAAGAACCAGGAAGGACTTATCGGCCGATACACACTTCTGCCGGTTTCGATAATTCGCCCGCACCATAGCATTTCGGAAATACCACGAATGCTGCTCAAACATGGCATTATCTACCTCAAAACCCATATACCGCAGGTAGCGAATCAGGAACACCGCTGTTGTTCGCGTGTTTCCTTCTTCAAACGGATGAATCTGCCAAAGCCCCGCAGCAAAATCGGCCAGATGCTTCACCACCGTCTCCATATCGGCAGCGGTGTAATCAAACGCCAGTTCCCTATCGAAATCATAATCCACCGCTCTAGAAATCAACTCTAGCGGACTATATGAAACTGAATCACCGTTCAGTACCCATTCCCGCTTCCGTATATTGATTTTTCTGGTCTGCCCTGCGTGGTCAAACACCCCTTCGAAAATACGGCGATGCGTCTCCCAAAGCGCAGCAGGACAAAAGGAAAAAGCCTGCTCTCCCAGTAGCTTTGCTATATTTGCAGACACCTTATCAGCCTCCTGCTCATTCTCATCCACAGCCTCGCGCTTTGCCCGACTTTCATAATAACCGTGGATAATCTGTCGGGCATCATCTATGGAAATATCACCCTCCACATGTCGCACCGCAGTTGCCTGCAAATACTCCGAAGTCTTGAGACCATCCACCGCCTGAAGCCCTATAGCTACACGCCACGCCTCATAGCGCTCCCGGCTTCCGCCCTCCTCCTCCGGAATATACGCACCAAACTCGACCATGCGCATATCATAGCAGAAAGCCCTGCAGAATGCAATCCCAACCCCGCCGTAACTTGTTCGGTAACTTGTTCGGTAACTTGTTCGGTGCCCTCCCATCTCACACGAGCAAAGCGAGTGTTTTCATCCTTCATTTAAAAGGCACAGCCTTTTATTTTCACTCAGGCCCCGCCTGTTTTCATTTCACACTTTCATACTTTAGAATCATTCTATAGGCAATAAGTGGTGCGCGGCGTTTTTTTTGGGGGGGGATTTTACCTCGTGGGCGCTAGTCTGCCTGATGCTACGCGTCGCACTCGCTTCACTTGCTTGCTGGCGGTTCGCCCGAACCTTGCGGGCTAGGGAGTTGCGGCGCTCAACCGCCTCTCACATACTCCCGCCTCAACCCTCGCCTTTCGCGCAGGTCAGCCCTGTTTTCATCCCTATTTTCGCACCTTAGAATAATTCTAATGGGTCAAGATTAAGTTTTCCCGAGGTTATTTTTTGGGAGAGGGTGGGTTTGGGGGTGTATTGTGCGCGGGGCGTGGCTGTCAGAGTCACGCTTCACCGGCGATTGCGCTCGCCCGAGCCCTGCGGGCCTGGGGCTTTGCGTCGCGCTATCGCTTGCTTGCTCCCGTCTCCACCATTCAGATTATGCCGAGGCAAGCCGCCCCCTAATCCCTAATCCCTAATCCCTAATCCCTAATCCCTAATCCCTAATCCCTAACCCTTAGCCCTTAATCCTTAATCCTTAATCCTTAATCCTTAATCCTTAGTCCTTAGTCCTTAGTCCTTAGTCCTTAATCCTTAGTCCTTACCCCCTAATCACTCTCCAGAATCTTCTTGCTTCTTTCCGGGCGGCGGGGGCCATGTAGCGACTGCGGAGGAGGTTCAGGTCGCGGTGGCCCATTTCGAGCTGCAGCTCGGGGAGGTTTCGGAAATGGACGGCATGGTAGCTGGCGAAGGTGTGGCGGCAAACATCCGGTACCCAGTGGGAGAAACCGGCGGCGCGGCGCAGGGCCTGCCAGCGGTTCTGCCAGTTGCGAGGCACCCGGCAATCCTGCGCGCGCAAACCCGGCAGCGCGCGGAGCGGAACCACGCGCCCGCCGCCGGTTTTGCTCTTCTGCGGGCGGATGATAACCTGCCGCTCCTCCCAGCACACATCTGCAGCAGTCAATCGCTCCACCTCAGACGGTCGCACGCCGCTGTAGAGCAACAAGCTCAGAGAAAAGCGCATATCGTGGAATCGTCTCTGCTCCACCACATCCCGCAAGCGCCCCACCTCCTCATTGCTCAGCGGTGTTATCGGCGTTTCGTCCACCTGTGGGGTCTCAATCCGCGCCACCGGATTCGCATCGCAAAGCTCCTGCCGGAAACCATAGGCAAAAATACTGTGCAATATTGCCCTGCCCTTGCGGTAACTGTGCGCGCTGTGGCCGAATGCCTTATCCAGAATCATCCGGCACTGCGCCGTCGTCATCGCCCGCAGCGGCAGCTGCGCCATACCCTCCACCTTCAGCATCTTCCGCACATAATACCGCAGATCACGCGTCGTCGTCGGCCTTCGCCCCGCCCGGGCCTCCACACTCTCCCACGCTACACGCTCAAAACTCGCCGTCCGCTCCTGCTGCTCCAGCGCCTTGGTCCCAGCCTCAATCACGCGCAAGCATTGCTCCAAATCCCCCCGCCCCGCCCGCGCCAAAGCACACGCAACCTGCGCCGCATCGAGGATATCCATCCCCGTACTACGCAACAACTCCAAGGCCGCAAACTCTGCCCCTCCCTTTTTATATCTCTTCTTCATAGTGGTAGTTACGCATTCTGTATGCTTAGTCAATGATAAACCGCCCTGACAAGCTGTTATTGTGCGTAAAGTGAATAATATATTGTCTCGTCAGACAAAGCGATGAAATAAGGCAGTCCGGTCGTGCTTTCCGTTTTTAGATATTTTAACCGCTTAATGTAAGAAAATTGCATATTTCAGCATACAGAAAGCTGTAGATTCTGACGCATGACAGGTAGCATGCAGTCAATAAATAAACGAATACCAGAAATAGCGGTTGGGTGTTTAATATTGGTAATGGTGTTTTCTCAGTTATCCTACTTCTGGGATAGGACGGTGTTCGGACATGACGATTTATCTCAAATAGAAGCATATTACTGGAATTTGGAGACCGAAGGACGGTGGTTAATATATCTGATATTTGAATCGTTGCGGCATTTTAATACTCATGTGGCATTGATTGCTGACTTCGCGTTTATTAGCATTTTTGGATATGTATGCGCAAGAAAATGGTTAAGTTCAAGCCAGAGCATTCTAATTGCCTTGCTGGTGATGATGACTCCATCTGTAGTGTTGTTTCTCGATTGGCCAATCATCGCTCTGCCTTCCATGTTTCTTCTGGCAGTCGCCGCTCTAGTGTGCAAGCGTATGCCTTTCTGGCTCTTTTTCCTGCTTTTCGGTCTACTATTTAACGCAACTTACAGCAATGTGTACTTTCTGTTACCGCTATTGTTTTTGAATGAGAATTACAAAACTTTGTTGCGCGTTATACTCTGCTGGTTGGCTGGCTATGTGATAGGTTTTGCTTTTGCAGAACTGGTTACATATATTATTTGCGGGCATTTCATTGAACTTGCAGAGTTTAGAAAACCTAATTACATAAGAGACTGGTCGGATATTGAAACAAATGTTCTGGCGGCACTGGGATTTACCTCTAATCACATGCGTTATATGGGTAAATTGTGTGGATTTACTGTAATTCTGTGCGTTGTATTGTTTGCCTGGATATACAGAAACAATAAAATACAAGGTCTTGCAATGCTTCTGGTTATGGGGTTGGTTGCAATGAGCTGTTATGCTCAAAGTATTCCTGCTGGTATAGTAGTATCACAGAGAACAGCTCACTGCCTTTATTTTTCCCTGATTTTATTTGTGTTGGTAAGTTGCCGGAAACATCGTTTTCTTCTTCTGATTGTGGTTTTGATATGGGGAGGAAGATGCATGTATATGAATGCAAGAAATTTAGAATGGCAAAACACAATCAGAAGCGCGTTCAGGGAAGGAATTGCAAGCATGGGCGTTTCTCCTGTTGAGGTACACGGGCTTGTTATGTTGGCAAATGATAATGATGTACAAGAAGCCATAAAGGTAATTGAAAAAGCATCTCGCACAACGAGCTATCATTTAAAAATCAATCTGGATCATTGGGCCGCAATTCCACGCTCCGCAGGCTTTAAATCTTTGTGGTACAGAAAATTCGCAGAAGAAAAGCTTAAGGAGCTGAATATTACGACAAAAGACTTATCTTTTTCAACAAACGGAATATACAGTTTTGCATTATGCAAAGGACACTTGTTCGTCCGCATCAATACACCTGAACAGACGGACGGCGTAAGCTTTTCTCAATAACCCCCGACTAATGAAGCAAGGCAAGGTGTTCTGATACTCGCAGCGTCTCGACAGCATTTTCTCATCATTTCCTGATTGACTGAAACTCATGGTATGGTATAATGCGTGTTCATAGGGGAATGAATAACCACCCCGGGTTAGAAACAGTGGACGACGATATCATTTGCACAGAGAAAATCATTGCTGACCGCAAGACCTTTTTCATTGACCTGAAGAGCAATGCCCGCGGGCGCGTGGTGCGCATCACCGAGAAGGTGAGCTCCAACCGCGACCGCATTATGGTTCCTGCCGAAATTCTGGACGACTTTATTGCTGCGCTGCAGGATATCCAGCGCGCCAATAAGGAGCACTAAAGCGGCAGCGAATGCTGTGTTTCCGCTCTGCGTGGCGGAATTTATACTTTGTTAGTAGGATTGACAGACATTTGTCTGGACAAGTGGGTTGCTGTGTGCTTAAATTCCGGGCGAGACTGGGTAACCCGGCCTGTAACTTTCAATAATATTTAATGCACTGATTATGAGAAGAATCAAGGTTCTTAAACTGGGATGGGAGTTTCCGCCGCTGATTAACGGCGGGCTCGGTGTGGCGTGCATGGGAATTTCGCGAGCACTTTCGCAGAAGGTTGACCTGAATGTGATTGTGCCGAAGGCATCCCCGGACGCCAAGTATGATGGATTTGATCTGGTGGGTGTGAACAATCTGACGCATGAGCAGTTGGTCACCCAGGAGGCGGAATACACCTACGAGAGCTTCACGGTGGTGGGCAAGGCTCCGGTGAATCTGGATCCGTATGCCTGCACGGAGGGTACGCCGGGTAATATCACCTTCACGAAGGAGGGCAAGCTGCTTTTCTCCCGCGTGCATGAGGCTGACCTGGCCTTGTTCACAGGCAAGGAGGATCTGTATGCCGGCGACCTGGCCCGCAAGGTGATTGAGTTCTCCAAGATCTGCGCGGTGATGGCCCGTAAGTATGATTTCGACGTGGTGCACGCGCACGACTGGATGACCTACCTGGCCGGTGTGGAGGTGAAGAAGGCCACGGGCAAGCCGCTGGTGGTGCATCTGCATGCCTCTCAGTTCGACCGCGCCGGCGCTGATGCCCGCGGCTGGATTTACGACATTGAGAAGTACGGCATGGAACAGGCCGATGCGGTGATTCCGGTTTCCAAGTACACGGGAACCATTGCCGCCGGGCACTATGGCATTGATCCCGCCAAGATTTTCCCGGTGCACAATGGCGCCGACCCGGTGCACGTATTCCACAGCAAGAAGAAGTTCCCGGAGAAGCTGGTGCTGTTCCTGGGGCGTCTCACAGCCCAGAAGGGGCCGGAGTTCTTCCTGCAGATTGCCGCCAAGGTGCTGGAGCAGACGGATAATGTGCGTTTCGTGATGGCCGGCACGGGCGAGAAGCTGCGCCAGCTTATCGAGACCGGCGCCTTCCACGGCGTGGGCGATAAGTTCCACTTCACCGGGTTCCTGAACAAGCAGAAGGTGAATGAGTTGCTCTCCATGACGGATGTGTACTGCATGCCCTCCGTATCGGAGCCCTTTGGTCTGTCAGCCCTGGAGGCCGCGCAGTTCAACATTCCCGCCGTCATCTCCAAGCAGAGTGGCGTGGCAGAGGTGATGAAGGGTGCGCTGAAGGCCGATTTCTGGGACGTGAACATGATGGCCAAGCACATCGTGGACCTGGTGACCGATGAGGAGCTGTACAAGAAGGTGGCCGAGCAGAGCGCCCAGGATATCAAGAATTCCAACTGGGAGACTGCTGCGGACAAGATGATTAAGGTATACCACCACGTGCTGGGTTGGTAAACAGAACCACTAAACCTTTTTCACGACAAATGAATATCACCCTCACATTTCATGCGCATCAGCCGAACCGCCTGATTCCGTACGATTTCTTCAAGATTGGCGAGCACGCCTTCTATGAGGATGACCACATGAACGGGCGCGTGCTGAGCGCTGTGGCAGAGCGCTGCTACCTGCCCGCCAACCGCATGATGAAGCAGCTCATCGAGCTGTCCGACGGCAAGTTCAAGTTTGCCCTCGCTATCTCCGGCGTGATTCTGGAACAGGCCCGCTACCACCGTCCGGACCTCATCTCCTCCTTCCAGGAGCTGGCCGAGACCGGCTGCGTGGAGTTCCTGGCCATGCCTTACTACGCTTCCCTGGCCTCCCTGTATTCCACAGGGGAATTCGCCGAGCAGGTGGAGGAGCACTGCGACCTGATTCAGGAGCTCTTCGGGCAGCGCCCCACGGTGCTCTGGAACACCGGCATGCTCTACTCCAACGCCATTGCAGCCCAGGCTTACGATATGGGCTTCGAGGGCATCATGGCCGATGGCAATGGCCGCATGATGAGCAACCGCAACACCAACGACCTGCAGTGTGCCCCGCTCATCGACAAGACCAAGACGCTCATCCGCCACCGCCACCTCTCCAACGACCTGGCCAACCGCCGCACCGACCCCAGCTGGAGCTATTATCCCCTCTCCCCCTACACTTTTGCCGATTGGCTGAGCGCAGAACAGGGACAGGTGGTGAATATCTCCATGGACTACGAAACGCTGGGCGAGCGACAGGCCGACAGCACAGGCGTGTTCGAGTTCTGGCGCACCATGATTACCGCCGCGCTTTCCAACGGCAATGAGTTCTACATGCCCGGCGAGGCGGTGCGCGTGTTCCCCTCCACAGGCACGCTGAACTGCCCGAACCCGGTAAGCTGCTCCACCTACGGCACCACCACGCACTGGAATGGCAACGTGATGCAGCAGGAGGCTATCAAGAAAATCTATGACCTGGAGCGCGCCGTGAAGGCCAGTGAGGACCGCGATATGATTCATGTGTGGCGCAAGCTGCAGAGCGCAGACCACTTCCACTACATGGAGAAGAGCAACGGCTTCACCCCCTACCCCTCGCCGTATGATGCCTATATCTACTACATGAACGCCCTGGCCGACCTCCAGGTGCGCGTGAAGCAGGAGGCTGAGCTCATCCACAAAGCCCACCGGGCTACGATGGCGTAAGAGATTCCCGAATTAGCTCGCGAGAGTATTTCCCACACCGGCGCAGGATTTTCTGCGCCGGTGTGTTCATTCGGAAGATGAGAGGCTATAGCCCCTCACCGCTTATACTTTCGGGACTAAAGTCCCGTACTCCGACAGAATTGCCACCGCGCAAAACCTCCCCCGCAGGACAAAACACGTGCGGCCGGCTGACAAAGAATATAGGGGGAAAGAATTGAACGCGAGGTGAGTCATCTGCGTCAACTGACATTGTACGAACTTGCCAAAACGCGCCCAGATGGTAGACTGGTGCGCAAACCACGACCATGAACACACAGGAATTCAATGAACAAATTGCGCAGAAATCCGCATGGGTAAGCGCAGTCAAACAGGAAATGGCCAAGGTGGTAGTAGGCCAGCAGAAGCTGGTGAACCGCCTGATTCTGAGTCTGCTCTGCAAGGGCCACGTGCTGCTGGAGGGTGTGCCGGGTCTGGCAAAAACCCTTTCCGTGAAAGCCCTGGCCGGCACCATGCAGGCTGCGTTCTCCCGCATTCAGTTCACGCCGGACCTGCTGCCCGCCGACCTGCTGGGCACCATGATTTACAACCCGGAGGAGCGCCAGTTCACCGCCAAGAAGGGCCCGGTGTTTGCCAACCTGATTCTGGCAGACGAAATCAACCGCGCCCCGGCCAAGGTGCAGAGCGCCCTGCTGGAAGCCATGCAGGAACGCCAGGTGACCCTGGGCGAGTGCAGTTATCCCCTGCCCAATCCCTTCCTGGTGCTTGCCACGCAGAACCCCATTGAGCAGGAAGGCACCTACCAGCTGCCGGAAGCTCAGCTGGACCGTTTCCTCTTCAAGGTGGTAGTGGATTATCCCACCCGCGATGAAGAACTGAAGGTGCTGGAGATGATGAGCAGCACCACGGCCACGCCCCGCACCAGCCAGGTGGTGACCGTGCAGGATATCGAGGAGTCCCGCGCGCTCATGGATCAGATTTTCATCGACCCCGCCGTGCAGCGTTACATTGTGGATCTGGTACGCGCCACCCGTAACCCGGAGAAAGTGGACACCCGCCTGGAAGGGCTGGTACGCGCCGGTGCCTCCCCGCGTGCCACTATCAATATTGCCCTGGCAGCCAAGGCCCTGGCCTTCACCCGCCAGCGCGGCTATGTGACCCCGCAAGACGTGAAGGACCTGGCGCATGATATTCTGCGCCACCGCATTCTGCTCTCCTACGAGGCCGAAGCCGCCAACAAGACCAGCGACAACGTCATCGACAGCATTCTCTCGAAGGTTCCCGTGCCGTAAACCGCTATGGACAGAACGCAGGAAATCATGGAAAAGGTGCGCCGCATTGAGTTGCAGGCCCGCCGCATGTCTACCGCTACCTTTGCCGGGCAGTACCGCTCCGGCTTCCGGGGTCAGGGGTTGGATTTCGATGACTTCCGCGAATACCGCGCCGGGGATGAACCCCGCTTCATCGACTGGAAGGTGACCGCCCGCACGGGCACGCCCTACGTGCGCACCTTCCACGAGGAACGCGAACAAGTGCTGCTGCTGGCCGTGGATATAAGCGGCAGCATGGATTACGCCAGCGCCGGTATTGAGGACACCAAGCGCGAATACGCCGCCCGCATTGCCGCCGTGCTTTCCTACAGCGCCGCGCTGAATGGCGATAAGGTGGGGCTGTTACTGTTCGGCCACAAGCCGCATTTCTACCTTCCCCCCGCCAAAGGCATGAAGCAGTGCCAGCGCATTGTGCGCGAAATCCTGAGCGCCCCCAGTGCCGGCAGCGATGATACCGTGGAGGAAGTGGCCGCCGAGATTCTGCGCACGCAGCGCAAGAGCGCCATGGTTTTCCTCATCAGCGATTTCCTGGCCAGTGTCGATAAGCAGGCCATCGGTAAGCTGAACTTCCGACACGAACTCATCCCCGTTCGCGTGAACGACCCGGCAGAAATCGAGCTGCCGCCGGCTGGCCGCATCTGCTTCCGCGACCCCGAAAGCGGTGAGCTTTTCGAGGGCGACCTGAGCGACAAGCAGCTGCGCCAGGCGCACCACAAAGCCATGCAGATGCACCGTGTGGAATGGCAGCGCGTGTTCAACCAGCTGGGTATCGATTCGCTCGACCTGCTCACCACACAGGATTTCATTCCGGAGCTGCGCAAATTGTTCAGCCGCCGCAGCCGCGTATTTGCTCACTAAACCGCCATGGGTAACGATATTCTACAGGCCATTCCCGTACTGGAAAATGATATTCCGGCAGACCAGTTCCTGGTGCAGGATTTCTGGGTGCCGCTGGGCTGGGCATGCGCTGTGCTCATTCCCCTGGCCGTGCTGACGGCATGGTGGATGTTCCGCCGTAGAAAGCGCACCACGGTGAGCGACATCACCCCGCTGCAGGAAGCGCTGAACGAGCTGAAGGAACTGGATGCCCAGCTGCCGCCCATGCGCGAATGCTCGCTGCGTCTGTCCATGATTCTGCGTTCCTTCCTGGCCGGGCAGACCCAGGATTCTGCCCTGTACGAGACGCACGAGGAATTCTCCCAGCGCATCGATTCGCTCGCCAGCGTGCCGATGAGCTGCCAGCTGGAGACGCGCGACATGCTGGAAATGCTGGCCGAGTTTAAATACGCCGGCGATATGGAGCATGACCCAACCCGTGCGCATGTTCTCATTGAACAGGCCCGGGAGCTGGTGTGCCGCATCAGCAAAGCCTATCTGGAGGAACAGAAGAAGAAAGAGGAGGTGCGCGCATGATGCTTGCCACCACCCAGGCAGCCATGGAGGCCACCCGAGAGTTCACCTTTGCCCAGCCGGGCTGGTTGTGGGCTCTGCCGGCTGTGCTGCTCTTCCTCTTCCTGCGCCGCCGCAGCGGCACCACGGCCAGCCTGGTGCACCCCACCATCCGCTTTGCCGCCGCCAGCCTGAAGCGTCCGTCCACCCTGGCAGGCCGCATCGGCCCCATCTGCCTTGTTCTGGCCATGGTCTCGCTCATTGTGGCGCTGGCACGCCCGCAGTGGAAAAACCAGCACACGGAGGACACCGTGAGCGGTATCGACATCATGATTGCCTGCGACCTTTCCGGCTCCATGGCCAGTCAGGATATGCTTTTCACCGCGCAGGACAGCCTGGGCCGCAGGCAACGCACAGCCATCGACCGACTGACCGCCGCCAAGTACGTTATCAGCGAATTCATTTCCGGACGCCCGAATGACCGCATCGGTCTGGTGGCCTTTGCCGGCAAGGCCAAACTCTGCAGCCCGCTTACGCTCGACCACGGCATCGTCCGGTACATCATCCGCGAGTTTTATCTGGCAGACGACCGCCGCCCCGGTTACATTGCCGAGGACGGCACCGCCATCGGCACGGCCATTGCCTCCGCCGCCCTGCGTCTGGACGAGCGAAAGGAAACCAAGAGCAAGGTCATCATTCTGGTAACCGACGGCATGAGCAACCGCGGCAGCATCTCCCCCGTTGATGCCGCGAAGCAGGCTGCCGAGCTGGGCATCAAGATTTTCACCATCGCCATCGGCAAGGATGAGCGACTTTCCCGCTACACGGCCAATGTGGATACCTTCGATGAAAAGACGCTGAAGGAAATTGCACGCCTTACCGGCGGCCAGTTCTACCGCGCCAGCAGCGGAGCGCGCCTGCAGAAGGCTTTCGAGAGCATCGACAAGCTGGAAAAGACAGAGGCTAAGCGCCGCACGCTTATCAGCTTCGATGAATTGTTCCCCTGGCCGCTGGCCGCCGCCGCCCTTTTCCTGATTCTGGGTATTGCGCTGAACTTTGCACGCCCCAGACCCGCACCCTGATTCCCCTGCCATGAGTTTCCTCTATCCGAACATTCTGTGGTTCCTCCTGCTCATCCCTGTACTGGTTGTGCTGGTGGTGGTGGCATGGCGCAGCACCGGCCAGGGCTGGCGCAGGCTGATTTCCGCCCAGCACAGGGAGCTGGTGCAGCAGCGTCCCCTCTGGCGCACCGCCCTGCCCGCCACTCTGGCTATGCTGGCGCTGATATGTACCATTATTGCCCTGGCACGCCCCATCAACGGCTACCGCGAAGGCGGAGCCACGACCACAGGGCGCAACCTCCTCATAGCGCTGGATATATCGCGTTCCATGGAGACGGAGGACGTGAAACCCTCCCGCCTGGCAGAAGCCCGCGCCGCAGCCTACGAGCTCATTGATGCCCTGCCCGGTGATAAAATCGGCCTTATCGTCTTTTCCGGCGAGGCGGACCTGGTGGTACCGCTCACCTATGACCACACCGCCCTGCGCGATGCGCTGGAGCAGGTGAACCGCACCTGGGCAGGCGTGGGTGGCACGAATTTCGGGCTGGTTCTGCGCAAGGCCATGCAGGATTTCAAGCGCAGTACACCAGAGGGCAGCACCAATGCACTGGTCATTCTGAGCGATGGTGAAGACACCGTCAATTCCTCCCTCGAGATTGCAGAGGAAGCAAAGGAAAGCAATCTGCTGGTCATCACCGTTGGCATCGGCACAGCAGCAGGCGGCCCCATCCCGGATGCGCGCGGCGAAAATGGTCTGTATCAGGACACCAACGGCAAGCACGTCATCAGTAAGCTGAACACGGAATCCCTGAGCCAGTTTGCCAAGGCCACCGGCGGTGATTTCTTCGTGATGGATTCCAACGCCAACCTCGCGGCATTCACCCAGGCGGCAGTCAGCAAGATTGACAAGCACGAGGAGGCCTTCTCGCTGAACAAGATACCCAATGACCTCTTCACCCCCTTTGCCTCCACAGCGCTGCTACTGCTGATTTTTGCCGCACTCAGCAGCACCGAATGGAAACAGTATAAGCATTTTATCATTCTTCTCCTTCTCAGTGGCATGACGCCGGGCATTCAGGCGGCACCGGCAGAGGAATCCGCCACAGCCTTTAAGCTTGGTCTGGAACACATGCGAAGCGGGGAAAAGGAGAAAGCCAAGGAAGCATTCTCCACAGCCCTGCTCGATGAAGACACCGCGCTGCAGGCAGCCTCCCTTTACCAGCTGGGGCAGATTAATGCCGCCGCCACCTTCGATGAGCTGCGCACGCTGTATGGAGAAAGCCCCACAGAAGGTATTGATGAGGACACTGCGGCCCCTCAGCAGGTGACCCCGGAAGCCCTGCAGAAGATAGTGGACTCGCTGAAGCAGGATGTGCAGCCTTATCACGATGCACTCAAGCTGCAACCCGGTCTTGCACGCGCCCGCAAGAACATAGCGGGTATCGAACAGCTTATCAAGAAGCTGGAGGAGGAAATTGAGCGCCTTAAACAGCAGCAGCAAGAGCAGCAGGACCAGCAACAGCAGCAGAATAACGAACAAAATCAGAACCAGCAGCAGGACGACCAGCAGAAATCCGATAAGGAGCAGGAGGATAAGGAAGATAATCAGAATCAGAAGGACGATTCTGAACAGAAGGAAGAATCCCAGGATAAGCAGGACCAGCAGAATCCCCAGGATAAGAAGGACGATTCGCAGAACAAGCAGGATTCTGAACAGAACCAGCAGCAAGACCAGCAGCAGGAGCAGGAAAACCAGTCTCAGGATAATCAGCAGGACCAGCAGCAGGAGCAGCCGGAACAGAAGGATGCCCCCCAACAGGGTGACAAGCAGGAGCAGCAGGCCCCCCAGGCTCCCCAGCCCCAGAAGGAACAGCCCAGTGACGAGGAAAAGGCCCGCCGCTATGCTGCCTCTGTGCTGCGCAGCCACATGGATGAGGAGCAAGGCTCCCCGATTCCCCACGCCGATGTGCAGGTTCGTCCGCCTGACAAAGATTACTAAACACCCGATTTAATCACACTTTTCATGAAAAATATCATCAAAGCCTTTTATACCCTCTGCCTCTGCCTTGCCGGATTGAGCATAGCCGATATCGTGCCCGTGTGGTCGGTGGATGTGGCCGTACCCGGCGAAAAAGTGGCTCTGTATCTGGTGGATACAGAGGTGGGGGAGGACTTGTTCAGCATCCAGAAGCGCCCCGGCGTGGAAAACGCAGCGCTGGAGGTCATGCAGCACTATGCCGGAGCCAACCCCATGGATCCGAACCGCGCAGCCATGGAGATATACCCCCTTCAGGTCACGCCGGATGCCCCCGGTGAGGTGCGCGTCAAGAACCTGGAGGTGGTCTACAATTCCGGCCGCAAGGAAAGCATTGCCGTGCCCCCGCTGCCGGTGCTCTCGCAAAGCGACATCCGCTGGATGAAGAAGCCCGTGAACTTCGGTGTGCTCTGGTATACCAATATCAAGGATGGCTATGTTCACCAGCCGGTAAAGACAGCCGTAAAGATTTTCCTGCCCGGCGGGGTTGACACCGTGAGCTCCCCCCAGATGAGCGCAGTTGATGTGAAAGTCGGCAACTTCCAGCCGACGCTTCAGGGTGTGCTGGCCATGGTGCACAATCAGGCCATGGGTTCCACCACAGCCTACGCCAAGGGCCAGACCTGGCGCACCGTGGATTACACCGGCACGCTGACTCCATTCCGCGAGGGTAATTCCGATGTGGCCGGCAAGCTCATCCTGGAACAGCGTCAGGGTTTCTTCACTCTCATGCGCGCTGAGGCCGAGCTGCCCATCCTCACGATTGGCGCCCTGCCCCTGCCTCCCGGAGCCCCGGCCAACTTCGCCAACATGGTGGGTGAATACACCATCTCCGCCACAACCACGGCCACATCCCTGGCCATGCATGAGGCCGTGGAGGTTGAAATCACGGTGAAAGGCACCGGTAATCTGGACCAGCTCGAATGCCCGGCTCTGCAGGATGCCGCGGACTGGAAGCTCGTGCCCGCCACACGCAAGCCCATTGTCGGGGCTAATGGTGAGACACTCGGCATGGTGTTTAGCCAGCTTCTTCGTCCCACCGCAGAGGTAGGCGGCATTCCCTCCTTCTCCTTTGCCTATTTCGACCCGAAGCGCATGGAATACCGCCAGGCCGCCACGGCTCCCATTCCGCTGCAATGGCGCGAGACAGAAACGAGCGGCAGCGGCATTCAGCATACAGCAGCCGCAGAACCGCCCCCTGCCGGGACCGTCCCTGTGGCAGAAATGACGGATATCTATGGCTACATGCCCCGCGCCATGTACGGGCGCGACATCACCCTGCCCCGCTGGATGTGGTATCTGCTCTACCTGCCCGCAGTCATCGTATTCGGCGCACTCATCATCAACGCACTGCGCCGCAGACTGGCAGCCGGAGCCGCAGGACGCGCACGCGACCGCGAGCTCAGCGAACTGGCTTCCCGCAAGGATGGCCTCAGTTTCCTCAAGGGCGTAGGCGCGTACATTGAAACCCACGTCTCCCCCAGTGACATGACACCCGAACTGCAGAGAATACTCGACCGCAGAGATGAAGAAGTATTCCGCCCGGATGCCAGCACCAACATCTCCCCGCAGGAGCGTAACATCATCATGAAAACCCTGCGCAGCATCGGCACCGCCGGCATGATGCTCCTGATCTGCCTCGCACCGCTGACACAGGCCAACAGCGCGCAGGATGACTACAAGGGAGGGCAATACAGCAAGGCCATCGCCAAGCTTGAGGCCGTGGAAAATTATCCCGATGCCCTGCGCCAGTATAACATGGGCAACTGCTACTACCGCCTGAACCAGCCGGGGCGCGCGGCCCTCTGCTACGCCCGTGCCCTACAGGCCAATTCCGGACTGAAGGAAGCACGTGCCAACCTCCAGTTCATCCAGCGCAAGGAAGGCGCACTGCTTCCCACCGGCTCAGTGACAGATGATATCTTCACCCTGCTCAGCCCCACCCAGCTCTGGATGACGACTGTGGTCAGCACAGCGCTGCTTTCCCTCTGCATTGCCCTGCTCATTGCCCGCCGTAAAGAAAGCAAGCCCTGGCTGCAGACCTGCACGGCCATCAGTGCGCTGGTCAGCCTGCTGTGCGCAGCAGACTGGGGTTACTACTCCACGCGCCAGACGCCGGATTTATCCTCCCTTCCGCCGGCAGACGTGGCCTATGTTCTGCAGAGCTCTGAGCTGCGCACCACGGCCGATGCCAAGGGCGCCGGCATCATGAAGCTCACGCCCTCCACCCCGCTGCACCTTCTCTCCCCCCGCGGCAGCTGGTGCTATGTGGAGACCTTCACCGGCGTGCGGGGCTGGATTTCTGCGGCTGACATTGCCACGCTCATGCCCGATGGCACGGAGCCCAGGACTCCGCTCACCATCCAGTTCCAATGAAGAAGCCCCTTTTCATCTGCGGCGGCATTCTCTCCAGCCTGCTGCTGATTCTGCCGCTGCCGTGGTGCTGCGGACTCTGGTATTACCAGCCTGTCAGCCTGCTGCCCACGCTTCTTTTTCTGGCAGCTGTCGTACTCTGGTGGCGCAAGAAAGGGCGAGTGTCCTTACACCTCATCCTCTGGCTGATGGTAGTCGTCAATATCATCACCTATCAGTGCATTCCCGGCCCCACGCCGGAACGCTGGCAGAAGCCCTGGGCCCAAGCGCCGCAGTTTGAACAGAACGGAGATACCCTCACCATCCATAACATCCGTGATTTCCGCTACCGCACCGAGGAGGACAGCGAAGCTAACTACCGCACCGAGACCTATGATTTGAGCTCGCTCTGCGGGGTAGATTTTGCCAGCTGCCACTGGGATGGTATGACGGCCATCTGCCACACCATGCTCAGCTTCAACTTCACGGACGGCCGACGCGTGGTTGTCTCTGCTGAGACAAGGCTTCCCGAAGGGGTGGAACAGGGCGCTATCCCCGGTCTGTACAAAAAATACGGCATTATATACCTGTTCGGCACGGAGGAAGATATTTTCGGGCTGCGCACCAATATCCGCCACGAGGATTTGTATATCTTCCCCCTGAAAGTCAGGCAGGAAGGAGCGAGGAAGCTGCTGCAGCATTACATCGACCTGGCACGCCATGCCGAGGCAATGCACCAGGACTACAACACCATTTCCGATAACTGCTCCACCGGCATTGTGAGCGGCTTCCGAGTGCTGGTTCCCACCATGCCCAGAAAATACGATTTCCTGCCGCTGCACAACGGCAGCATTGCCGATTTGCTCATCGAATACGGCGCGGTGCAGACCCGCCCGGGCGAAACACCGGAGCAAATCCGCACGCGCTGTTACGCAGGATACGACCTGCCCATGGATGACTACTCTGCCGCGCTGCGCCGCAAAATCAGCAAATAGAAGCATGTGTCCCAAAGATTGCTGCGCCAAATGGGAGTTTGTGAAAGTACGAATGACGAAGTGGGAAGTACGAAGTTTTGAAGTCAGGCGGGCGTTAGCCCGCGGAATTTTGAGCCCGGAGGGCGGCAGCTGGTAGCCCAGGGTGCAGCCGCGTCAGCGGCGGAACCCTGGGTTAGCTAAGTAAACAAAACGAACCCCGAACGAAGTGAGCGGGTGACAGAAATCGCGGCTAATATATTAAGCCATAGCCTTCCGTCTCCGGGTTGACACCCTACGCCGTGACAGGCTGCCACCCACTCCGCTACGCTCCGGGGTTCTGATTCCAATTTTCTCGTTACCCAGCGTTCGGGGCTTCGCGTCTCGCTTCGCTCGCTTGCTACGCCCTCGCAGGCCGCCGCTTACGCGGCTGCACGCTGGGCTACTGGCTGACACCCGCTGACGCGGGTTCTAAATTCCGCTCGCTGCCGCTCGCCATCAGCCCGACAAATCAACTTTAGCGGATAAAGAGGGGGGCATGCTCCAAAACGGTGTTGATAAAGCAGTCAAATGTGAAATCTTTGGGACACGCGTGGCAAATAGGAGTTTGCATACATTCCACGCTTGTGCGCCCCGCTGGCCTGTGATAGAATGCCCGCATGATTAGCGAAAAGCCTGTTGTTCAGGAATTGGTAGCGCTGATGCTGGCGCATGGGGTAACGCGTGCCGTACTCTGCCCCGGCAGCCGCAATTCCCCCATTGTGGCCACTCTGTGCAATCTGCCGGAGATGGAGTGCCGCAACGTTATCGATGAACGCAGTGCCGGATTTGTGGCCCTGGGCTGGGCGCAGCAGGTGAAGGCTCCCGTAGCCGTGGTGGTGACCTCCGGCAGCGCCGTGCTGAATCTGCACCCGGCGGTTTCAGAGGCTTATTATCGCAAAACGCCCCTGCTCATCATCTCTGCCGACAGACCGGCAGCATGGATTGGACAGAATGACGGCCAGACCCTTCCCCAGCCCGGTGTGTTCAACACCCTGGTGCGATTCTCCGCCCAGGTGCCGGAGGATGATGCCTGGTACGCGAACCGTCTCATCAATGAAGCGCTGCTCGAGCTGCGCCACCGCAGCGGCGGCCCGGTGCATCTCAATGTGCCGCTCACAGAACCATTCTTCGCCATGGTAGATGAGGAACTGCCGCCCGTGCGCGTCATTCGGCGCACCGAAGCAGCCCGCATGAATGCCGATGAAGAAGAAGCCCTGCTGGAGGAAGCCTCTGCGCTTCCCCGCCGACTCATTCTGCTGGGGCAGCAGCATGCACCCTCCCCCGCACTCATCCAACTGGCAGAGGAAAAGCAGTTCACCCTAGTGGGCGAGCATATTGCCAACGCACCCTTTGCGGACTGCAACCGCCCGGATACCCTGCTTGGCGCAGTCCCCGATGCGAACTGGAGCCCGGATTTGCTCATCACCTGCGGTGGAGATGTTATTTCCAAGCGCTTGAAGAGACTACTGCGTGCACATCCGCCCAAGGCGCACTGGCATATTTCCCCGGATGGTGAGCTGGTGGACAGCTTCTGTGCCCTTACCCGGGTTCTGGAAGGCGAGCCGGATGAGTTCTGGGAACTGCTGGGAGCTTTTGCCGAGGAGGGCGATGCCGACTACCGCAAGCGCTGGCAGGCAGCCCCCGCCACACTCCCGGAACACGAGTTCAGCGGCATGAAGTTTGTGGGCGAGCTGATACAGAACCTGCCGGCCGGCAGCGTGCTGCACCTGGCCAACAGCTCAGCCGTGCGCTATGCGCAGCTCTTCCCCCTGCCGCAGGGCGTACAGGTGGAATGCAACCGCGGTGTCAACGGCATTGAAGGCAGTGTATCTACCGCCGCCGGGCACGCCCTTGCCACTCCTGAGAAGCTGCATTTCCTGATTATCGGCGATTTAAGCATGTTCTATGATTTGAACGGCCTGCTCATGGCAAAGCAATGCCCGAACCTGCGCATCCTGCTGCTGAACAACCAGGAGGGCGGCATTTTCGGCACCCTGCCCGGCATGCCGGACAGCCCGGCCATACGCGCGCCGCATGGAGAGAGCATCATGGCCTGGGGCGGATGCTTATTCAACTCCATGCAGATAGCAGGAGTGAACGAATGGGCAGAAGCCCTCAGTAGGCTACTTTCCTCAGAACCAGGGCCTATGCTGATTGAGGTTCTCACTGAAACAGAGCAGGATGCCGCCATCCTGAAAGAATTTTACAACAAACACTAACGATATGAAACGCGAGTGGACCATCATCAAGGAATACAAGGATATCATCTTCGATAAGTACAACGGCATTGCCCGCATCACCATCAACCGCGAGCGCTACCGCAATGCCTTCACGCCGCTGACCACGGCCGAAATGAGCGATGCACTGCGACTTTGCCGAGAAATGCAGGATATCTCCGTTGTGGTACTCACGGGTGCCGGCGACACGGCTTTCTGCGCCGGCGGCGACATGAATGTGAAGGGCCGCGGCGGCTATGTGGACACGGAGGGCATTCCTCGACTCTCCGTACTGGATGTGCAGAAGCAGATTCGCTCGCTGCCCAAGCCGGTTATTGCTGCCGTGAATGGCTTTGCCATCGGCGGCGGCCATGTGCTGCACGTGGTATGCGACCTCTCCATTGCCTCAGAGAACGCCATCTTCGGCCAGACCGGACCCCGCGTGGGCAGTTTCGATGCCGGCTTCGGCTCCTCCTACATGGCGCGCTGCATCGGCCAGAAGAAGACACGTGAAATCTGGTTCCTCTGCCGCAAATACAATGCCCAGGAAGCTCTGGAAATGGGCCTTGTCAACAAGGTGGTGCCGCTGGAGCAGCTGGAGGATGAATATGTGCAGTGGGCTGAGGAAATGATGCAGCACTCCCCCATCGCCCTGCGTCTCATCAAGGCTGGTCTGAACGCCGAGCTTGACGGCCAGGCCGGTATTCAGGAACTGGCGGGCGATGCCACCATGCTTTTCTACATGTGCGATGAAGCTCACGAAGGCTCCCAGGCATTCCTGGAGAAACGCAAGCCGGACTACTCCAAGTATCCGAAACTGCCCTGATGCAGCTGATTGATGCAGCACCGTTGATGCATTTTCCGCAGCCCTTACGGCTGCGGTGGCAGCGGCGTGTGCTGCATTTCAGGAAACCGGCGACTACCTCGCGCGGCGCACTGAGAGAACGCACCACCTACATCATCGAAGCCGGTACTCCGCGGGGCTCAGGATACGGCGAATGCTGCATCATGCCCGGCCTGCTGCCGGAACCCACCGAAGCAGAATTGAACCACTGGTGCAGCCTGGTGGAGCAGCAAAATGGCTTATGTGGCATCCAGGCCCCCTCCCCCATCCAGTTCGGGCTGGAATGTGCCCTGCTCGCCGCGCTGCACCCCGGAAAACCACGTTGGGAAACTGCCTTTTCCCGTGGAGAGGCGGGGATACCCATTCATCACCTCGTGTGGATGAACTCGGCAGACAAGATGCTGCAATCCATGAAGACCGGCATTCAGCAGGGATTCACCTGCCTGAAAATGAAGGTGGGGGCACTCCCGTTTGAAGAGGAGCTCGAGATGCTGCACCAGGCCCGAGCCACCTACCCCCAGGCGGAGATACGACTGGATGCCAACGGCGCCTTCTCTCCCCAGGATGCCCCGGGCAAGCTTGCAGCGCTGGCTGAAACAGGCGCCAGCTTCATAGAACAACCCATCGCCCGGGGCCAATGGCCGCAACTGGCAGAGCTGTGCAGATGCTCTCCTCTTCCCATTGCTCTCGATGAAGAATTGATAGGAGTATCCCAGTCGGAAGAATTACTGGATGCCGTCCACCCCCAGGCCATTGTCATCAAGCCCTCCCTGCACGGCGGCCTGCTGGCAGCCCAGCGCTGGGCTCAGGCGGCAGAGCAACGAGGCATCAGCTGGTGGGTCAATTCCGCGCTGGAAAGCCACATCGGCCTCGAGGCGCTGGCAGAGTGGTGTGCCTATGCCGCCCCCGGCATCATGCAGGGACTCGGCAAGGGAAATCTCTTCACTGATGATGAAAGCGTAAAACTTCGATTACAGGGTAATAGCCTGCGTATGCAATATAATTGATAGAAAGCTTGAACAATTCACGTACCTATGGTGTCAACAAGTATAACCATGAGCAAAATCCTCACACTTAGCTCCGTCATGGCTCTGGCCATGGGTACTCCTATGCTTCTGGCAAACACGGCTCCGGCTCTGCGGACCATGCCCGGCAATCTTGCCCCCGTACAGATGCGCGGCAACTGCGATATCATGGCATCCAACACCGTGACGGCCCAGTTTGTCGGCCTGCGCGACCTGGCCGTGCAGCGTATTGACCAGCCCGAGCCGGTCACCGTTCAGGTTGCCGTATTCCAGGTGGCAAACAGCCTTGCCTACCGCCGCTACAACCGCATTGGTGATGGACAGCTGATTCCCGGCATGCAGTTCACCATTGCCATGAACCGTGAGCTGCCCGGCCAGCCGGCAGAAAATGTTGATACCATCGCAACCCTTCAGCCCGGCGATGAAGTGGTCATGCGTGTAGACCACCTCTACCTTATCACCGGACAGGAAGGCGAATCCATCCGCGTGTGCGCCCGCCTTGCCCGCCGCAACGGCAACGCAGCAGCACCTGCAGCAACTCCCGCCAGCGCACCGGCCCCCCTGCCCATTCCCGGTGCTAATCCCGCAGTGGGCGGAATGAACAGCGGAATGCAGATTACCAGCAGAAGCTCATCATTCTCCATGACCACGGATGCCTCTGGTCAGATGCAGACGGTGCAGACCAGCCGTTACTATGATTCTACTACGGGAGAAATCAAGACTCGCATGCTGATTAACGGCGTGGAGGTAGACCCGGTAACCCGCCAGCCGCTTGCCCCGGCAGAGGCGACCCCCGCGCCTGCACCGGTAAGCGAAGCTCAGGCCCGCCAGGAAGCAGATTCTGATGAGGACGATGACACCATCGTAGAGCACAACAACAACCCCGTTGTGCAGCCAGGCGATAAACCCGTCCCTACCCCGGAAACCACACCGTCTGCAGCCCCCGCAGCGGACGCCCAGCTCAACGCTGCTGAAAGCTTCTAATAAAACGGAGAGAAAGACTTTCCTTCACCGCGCCGATTGACAGACAATCGGCGCGGTTTCTTTACACAGAAAACCCGCGTGCTGCACAAGAGCAACACGCGGGATACAAAAGGGCGCGAAAAGGCTCTTTATTCCTCGCTCACGTCGTCGGTAGCATCAAACTCCTCGGACTCGGCATCGAAATCGGCCTCCTCGTACTTCTTGAACTTCTTGACACGCTGATTGGCAGGAAGCGGAGCCAGCACCATGGTCACCGTGTTACCGGCAAGCTTGGCAGCCTGATCCACCTGGCCCATGGTCTTCATATCCTCAACCACCTTGGCCATTACCTCCAGACCCAGTTCGCGGTGTGCATTTTCGCGATTGCGGAAACGCAGCTGGAAACGCACCTTATGACCATGGTCAAGGAACTGTTCCGTGCGGGCCATCTTGACGTTGTAGTCATTGACGTCCGTGCCGACACGAAGCTTCACTTCCTTCATCTTGGTCACCTTGGACTTGTTATTCTTCTGCAACTTGGCCTGCATGTACTTGAACTTGCCGTAATCGATAAGTCGGCATACGGGCGGGTCTGCATTCGGTGCAACCTCGACGAGGTCGAGTCCGATTTCCTTGGCCTTGGCGAGAGCATCGCGGGTGGCCATGACACCGAGCTGGTCACCTTTGGCGGTAACAACTCGTACCTTGGGGGCGCGGATTCGGTCGTTCACGCGAATCTGCGGTTCTTTTTTGCCGCCTTTGTCACGCTGGTTGCGGTTATTGGCGGAATTATTGGGTTTCTGGGGGGCTGCCACTTGTGTGTGTTCTTGGTTTATCCTGGTAGGTTCTGCAGACGCAGGGTGGCACACGGTCCACCCCGCAGCTGCGGAAAAGGGGGTTATTGCTGTTGTTCCTTGACTTCGGGCTGAAGAGCCGGGCGGATGAGGCGCTGGCAGATTTCCTGCTCAAGGGCCTCGATGAATTCATCGACATTCATGGTGCCGACCACATCGAGCTCGCGGTGACGCACAGATACCTTGCCTTCCTCTGCCTCACGCTGGCCTACTACCAGCATGTACGGCACGCGGTCCAGGCGGGCATTGCGAATCTTGGCGCCAATCTTATCGGGAGCATCATCGAGCTTCACGCGGATGAACTTATTGGCCAGCTTGGCGCGCAGCTCTTCGGCGAAATCGGCAACCTTGTCGGAGATGGGAAGCACGCGTACCTGCTCCGGTGCCAGCCAGGTGGGGAATTTACCGGCAAAGTGCTCAATAAGCAGACCCGTGAAGCGCTCCATGGAGCCGAAGGGTGCGCGGTGAATCATCACCGGGCGGTGCGGCTTGTTATCTGCACCCGTGTAGGTGAGGTCGAAGCGCTCCGGCAGGTTGTAGTCCACCTGCACGGTACCCAGCTGCCAGTCACGGCCGATTACGTCGCGTACGATGAAATCAATCTTGGGGCCATAGAAGGCGGCCTCATTCTCTGCCTCGATATAGTCGAAACCTTCCTCGGTGAGCACCTCGCGCAGAGCCTGCTCGGAAAGCTTCCAGTTCTCGATGGTGCCGACATACTTCGGGTCGGTGTAATCCTTATCGCGCAGGGAAAGACGAACGCGATAGTCATTCATCTGGAGCGTACCGAGAATGTGCTTCACGATGCCGATGCACTGCTGCACTTCGGCCTTAATCTGGTCGGGACGGCAGAAGATGTGTGCATCGTCCTGAGTAAAGCCGCGTACGCGGGTCATGCCACCCAGTTCACCACTCTGCTCCCAGCGGTACACGGTGCCGAACTCGGCCAGACGCACGGGCAAATCACGGTAGGAGTGGGGGTCATTGGCATAGATGCGGATGTGGTGAGGGCAGTTCATGGGCTTGAGCATGAAACCGCTGATGGTGCGGGTATCAAGCGCGTTGAACAGGTCTGCGCAGGAAGCATTCTCATCACGCAGACGCTTGAAGTCATCCGGGTCCGGAATGGGCGGGAACTGGCTCTCCTTGTAGTGCTCCCAGTGACCAGAGGTCATGTAGAGGTCAAGTTTACCGATGTTCGGCGTGAACACCTGGGAGTAACCGATGCGATCGAGCTCCTCGGTAATGAAGTCCTGCAGTTCGCGGCGGATGATGGCGCCCTTGGGCTTCCAGAGCACAAGCCCCTGGCCTACCATCTCATCGATGGTGAACAGGCCCATCTCACGGCCCAGGCGGCGGTGGTCGCGCTTCTTAGCCTCTTCCAGACGGGCCAGGTGCTCATCCAGCTGAGTGCGGTTGGGGAAGCAGGTTCCGTAAATACGCTGCAGGCGGGGGCCATTGGCATCGCCCATGTAGTAGGCGGAAGCCACGCTCATAATCTTGAATGCCTTGCAGTTACCTGTGCGGCCTACGTGAGGGCCAGCGCAAAGGTCTGTGAACTCGCCGTTGCGGAAAATGGAGATTTCCTCGCCCTCGGGGATGCGGTTAAGCAAGTCCACCTTGAATTTGGAAGGTACTTCGCGTGGGCCACCGGCACCCAGTTCACCGCTCTGAGCCATAGCCATGGCATCATCGCGGGTAACGGTAGTTCGTTCAAAAGTCTGGTTTTCCTTGACAATCTTCTTCATTTCCGCCTCAATCTGCTCAAACTCGGCGGTGGAGATATTGTGGTCAAGTTCAATGTCGTAATAGAAGCCATTTTCAATGGCGGGGCCGGCAGCCAGCTGAGCCTGCGGCCAGATTCGGCAAATGGCAGCGGCCAGCACGTGCGCACAGGAGTGGCGCAGGCGCTCAAGGTCGCTTGCCTGGTTGCGTTCTTCCAGGGTCTTGCGTTCTTTCGGTTCAGACATATCTTACTAAGTGAGCCCTTAATATCCTATTTTCGGTCGGATTTTTCAAGCATAATCAATGCCACCAATGCAAAAAAATCAACTTTTGTTACTTTTTTCTGCGTTTACGAAAACCTGGCAAGCCGCTGCGTTGTCCACGACGATAAGTTCGCATGGAATTCAGTCGCACCTTCAGGCGCCGTAATGGATATGATATCAGATGCAGCGCACCCGATAACGATGCATACGAAAACGGAGGCCGATTGCAGGAATATTCAGCATCTCCGGCGGCGCCGCCACCGATATCCGAAACAGCAGCCCCCTGGTCAACCAATACGGGATACAACGCATATATCCTGACTCCTGGCTGAGCAGACATATAATCCCGGTACATGGAATCTATAGCACGGTATCGTGTCAGCCACTCCCACACATTTTCCTCCGTCGGTAACAGAGCCAGCACACGGTCATACATAGATGCCGGCAATATATATCCATGAGTTGCAAGCACACCTTCAACCTGCCACACATCAACACCATGCCCCTTCAGCACCCGTCTACCATAAGGAACAGGTTTGTTGAAACCAAGGTAGAGCATATAGTCACCGTTCAGCTCATCAAGGGCCCGGCACAGGATTTCCATGCAGGCAGAATCCTCTCGCACTACGGCATCATCCTCCAGAATCAACACATTTCTCCATCCCTGAGATTTTGCATGTTCAATTGCCCTGCGGTGCGATAACGCACACCCACCAGTACCACCCCAGAACTTTGCCCGTTCACCGGTTTGCGGCGTAAACCAGGGAGTCTGACCATATGTAGGCAGCATGCGGCCCATGACCGCACTCTGCCTTTGCACCTTCGGCATCGGCAATGTCAATGCGTTGAGCTCCCTGAAACGCTCCATACGGTCAGTACTGGTATCCAGGTTAATCACCAGGATACCATCCAACTTGTTCCAGACAGGATGAAGCCCTTGTTCCATATATGCGTTTTACTCCTCGACTCGGCCGTAATCGTCCGTGAAACGTTCGATATCCTCCTCCGAAAGATAACGTCCGATTTGCACCTCAATAATCGCGAGGGGGGCCGTGCCCTGATTACTAAGACGGTGAATGCTGCCGCAGGGAATCATAATGGATTCACCCACATTCAGATGAACGACATTATTATCACAGTACACCGTTGCAACACCCTCTGTCACAATCCAGCGTTCCGTACGATGCTGGTGGCGCTGCAACGAAATGCGCCCCCCTGGGTATACCAGGAGTTTCTTGACAACGACATGGGATTGAAGATCGAGCACCTGCCACTCACCCCAAGGGCGTTTCCCCTTTTCACCCACCGTATACGTTATGCATGACTCCTTCATTTATTGAGAGTCTGTCGAATACTTGTTGTCGAACGCTCGGGCAAATTTCCATGAGGAATGCGGGAGCTGGTTACATAACGAATTCCTTTTGCCTCAACAAAAGCTTTCTTTTCATCGCTTGTGCCATCCGAATTCACAAAGAAAATATCAGGCTTCACCTCATCCAACAAGGGTGCGAAATCCAGAATCTTACCAGTATCCGGGCCGATGTACACCTTCTTTACGAAACGTATAGCCTCAAGCATATACTTACGCTCATCTTCAGAATACATGGTCTTCCGATTCTTCAACGCCATAACAGTCGCATCCGAACCGATAGAAACGTAAACATCTCCATAGCTGGCAGCCTCTTCAAGGAAAGCTATATGCCCGCTGTGCAAGACATCAAAACAACCAGAAACAAATACCTTAGCCATAATAAATTATTTAATTACACCACGCTTGCGAAGGCGTTCAAGGAAACGAGGTTCCCACTCCACCTGTTCATCCTTACCAAAGGTGCGGCAATAGGGTTCAACCGGGTACATATCCTCACATGCATCGATAGCAGCATCTCGCAGTTTCTTGTTCTCATACAGATACAAGGCATACCCACCGTGACCTCCGCCACAGTACTTATGTGCAAGCTGGTTACCAACATCCGGCAAGGGCTGCATACCCTCCTCCAGTTGCAGCTGATAACTCATCTGCACACCTACAGCGAGCACGGATACATCCTGCTGCTGAATGCCCAGTCGCGCAATGCGCGCAGCCTTGGCGATGCGCTCGAACGAGCGCTCATACCCGGCAAACCCAGGCGTATAATGTTTCACCCGCGTATCATACACTGCCATGCAGCCCATCAGGAACGAACCTGTATTCTTGAAATCAAGCACAGGCTTGGGGCCGGATTTCCACACGCAGGCGCCGGTTTCAGCTATCACCGCAGGGTCCTGCCAACCAACACCAAGCCCAAGCTCAGATGCAACAGGATCCCAGCCATTCAGCACGCTCCAGCCACCGCTGCCACCCAGACCGGCACCCTGACGATACAACCATTCCTTCAGGGAGACGGTTGGAGAAATGGAACAATTGACAATATACTCACCCGGAATGGCATTTTCAGGTACATCCAGCCAGCCGCCAGCAAAATCAACACGCAGCGGCGCATGCGCCGGTGCCTTCACCCGGGAAAGCAGCTGAGTGCTCGTTGTAGGCTGATTATCCGGCAACAACTTCTCCAGCACCACAAACTCCACTCCCTGAGCCTCACAGAACCGGCGTTTTTCCTCAATGTACTGATCATCCGTTGTGACAGCCAGAACCTGAGGAGCAACCTGCATAAACGCAGACCTGAAAGAAAGGGCAACATCCTCATCAGTGGATTCTACAACCTCATCCACCATGGAGAGCGCACTGATAACAGCGCGTTTATCCGCATCCTCCAGAACCGACTTCTTGTCATACAGCCGCCAGAGCAAATCAGCATTCGGGTACGAAACTACCAGGTAATCTCCCAATGCCTTTGCCTGCTCAAAAAACAGGATATGCCCAGCATGAAGCACGTTAAACGCGCCTGATACAAATACTTTCTTCATTTAGTCTAGCTACCTTTTAAAACTTCATATGATGAGAATCAGATACGACACCCTTACTACTGAGAATTTTCTGAACATATGGCAAAGCAAGAGGAAGCAGCAGCTGAATAATCATACCAACCAGCGACTGGGATTTCATTTCAGAAGCTCGTTTTTCTGCGTTCTTTCTCTTACGATTCAACCCTATTAATGTACCGGCCACAGAAGCTACGGTTCCCGCCGCAGCCACGATACCTACAAGCGTAGACGGGGATACAGGCAATGCCTGCACACAAAGGCACGAGTGCTCCTTGACAGAACTCGCAGAATCAATCACAGCAACCCGGCTGGAGGCAACCCGAATCAGGGCTTGCTGTTTTTCTGGCAAAGCAATTTGAGACATTTCCAATCATTCTTAAGTTCCTCAACCGTAGCGGGCGCCAATTGTTTGCCGGCCATCGCTCTCACCTTCCAGAGTAGCATAGCTGCAATCAACAAATTCAACAGCACAACTACAGCTAATGCACCAGCCATACCAATATAGCAGCTCAGCAGCACTGCAAGCAATGCACACAAACATCCGTATGCACCAAGCAACAACACCGCCGACACAACCACCATGACCAGACGCTGCACCTGGTGCATGGCGTATTCCTTCACCTCTACAGATAAAAGCTCTCCGAGTGCACCTGCATGCTCCGCAGCACGCTCTGCAGCAGCGCAGACATGCTGCACGACCGCAGCAGACTCACTCCGCAACGCAGACCCCCGCTCTTTGTTTCTGAACAAAGACAGCATGACTGACTAGAGTCTGTATTCCTCACTCGAATAACCCGAAGGCTCAACGGCGAGAGCCCAGCAGAAGGCCGACAAGCACACCCACACCCAGGGCACCCAGGATGCTGCCAGTCGGATTCTCCTTCACATAAGCCTCACCAGCCTTGTGGTATTCCTTTGCGGCATCGCACGTCTTGTCCCAGCCCTCATTCACCTGAACACGAGCCTTATCCCAGCCCTCATTAATCTGGGAACGGGCCTGGTCTGCATAACCGCGAACCTGCTCCATCTGTGCAGATGCAGCACGGCGAAGCTTCTCATACTGCTCACAGGCATACTGGCGGGCAGCATTAAGGCGATCACAAGCATCAGCGTTGGGTGCTGTTGCAGGAGCGGAGGTCTCTTTAATTTCTTCGTTTTCCATAATCCTTAAGATTTTGATTAAATTTTTACAGAACCATCACCAGAACGGTTCCCTACTGATGAGATATTATAAACACAACCAACCTTCAATTGCAAGCTCTCTTAAATAAAATGACGAATTTTTCAGCATTTTATTCTCGCACACGCACGCGCGCCAGATATTTTGACATATGGTAGATTATTGCCTTGCCATTTCCTGATGCATCCAGTATAATGCCACGGCTTAAATTAACTCATGAAAGCAATTCTGGCATTAGAAGACGGAACCATTTTCGAAGGCACCTCCATTGGTGCCACGGGGACAACCACAGGCGAAGCTTGCTTCAACACCGCCGTTATGGGTTACCAGGAAATCATCACAGACCCTGCACACAACGGGCAGATTCTAGCTATGACCTATTCCCTGATTGGCAACTACGGTATCGTAGAGGAAGACAACGAAAGCCCCGCTCCCCAGGCAGCTGCCCTTATCATCGGCGAGCTTTCCAACCTGCACTCCAGCTGGAGAGCTGACCTTCCCATGGGCGACTGGCTCAAGAAGCACAACACCATTGGCATTGAAGGAGTAGACACGCGTAAACTCGCCCGCCATCTCCGCACCAATGGCACCATGCGTGCTTGCGTGACCACAGAATTGACGGCAGAACAGGCCATTGAGAAAGCCAAGACCGCCACAGCCATTGCCGGTGCAGACCTGGCCACCGCAGTTTCCACTAAGCAGGCCTATACCTGGAACGGCGAATCCCGCCCATGGAAATTGCCGAACAAGACCGCTGGCGATATGACCAATTATAGCGAGCTTGCCCCGGCCACCTGCAAGGTAGTGGCCATTGACCTTGGCATCAAGAACAGCACGCTCCGAGCTCTCCGCCAGGATGGATGCGAGGTAACCGTTGTTCCCGCCACCACCACCGCCGCTGAAATCCTTTCCATGAACCCCGCCGGTCTCTTCCTTTCCAGCGGCCCTGGCGACCCCGCAGCTCTCTGCGGCGTCATCAGCACTGTCAAGGAACTGCTTGGCAAGCTGCCCATCTTCGGCCTTGGCCTGGGTATGGAGGTGCTTGGTCTCGCTCTTGGCGGCAGCACCAGCCAGCTCAAGTTCGGCCACCGCGGCGCAAACCAGCCTTCCAAGGACCTGGCCACCGGCAAGGTGGAAATCACAGCCCCCAACCAGAATTTTGCTCTGGCTGCTGATTCCCTGCCCGCCGGAGTAGAGGTAACTCATCTCAATCTCAACGACAACACTGTGAACGGTATTCTGAGCCGTGAGCAGAAGGCTGCCGGACTGGAATACACACCTGCCGCCGTGAATGGCCGCACCTTCGGCACATTCGTCGACATGATTAACGCTGCAAAGTAAAACATTTCCGACATGAACACACTAGTCATTGGCTCCCAGTGGGGAGATGAAGGCAAGGGTAAGGTAATCGACTTCCTTACAGAGACCGCCGACATCGTCGTGCGAAGCCAGGGCGGCAGCAATGCCGGTCACACCGTTATTGCCAACGGTAAGAAGTACGTGCTGCACCTTGTTCCCTCCGGTATTCTCTGGGACAACAAGGTCAACATCATCGGCAATGGCGTGGTAATCAACCCCACCTCCCTGGTAGAGGAAATCAACTACCTTCTGGAGAAGGGCGTGACCATCACCCCAGAGAAGCTGCTCATCTCTGACCGAGCCCACGTGGTGCTGCCCATCCACAAGGAAATCGACGCCGCCCAGGAGGAAGCCCTCGGCGACCAGAAGATTGGCACTACCAAGCAGGGCATCGGCCCGACCTACGCTGACAAGGCCCGCCGCATCGGCATCCGCATGATTGACCTGGCAGATGCAGACCGCCTGCAGAGCGTGCTGGAGGCCCGCATTAAGACCGCCAATGATGAACTTGCCCGTCTGGGCTGGCCCAAGGCAGACCCCGAGGTAACCCTCAAGGCCGTCATGGCTGCCGCAGATGTGCTCCGTCCGCACATCACCAACACCATTCCGGTAGTGAACAAGGCCATCAAGGCCGGCAAGACCGTGCTCTTCGAAGGAGCCCAGGGCGCGATGCTCGACATCGACTTCGGTACCTATCCTTTCGTCACCAGCTCCAACACGAGTGCTGGCGGCTGCTGCACCGGCTCCGGCGTGGCTCCCACCAAGATTGATAAGATTATCGGCGTGTGCAAGGCCTACACCACCCGCGTGGGTGCTGGTCCCTTCGTGACCGAGGATGATGAGATTGCCGACTACCTGCACGGTCTCGGTCGTGAGTTCGGCGCCACCACCGGTCGTCCCCGCCGCTGCGGCTGGACAGACGGCGTAGTTCTCCGCTTCTCTGCCATGTTCAACGGTTTCGACGAAATGGCTATGACCAACCTAGACGGTCTGGACGAGCGCGACACCATCAAGATTTGCACCGCCTACAAGATGGGCGACGAGATTCTGGAATACCCCCCTGCCCGCATCGAGGACTGGGCTCTCTGCGAACCGATTTACGAAACCGTTCCCGGCTGGAAGCAGGATATTTCCAAGTGCACCACCTGGGATGAACTTCCCGAGAACTGCAAGGCCTATGTCAAGCGCTTCGGCGAAGTTGTAGGCTGCCCGGTGGGTTCTGTGGGCGTAGGCCCCGACCGCGAACAGACCATTCCTGTTCCCCACTGATAACGGGATACAGATTCACATCACCAACAAAAAGCCGCACATGAAAATGTGCGGCTTTTTCATATCAGGCGCGCGGCGCATTCTGCCCACCCACCAGCAACACCATCTCCCCCTTGGGAGGCTTGGCTTCAAATTCCTTCAGTATATCCGCAGCAGAGCCACGGTGGTACGTTTCAAAAACCTTGGTCAGCTCACGGGCAACGCAAATCGGAACAGCAGGATCAATCTCCGCCAGAGCGTGCACAGTCTTCACAATACGGAACGGAGATTCATAGAAAATGCTGGTGTGGCTTGCCTGCACAGCGGCCTGCAGCACGGCAGCCTTGCGGCCGGATTTCACCGGCAGGAAACCGCCAAAGAAAAACGCATCACTCGGCAGACCGGAACCCACCAGCGCCGTGACGACAGCAGAAGGCCCCGGCAACACCGTGAATGGCACCTCCCGGGCCTTCAATTCCTGAATAAGGCGATACCCAGGGTCACTCACGCCCGGCATGCCGGCATCTGTCACCACCGCAAAAGATTCCCCGGCCAGCGCGCGAGCTGCGATTTCCGGTGCTCTCTGGGATTCATTATGCTCATGCAGGCTGATTAGGGGCTTACGAATGCCATAGTGCGACATCAGCATTCCGGTGTTGCGAGTATCCTCACAACAAATGCAATCAACTGACTCCAACACACTCAGAGCCCGGCGGGTAATATCCTCCCGGTTGCCTATGGGTAACCCGACAAAGCTGACGGGATACTCAATCATTTCGAGGTTAGATTTAATGTGATATTATCAGCAAGGCAACGGGTTGCATACGACAGAGCCGTATCCATAGCGGACATGGTATTCACCCCCTGGTTATAATAGCTGCCGCTTCCGCTGGCAGAGTTCGAGCGAATCACCTTACCAGTCTTCCGGTCGATAATTTCGTAGTCTACATTTACTGTGAGACCAATTTCTCTACTGATATAGGTATCTTCCGTATCAGTTATAAGTGATCTGCGCTCGATATCAGTAACCACGCCCTTCACAATGAAATCAGCCTCATTCCGGGAAGCCATGCGGTATGTTCCGTCACTCTGCAGGGAGTTGGCCATTGCCGTGGTCATCAGCATCCCTACATTGGGCTGCACTGTGTTATTCTCGAACATTTCCACCGCAAAGGTGTTCATGTTCTTCATATTATCGGGTTTAACACCACCCAGATGATAACCACAGGAGCTGACCGCAAATGCGGCAAGACCAACCAGTAATGCTTTTGTCGGTTTCATAATCAGGATTCTGTCTTAGCGTTTTCTGCAGCCACTCTGGCTTTTTCAAGAAGAACTTCGGCCTCCTTGGCGGCCTCCGGATTAATGGATTTCTGGCGAATGACATCCTGCAGGCAGAAAATGGCAGAGGTATACTCCCGGGAACGCTCCAGGTAGTAGCGCCCCACCTCCAGCTGCTGCTGCACCATAAGCCTGTCCATATTCGAGGCCTCGCTCAAAGCCTTCTTTGCCTCCGGGTGATTCGGGAATCGCAGGGTAAATTCCTCATATGCTTCACGAGCATTGCTCAGGTTTACCAGGTTGTTATCTCCGCGGGTATGACTGTTAGCCCAGAGCTGGGCAACCATCAGCTGAGCTTCCGGCGCATATCGGCTATCCGGATACTTCTCAACCAGGCGGGCATACTCCACACGAGCTTCCTCCGGGCGGTCCTGGTCCACCAGATACTTTGCAAGGATAGAGGATGCCGTGGCCGCCATATCATGATACGGTGCCTTTTCTACAATCTCACGCAGCCATTTGACGACTACCGCAGACTCCATATCGGTTTCCCATGCTCCCCAGAACACAGGCACCCTCAGCTTACCGCTGGCAGCATCCATGGCCATAGTCAGCTGGCGATTCAGAGCATCCGCATACAGCGGGCTCTGGGGATAACGGTCAATAAGCTTGCCATATTCCTTGAACGCATCGCGGTACTCCTTGGTCGCCTCATATGCCTGAGCCAGCAGGAAACGAGCCTCCGGGGCATTCGGAGCCAGAGCATGATAGCGCACGATCTCCTTCAGCGGAGTCTGGGATTTGGACATAAGCCCCTCCTTCTGGTAATTTTTAGCCTCTACCATCAGGCTATCAGCTTCCGGGTCCACAGCCTTCACCTGGCCAATGGAGGGAGTTCCATCAAAAGATTCGCACATCGTCAGGAAGATAGCCGATGCCGCGCAAAGGGGTAAGAGTAGCGATTTTCTCATGTCAGTGTGAGCATATCATGTTCTCCCCCGATTGTGCAAGTTCAAATGCAGGACAATGTGTCTTATTCGGCCATTTACCAAAGCAGTTACTCAACAGTCATACAGAAAAGCCCTTCACACCTTCCATGAAACACCCACTATTCTCCTTGCTTCTGGTGCTCAGCAGCCAGATTTTTGCCCAGGTCGATACCACCCCGCAGAGCCACGTAGACATGGACCGATACTACGGACGGTGGTACGAGCAGGCCAGATACGAAAACTGGTTCGAAGAGGGGCTGGAAAAAGTTTACGCAGATTATGTACCACTGGGGCCCGGCCAGGTGCAGGTCACGAATTATGGAACAAACCAGCAGGGGGAGCTGCACGAGGCAGGAGGCAGGGCCTTTGTAAAAGCTCCAGGGGAGCTGGCGGTATCATTTGTCTGGCCGTACTGGTGGTTTCATGCGCCGTACAAAATACTGTACATCACCCCGGAGTACGATGCGGCTCTTGTTTCCGGGGAGGGCGAAGACTACCTGTGGCTGCTCACCAGAAAGGAACAAGTGAGTCCGCGCATTATGAGAAGGCTGGAGCAGGAAGCAGAGAAGCGGGGATTCGACACCTCCAGACTACTCTACACGCAAAATCAGAAACGGAAATCCACGGCACCCGATACAAACAGACCGGGGTGAAAATGATGCCCCTCCTCACAATCCCGATCAGAATTATAGCGACACAGCTGCGCAGAGGTTGCTAGCGTGCTGCCTACAGACAGGGAGATAATTCGCTTTGTTTCACCGGCCTTGGAGAAATCATATTCTGCCGTAGTGCCCAGCACCAGCGAACGGACACGCAGCATACGGGTGCCGTTCTCTGTATTGACAGACCAGGAACCACCGGCACCATTTACAAAAAGCCCCAGTGAAAGCTGCTCATCCCACTTGCGCATCACCGCAAGGCGGAAACCACTCATCTGCACAGACCAGTCCGGAGTCACCTCCCAATTAAAAGAAAGCACCGGCATGAGGCCGTAAATTGTGGCATCCGGGGAATGTCCGATACCCACCGAATAGGAGAAGGTCTCGCTATGCTTCACGCTGTAGGAAAGCAGAAAATTCACATGGAAGCTGTGGGCACTGTGCACAAAATCAGAAGCCAGAGAGGGAGCCACAACGAATACGACCGTATCGCCATTCTGGCGGGGCACAATGGCAGCCACCGGCAGAGTGATGTTGTACAGCTCATTTCTGCGCAGGTCAAATGCACCATTGGCATCCATGAAGGTCACATCAGCATTCACAGACGCATTAAATTTCCAATCTGAGCCACCGGATTGCCGCGGATCAGCCAGCGGGATGCAAAGGCCATACTTCTGCCAGCTGAGGGTTGAACCACCATGGCGTTCTCCCATGGTAGAGGTCATTTCAAACGATGCAAAGCTCGGCATGAAGCCACTTTCCGGAAGCTTGTGATGCCAATCCGAATAGACCGCCTGGACCATGTCAGAAGCATCGTCCATCCAGTCATTATACCAGTTCTCAGCATAGGCAGTAGAAGCCACCGCCAGAAGCATCGCCATCGTCTTTCTCATAGCCGCATTGTAAGCAGAAACAAATCTCATGTCAAGGCGGATTCCTGTTCACTGACCATCGGTATTCCCTGTCATTCCAGTTATTAAGGCTTGCATCCATGGCATGCATTCCAGTAGACTGCAGACACAGCATCATGAGACGCCTCGTTCCCAGCATCGCCCTACTGCTCTTCATGGGCGGACTTTCTGCAGCTGCGCCATTACAAACACGCAGCAGCAGCATTTCCGAGCCCCAGCAGTCCCTCTTCCCCTGGTGGAAGAGCGTACAGAACGCCATCATGAACATCCAGAAACCGGGTGCAGGAGGATACAGCACCGCAGACTACGCAAAGCAGGCACTGGTCGATTCCTTCGTGTGGAGTGAGGCCTTGCACCGCCCCATCTTTACCCCCCGGGTAGCCAGGCCGTCCTTCTGCTCCTCCGCGGTGTGGGCAGCCACGCTCTCCGCGCTGATGGACTGGGAAGCCAGAAACAAGCGCAGCGTTGTCAGCCCCGCAGCGTGGCAGGCACTGATGCCCCAGCTCGTCAAGGATGGTGAAGGCCCCTGGGGATATGCCAACGCCAACGGCCCGGGCTTTGCCCTGCTGGTTCATCGGCTGGGTGCTGGAATCAACTTTACGGACTGGAAGCAGGCTCGCCCTTCTGATGTTCTGAAAATCTGGTGGAATGACCACATAGGCGGCCGGGAGCGCGGGCACCTGGTCATTCTGGTCAAGGATGAGGGAGACACCGCCTGTGTGTGGTCATCCCATATTGCCCGCGACGGTCAGCCCGCTGGCTACGGCATACGCCGCATCCCCAAGGACACCATGAAGCGCGTGCTCTTCACCCGCATCACAAACCCGGCAGCGTTCAACCAGGCCCACCGCCTGCCGGATGAACCGTGGCTCACCAATCTGATGAGCCTGGATACCAACTGGGCGGAATGCGTACGCCGCTGTAACATTCAGCGCTAGTCCAGAACCGGAGCACAGGGACCAACCCGCACATAATCCATGCCGCCGGCTATGGCGGCCTGAATACCGGGCTCCGCATCTTCGAACACCACGCAATCTGCGGGATTCACCCCCATCTGCCGGGCGCAGAGCAGGAAAATATCCGGTCTGGGCTTTCCGAATCCCGGCGGCACATCTGCCGGCGTCACCATCACCTGGAACAACTCAGCCACCCCGGCTGAGTTCAGGGTTTCCCAGGCACCGGAGGGCATGCTGCCTGTGCCGATGGCGTAGGGGATTCCGCGTTCCCGGAGCTGGCGCACCAGTCCGATAGTCTCGGGGATAATGGGAAGAGTCTCGTTTTCAAGCAGCCAGGCATAGCGGTTACGCTTCTCGTCGGCCACCAATTCCGGTTCCATCTGCAAACCGTACCGCTGGTTCAAGGCAGCCACAATATCCGGAGCAGCCATGCCGCCGTGCGACACGAACTCATCCCAGCGGAACACATCTGCGGGGGCTCCGTTCTTCTTCAAGGCCCACCGCCAGGCAGCATAGTGCGTGGGCATGCTGTCCACCAAGGTGCCATCCAGATCAAATATGTAGCCGGCATATGTTTTTTCCGGCAGAATCACGCGCGTATTCATTCTCCCTGAAGATCAAATTTCTCTACAAATCTCTGCAAATCGCTGTCCTTACCGAAAAGAACCAGCACGTCACCCGCCTGGAACACCAGCGATGCATTGGGGGAATCAATTACCGGCTGCTCCGGCTCAGAAAGCACATCATCCGAGCTGTGCGTCTCGTTCACCTTACCACGGCGCACGGTCAGCAGGTTCAGGCGATACTCGGAGCGCAGCCCCACTTCCATGAGCGTGCGGCCTACCCATTCCTCCGGCAGACGCACATCGGCCAGCGAGTGAGTGGCATCCATACGACGCAGGCGCATCAGGCCCTCATTCGTGAAGCGGGCAGCAAGCTGGCGGGCAGCCACATCCTCCACGCGAATCAGGTCAGTCACGCCAATAAGCTTCAGCAACTTGCCATGCAGTTCATTCACACTGCGGGTCAGCAGATTAGTCACCCCGAGCTCCTTCAGCTGAGCCGTAATGAGCAGATTACGCTCAAACTGCTCACCCACGGCCACAATCACATATGTATCTTCCCCCACCAGCTCCAGCTGGCGGAGCACGCGGATATCCGTGGCATCGCCCACCAGGGCGTAGGTCACGCGGTCCTTAAGCTCGGTTACGATGGATTCGCGCTCATCCAGAATGGTGACCTCGAACCCGAGGTCTGCCAGATGCAGCGCCAGAGCGCGGCCGAATTGTCCAATGCCGATAATGACGAATTTCATAAAAAATCAGGTAAGAGGTAAGCGAGTTTCGGGGAGACGAATCGGGGAGGGCTCCCGCTGGCGGATAAAGATGAGCATGAATGTGAACATGCCCACACGCCCGAAAAGCATGTTCAACGAGATGATGAGCTTCGAAAAATCAGACACCTGCGGAAGCGCCCCGAGCTCAAACCCGGTGGTGGTATAAGCGCTCACCTCCAGGAACAACAAGCGAACCAGGCCATGAGGCTGCTGCGCTATGGCGGGCTCCAGCAGCATGAGCAGGAGCGTGGTGAACACTATCCAGAAAATTGAAAGCACCACCGTGGCCATGGCTCGCTCCACCGTGTTGCGCGCGATGCGGCGGTTATGCAGCTCCACATCCTGCTTGCCGCAGAGTACGCGGTATACCTCCAGCAGGCACAGGGCAAACACCGGGGCATACACACCACCGCCCGTACCCGCAGGGTTACCGCCCACAAACATCAGAAAAGCCAGAAACAGCTGGTACACCGGGCCATAATCGCCAATATCCGTCAGCGCAAAGCCTGCGGAGCGGCCTATGGCATTCCACAGCGACTCCCACAAATTAAACCCGCCATGCGCCTGGTGGGAAGAAGGTTCAAACGCAGACAGCAGAGTAAGCCCCAGTGTGCCCACCAGCATCACAATCAGCATGACTCGCAGCACCAGCCAGGAATTGGTGCTCCACCGCTTGGCGCTCCGGATGCCAGCCAGGCGGTTCTTCAGGCGAGTCAGGCCTTCCAGATACACGCCAAAGCCCACCGTGCCAAACAGCACCAGGCTAATCATGACAAACTGTACAGCCCGGCAGTCTGCCACCCCGACCTGCTCCATGCCCGCAGGGAAGATGGTGATACCGGCATTGCAGAACGCGGAGACCGCATGGAAGACGGCATATCCCCACAAATCAGACTGAGGGAATCCGGGCAGGTCCTTCCAGAGGTAGTACAGGCAGACGCTGCCGATAACCTCTGCAGAAAGAGTCACATAGAATACGGCGCGCAACAGCGAGGGAACAATATTCACCCCCTGCTGGTCCAGCATGCCGGAAACAGACATACTATCGCGCACCGCCAGGCGCTTCCCCACCATCATGAGCACGAAGTAGGAGAAGGTCATCACGCCGATGGCTCCCACCTGAATATCCAGCAGCAGCACAAGCTTACCGAGCGGCGTGAAGGTTGAAGCCACGTCCACCGAGGTCAGGCCGGTAATGGAAGTGGCAGATGCGCAGGTGAACAGAGCATCCACCGCAGAAATCGGTTTGTAGGTGGCACCCGGCGTCAGCAGCAGCAGCGTGCTCAGCAGCACCAGCACCACCATATAGGTAAAAAATCGTATGGCTGGCGACCAGCGGCTGCCTCCCTTCACCGGGCTGGTGCGGCGGGCGCGGAGTATGGACCCAAGTGAACCAATGGAAAAGCCACCCAGCAGGAAACTACACACCAGGCTGGGAAAGAACGCCCCGCGGCCAAACACCTCCCAAACGCCGCCGTAGAATATAGTGGAGGCCACGATGCCCACAACAAGCTGAACCCATAAAAAACGCCCAGGCACCCCGTAGCGCACCCATTCCATGCAGAAATGCAGCAGCACCACCAAGGAATTGAACCAGACCAAAGCGCAAAGAATCAAATGGGAGGAGCCGATAAACGCATCGCGCTCGGCCGGAGAATTGGCCACACCTTCAAAACAAGCCTCCCAAAGGACCACAAAAAGCACCAGCATGCCGGAAATCAGCTCCGGCAATTCGAGCGCCTTATGGCGGTGTTCCTTCTGTGGCAGGTGTCTCACGCGTGCTCATTATAGCAAATACCCCACCATTTGGCAAGAGCAACAGCGCGTACATCTGTACAGCGGGGGCTCACCCCACACGCAACCCAAAGTTCAGCCTGCCAGATTGGAGGTTAGCGGGTACAGCTCCACCGGAGCACAGGACTCTATTCCCGATAGCATAACCGGTGAGGACTAAAGCCCCCCCGCTCCAACAAAACAGCAGCCCGCCAAATTCTCCATTCCGCAGCTTACAAGAAAAACGGCACTGTCCAACGAGGGAACAGTGCCGTGAAAAGAACAGCGTCGCTTGCGGACGTGGCCTAAGCGCGCAGCTTAGGACTTGTAACGCAAACGCTTCTTGTGGCGGTTCTGGCGCATGCGCTTGCTGCGCTTGTGCTTGTTGATTTTAGCCTTACGTCTCTTCTTAAGCGATCCCATAATGATTTATGTGTCGTTTGTGGTTTTCTCGATTGGGAGAATGGTCGGTTACCCCTATGGGCTAACGGGGAAATATGTAACTATCTTTTGCGTGAAAAGTCAAGCCGAAAGCGAATTTTAGGACGCATTTTATCACCTTTCTGTCATCATATGCCTTTTCCAGGCATGAAGACAATCCATAACTCCGGTGCACGGCGAGATATAGCCGCCATGTTTCCGCATCCAGGCCAGCACGTCAGGATGCGCATTTGCCGGGGCTCCACGAAAGGCTTCCGGGAACATGCGGAACGCGTGCATATCATTATGCCCATCGCCCAGCATCACCCAGCGTTCAGCCGGCACCTGCCACTGCTGCGCCACAGCCTGCAGGGCTGAGCCTTTGCAATAGCGGGAATCTGCCAGGCGCATGTAGCGCCCTGCCCGTTGCGCGGCCACACCCTCCAGCGTCGCAAGAAACGGCGCGAGAAACGCCATGATATCATCCATAGTCGCGGCATCCTCCGCCTCCACCGAAAGCGGGTCCGTGGGGGCAATAATCCACTGCAAGGCAGGTAACTGTTTCCGCAGAAGATCCAGCTGAGCATGCAGCAGCGGGGTTACGCGCTCCCGCACCTCCATATTGTGCACATAACAGCGGGCATTATGCTCCTGCAGGGGGTACAGCTGGCCATCTTCCTGCGCCGCGTATGCATAGCGCTCACAAGTGCAGATGAAATCCGGAAGAAACGGCGCCGTCGGCAGCAATTCCTGGCAAAGATAAGGAAGCGTCCGGCCTGTGTTTATGCCCCAGCGGATTCCGAGGGGCCGCCACTCGCGCATCAGCTCGTAAAACCCCACAGGAACCGGGTGAAGCGGGTCCTGCGAGCGAAGCGTTTCATCATAGTCCAGCGAAATCAGCCAGCGACAAGCGCCGGCAAAAGGCATAGCCTGCCCGGGCAGCACCTGCCCTTCCTCAACGACCATTTTTATCCTTCTTGTTACGATTCTGCTCAGCCGCCTTGCGCTCCTCCAGAGTAGCCCCCACCGGCAGGCGGAATGAGGGAGTCGCCGGCACCTTCACGCCGGATGCAAGCTGCTGGCTGATTTTCTTCTTGAGGTCCACAGAGTACTTATAATCACAACAACCTGCGGGCAATTCCTCACCACCGGCACGCATGTGAATCTCCACACGGCGGTTCAAAGCCTGAGCATCGCGGTCGCCGTTTGTCGCCGTCAGCGGCATGGAACTGCCGCAGGAGCGGATGTACACATTCTCCACCGGCACCTCATTACCCAGCAGCCAGGCGCGAACAGCAGCAGCGCGCTGCAGACCAAGCAAAGCGTTGTACGCAGCGCCACCGATGCTATCCGTGTGGCCTTCAATCACGAAATAGGTATTCGGGTTCTTCTGAATAAGAGCAGCCAGCTGCTGCATGGTGATGCGGGCAGAATTCTTCAGCTGGCATTCATTGAAGCCGAAAAGCACGTCAGCCCCCAATCGGGCAACACCGGATTTTGCACCCAGATTTTCCATACCCATCAGCTGGGAAAGGCTGCGGTTATCATTGGGCATGTTGGCATTGCCGGCCTCAGAAGCGGCCTTACGCAGCTCACGGTCCATCAAATCTGAAGCATCCTCCAACACCTCGGACTGGGCCTGAGCCGCCACCACCACATCATTCTTGTTCACTGGGGTGGGCTCCGGAATTGCCAGGGCATCCTCAGATAAATCCTTTGTCTGCAGGCTGTTCAGGTCCAGCTGGGCCGGAGGCATCTCGCTCACCGGGGTCACCTCCTCTGCCACCACCACAGGCTCCGGAACAGCAATCTCCGTCGGGCCGGGGGCAATGACAATCTCCGGCACATCGATATCCAGAATATCAATTTCCTGAGGTTCGTGCTTAATCTCCTCAATTTCCTGCTGTTGCTGCTCCACGGGAGTCTGCTCCTGCGCTTCCTCCAATTTTTCTTCCTTGGGCGGGTTCTTGACCACCACGCGCACTACTTCTTCATCCTTGATTTTCTCCGGAACATCCGTCAATTTACCAAGGCCGAGCACGGAAAGAGAGGGAAAATACATCCACAGCAGGGCATGCACCACCACGGCGGCACTGGCAGCCCCCATGGCAATGGGCACCATATCGCGCTGGCGAGTCAGTTCATAGCCATTGCGACGGCGGTTCCCCACGCGCTTGCGCGGTTTCATGCTCCGTTCACTGTCAGCGTAAAGTTCCATTGGTCTGGTGTAAAATTAAAGTCTGATTTGGGATGAGGTAAGGTTGGGTCTGGCAGGGTCACTTACACGCGGTGCTTCCACAGCATCCACCACTCTGTCATTAATCCAATGCACAATCGAACTCATGGCGCTGTCCTCATCATCAAGCAGCGACACGGAAACAGATTCACGGCGATTCCCACGGCCAAGCGTTATCTCACGGATAACAGCACCTGCGGGGTCTGCCTCAGTACGCATGGTCCACACATCACGGCGGTCGCACGGCAGGCGGCGGTATATCGTCATGGCATCCATGAAATTGCTCACCGGGCTATCCTGCACCAGGTTAACCACCAGCACCGGCACGTTGCGATCCACGTCCGCCGCACGCTCCACCGGAGCCACGTCAAAACTTTCCATACCGGCCGTGCGACGAATGCGCTGGTCCATCAGCCACATCACCACCGGGCGCAGCAGGTTCTTCGGCATAGTGCGCTCCACCGACTGGCGGAGTGAGGCATAGGCATCGATGGAAACAAGCCCGCGGATGCGCGGCTCTATGGCCGTGGCCTGCAGCAGGAGCGCGGCACCATAGCCCTGCCCCACAGCGGCAAATACAAGGTCCGACCTGCCGGTTCGGGCAGCCACTGCATCCAGCAGCATGGGCACATCCCGGCATTCCTTGAGCCCGTGCGTGCAGTACGGGCGGCGGTCCTCCATGCCACGCGGTTCCCAGAGAATGCAGGTAAGCCCGGCGGCTGTCAACGATTCCGCCACCGGCAGCGCCGAGCGGATACCGTGGTCCCAGTCCACGCAGACCAGCACATAATCAATCTGGTGCAGGCGTTCCGCCGGTGCGTTCATCAAATCACCGATAACACTCAGCTGGCGGGAGGATTCCTCGCCATCCTTCACCGCAATCACCGCCTGCACGTCTCCGCCATCCCAGCCTTTAAAAGTGAATGGCTCCATGCGCAGCCCCGGCGCACGGCGGGGCACATTGGTATACCCCACGTAGGATTGGTTCAGCGGCGCAAGCACAGGCTCCACTAAATCATTGATATAAAACCAGGTAGACACACCTCCCCACACCGCTGCAATAAACGCGATGCTCACCAGAAATCGTCTGACTCGGCGGGGTTTGGGCATGTCGCGGACACTATATCAAAGCTTGCCCCATTCCGCAATTGCAAAATGGGGCATCACTCAAAAATTCGCGTCTCTGCAGGGTTCTCCTCAACGGATAAAATGCGTCCAGGCGCGGGGTTCTTCCAGCTGCGGATGCGCCGGGCCGGCGGCAATGCACTTCATCACCCATGCCAGATTCTGCCCCAGGTGGCGCAGCGTCTGCGCGCCTTCAGCATCCATCTGCACCTCACCCGGACGCATGCCGTAAATCATGTTCCAGTAGAACGAGCTGACGAGGGGCTGGTTATTGTAAGTGATGTACTTGTTAAGGCGGTCGAGCGTGGTGCTGGCACCGCCGCGGCGGGCCACAGCCACCGTGGCACCGGGCTTATAGGCCAGCTTGGCACCGGCAGAGTAATACAGGCGGTCAAGCAGTGCGCAGAGGGAGCCATTCGGCCCGGCAAAATAGGTGGGGCTGCCCAGCACAACGGCGTCAATGCTGTCCAGCTGGTCATAAATGTAGTTATACAGCTTATCATTCATGCCGCAGCGGCCGGTCTTGAGGCACTGGCGGCAGCCGATGCACCCCTGCACCGCCTGTGCACCAATCTGCACAATTTCCGTCTCCACACCGGCAGCGTTCATGGCCCCCGCCACCATGGAAAGAGCATGGAACGTGTTACCTTTTGCATTCGGACTACCATTGATAAGAAGAGCTTTCATGTTTTGCAGTCTACCACGCCACGCATGCTGACTCAAGGAAATAGTATGCAACAGCAATTCTTCCGGGAAAGGGCAGAAAAACGACCTCATCTGCCGCTAACCATTGATTTTTTTTCACTTACGCTTGACACCCACATTATCTCCTATACAATATGAGTGCATAAGCCATGAAACGCCCCAGCCAGAAGAAACTGAAGAAGAAGCTGTTTGATGCGGTCTATGATGACAATCTGCCCGCCGTGTTTGAAGCACTAAGCGACGGAGTCGACATCGACGCTCGCGACGAGGATGGCTGGACGGCGTTGATGATTGCGGCGGATAGAGTAAGCGCAGGCTCCGGGTGGGTTCTGAGAGAACTTCTGCGAATGGGGGCCAATCCAGCCCTTGCGGCACACGATGGCACCACGGCGCTGATGCTGGCCGCTGTCAACAACCACGCCGAGCTCCTTCCCCTGCAGCCCGAGCTGGTAGCCGCACGCGATGATTCCGGCCAGGATGCCCTCATTTATGCCGCGACGGAAGGAAAGCACCAGAATCTGCGGCTGTTTCTGGCGCATGGAGCCACACCCCTCACCCAGGACGAAAACGGATGGACAGCTCTGCACTACGCTGCCAATGCGGGGCATGCAGAATGCGTCTACCACCTGCTGAAATCCGGTGCTCCTGTCAATGCCGTTAGCGAAGATGGACTTTTCACGCCCCTGCACCTCGCCGTGCAGAGCAAGCACGCCCGCTGTGTTCAGCAGCTCCTGCGCTACGGGGCAGATGTACACTGCACCAATGGCATCGGGCAGACGCCGCTTTCAGCCGCAGCCGAAGGAGGGCTGGTGGAATGCCTGCGGCTTATTCTGCACGAGCACCCCAACCTGCCGGAAGCCGCACTGAACAAGGCCATGCAGATTGCCGTGGAGGAAGGCCATGCCGAATGCCTGCGCATGCTGCTGCGCCACGGTGGCCCCCCCTCTGCCCACAATGAGGATGGCCTGCCCCTGCTCTGTCAGTCTGCGTTCTACGGACAGACCGACTGTGTGGAGCTTCTATTGGAGCACGGAGTATCGGTAAATGAAACTGATGCTCAGGGACACACGCCACTTTACCACGCCTCCGGCGAAGGGAGAACCGTCTGCACGGAATACCTAATGGAACACGGTGCCACACCGCTGCCGGCAAAGGGTATACTCGACAAACTTTCCCGCTTCGGACGCAAACTCGGCAATCAGATGATGGCAGCCATTCAGGAAATCCCTGTCGATGAAGACGCGGGAGAAACACTCCTCATGGTGGCCGCAGCCCAGGGGCGTATCGACTTCATGCGGCAGGCGCTGAAAGATGGCGATTCAGTAAACGATGCCAACGGGCACGGATGGACTTCCCTGCACTATGCTGCCTTTCACGGACAGGAGGAGGCCGTCGCATTCCTGCTGAAGAAGGGTGCCGACCCGCTCTGGCAGGAAACGCAGGATGACGACGAAGATGATGAGGAAGACGACGAGGAGGAGAACGATAATGATAAAAGCGATACCCCCATCCAGATTGCCCTGGAGCGAGGTCACGCCGCGTGTCTCCAGCTCATGCTGGAAGCGGTGGATACCCCCCAGCTGAATGAATGGCTGTGCACCGCAGCCTCGCATGGCCGGATTGAATGCATCGAGGTGCTTCTGAATGCGGGAGGAGATATCTCCACTCCGTTCATTTACCAGACACCTCTTATATGCGCGGCTGCGGGCGGGCATTGCACATGCCTGAAATATCTGCTGAGCAAAGGCGCCGAACTGCAGCAACGCGCCCTGAACGAAGCCGCCGCAAACGCCCAGACCCGCATGGTAAAGCTTCTGCTGGAGCTGGGGCTTTCCACCCACGACAAACCAGGCACCCTGACTCCCCTCATGGAAGCGGCTCAAGGCGGTAGTGCCGAATGCGTGCAGCTTCTCCTGGAGCACGGCGCAAAGCCGAACACACGGGGAACGGATAACTGGCCGATGCTCATCTTTGCATCCCTGGGCACCAACGCGGAATGCACCCGGCTTCTACTGCAGGCCGGTGCCAAGCCTGACAGCCGCAGCAAGGTAAAACTGAACGCACTCCACTATGCGGTGTTCTATAACCAGCCGGAGACGGTCGCCGTGCTGCTGGAACACAAGGCAGACCCCACCCTGCGGGATAATTCCCTCCATACCGCGCTCGACACCGCCATCAGATACGATTATACCGAGTGCATTCAGCTGCTGGCGGAATGCCAACCTTCCGGAGAGGAATGTCAGGCCTACCTTTCCTCCGCACTGGAGCAGGCCCTGACCTCCGGCAAGGCCGAACTGGCCCAATTCCTCATCCAACAGGGGGCTGACCCACACGCAGTGAATGATGTCGGCTTCTGCCACCTGATGCACGCCGCGCGCAGCGGAAACCCGGATTGTGTCCGGCTGATGCTCGCCCAAGGCGTATCAGTGAAACCCAGGGGAACAAACGCCACATCGGCTCTGCACATGGCAGCCGAAAGCGGCAGCGCAGAATGCGTGCAACTTCTGCTGGATACCGGAGCCGACCTTAACAGCAGCAGCCTCACCTGCCCAACCCCGCTTCATTATGCACTGGACAGCAATCACCTCGAGTGCGCCCAACTCCTTCTGGAACGAGGTGCTGAGCCCGATACCGAATCGTCTCCGGGGTATACACCGTTGCACGGAGCCGCTGCCGCATCCCCCGAATGCCTGAACCTCATCCTGAAATACGGGGTACGCGTCAATGTCCGCGAAGAGGACACAGGCATGACTCCGCTCATGAAATGCGCCCGATACGGCCTTCCTGCCTGCGCTGAAATTCTCCTCCGGCACGGTGCCAACCCGCATCTCAGGAACAACGAGGGGCAGACCGCCCTCGATATAGCCCGCAAACGGGGAGCCGCCGGCATAGTCCGCGTTCTCAAGAAAGCCATGGGGCGCAGCGAGCTCTGAATAACAGAGCAATTTGCCCGCAGACGAAGCGCGGCATTGACCTTGCGGGCGCGGGTGTGATATGATGCAGCGCAATTGCCATGGATCTCTTCGAATTCGCCGCCGCCCAGCAACAGGCACAGCAGACTCCGCAGGAACGCTACGCGGAGCTCTGTGATATCGTGCGCCACAATAATGAGCTGTACTATGCCCAGGCTCAGCCCGAAATCAGCGATGCTGAATATGATAAGCTTTACCGCGAAATCGAGGAGTTGGAGCGCGAGCACCCGGAGTTCATCACCCCCGATTCCCCCACCCAGCGCGTGGGCAATGACCTGAGCGAGGGTTTCCGCAAGGTGACCCACCCGGCCCCCATGCAGAGCATCGATGACATTTTCGAGCACAAACCCGGCGAGGGCGAGACTGATGCCGAGCTGGTGGAGTTCTACCAGCGCCTGTGCAACAGCCTGGGACAGGGCGCCCCGCGCGTAACGGTGGAGCCTAAGATTGACGGCTGTGCCGTCACCCTGCTCTACCGCCAGGGCAAGCTGGCCTATGCCGCCACGCGCGGCGATGGCCGCACGGGCGATGACATCACCGCCAATGTGCGCACAATTAAGAGCGTGCCTTTCACCCTGCCGGCAGGCGCCCCGGAGCTGCTGGAGGTGCGCGGCGAAATCTACATGCCCTCTGCCGATTTTGACCAACTGAACGCCGAACGCGATGCCGATGGTCTGCCCGCCTTTGCGAACCCGCGCAATGCCACAGCCGGCACCATCAAGCTGCTGGATTCTGCCGAGGTGGCCCGCCGCCCGCTGCGTTTCCTGGCACACGGCCTAGGCGTGTACGAGGGCCCGGCTCTGGCCACAACCAGGAATTTCACTGACCTGCTCGACCGCATGGGCATTCCCCGCAACCAGCCGGTCATCTATGCCGACTCGCTGGAGGAAACCCGCGCCGCCGTGCAGCAGGTAAACGAACTGCGCCGCGACCTGGGCTACGGCACGGACGGCGCCGTCATCAAGCTGGATGATATTGCCCTGCGCGAATCCCTGGGCAGCACCGCCCGCGCCCCCCGCTGGGCTGCTGCCTTCAAATACCTGCCGGAGCAGAAGGAAACCGTGCTGCGAAGCATCAGCATTCAGGTAGGCCGAACCGGCGTACTCACCCCTGTGGCAGAGCTCGAGCCCGTGCAGCTCTCCGGCACCACCGTTTCCCGCGCCACTCTGCACAACCAGGATGAGATTGAGCGCAAAGATATCCGCATCGGCGATACGGTGCTCATGGAAAAGAGCGGCGAAATCATCCCCGCCGTGGTGCATGTGGTCATGAGCAAGCGTCCGGCGGAGGCCGTGCCGTACAGCCTGTACGATGCAGTGGGCGGCGTATGCCCCAGCTGCGGCGCCCCCATTGCACAGGAAGAAGGCCAGATAGCCTGGCGCTGCACCAATTTCACCTGCCCCGCGCAGGCCGCCATGCGCACCACCTATTTCTGCCGCCGCGAGGCGCTGGATATCGAAAACCTCGGCGGCACCGTGGCAGAGGCCCTGGTGAACCGCGGCATGATTTCCACCCCGCTGGATTTATTCTCCCTCACCGTGGAGCAGCTCGGTGCCCTCAATCTCGGCACCGATGAGGAGCCCCGCCGCTTCGGTGAGAAAAACGCAGCAAAAGCACTCGCCGCCCTTAATGCAGCTCGCAATCTCCCCCTCGAACGCTGGCTCACCGCCTTCGGCATCCCCACCATCGGTACTGTGACCGCCCGCACCACTGCTAAATACCACCGGAATCTGACCGAGCTGGCAACGGGACAATTCCTGAACCTGCTCGTGCAGCTGGAGGAAGGCGTGGAGCAGTTCAACGCGCTCAACCCCAAGGCTCGCGCCAACAAAGGCGCCGACAAGGAGCAGCTGCAGGCGCAGCAGGAGGAACTGAAAGCCCAGCTGACCGCCACCGCTGCAGACTTCATCACACGTGGCTATGTGCAGCTGGAGGCAGATGGTGCCAACAAACTCAAATTTACCAACCCGCTGGGTTCGGTCTCCACCCGCAAGCTGCTGGCCTACTTCAATTCCGCCGCCGGTCAGGCCGTGCTGCAGACCTTGGGAGAACTGAACATCAATCCTGCATCTGCCGGGTTCACCGAAAATCTGAACAACCAGGCGGAGGGCCCACTGAGCGGCAAAACTTTTGTACTCACCGGCGCGCTGAGCCGTCCCCGCCCGGAGTTTGAGAAGATGATTGCCGCAGCTGGCGGCAAAGCCACAGGCTCCGTCACAAAGAACACCACTTACCTGGTGGCAGGCGAAGGCGGTGGCTCCAAGCGGGACAAAGCCGGCAAGCTCGGCATCCCCGTCATTGGCGAAGAAGAACTTATCACCCTGCTGGAAGGAGGTCAACTGTGAACGGATGCGCACGCATATACGGAACAATTGCCATTGATACCCTGTGATTACACCGGGGGGCCAGGTGAAGGCGCGCCACTGCTGGCAGCCGGCCCCCGCTACGCCATTGTGAAGCACGGCAGCCACGGCTCCACCCTCTTGTCGCAAAGCCCGGCCCCCCCCCCCGTATACAAGGCAAAAAATCAACGAAAACTCCTTTATCTACTACACTGAGCTTGACGAAGGGGCAGCCCCATGCTATAAATGACCCGTCATGGCACGCTGACGCCTCTGCTCTTTCTTTCGGGAAAGAATCATGCGCAACAAAGCGTGCCTTATTTTTTATGCCCAAACAACCGTATAGTCATCCGTTCCTGGACTACGATGCATTAACCCGCCTTCTGCTCAGCCGTGGGATGCGAGGTGATTATAATACTATCAAAGAGTGTCTGGAAAATGTCGGATATCAAAGACTACAAGCCTACTGGGGAACAAACACGCAGGGGCAGATACGCGCAGACTTCGACAGCATCTGGACTCAGTACTGTTTTGACCGCCAAATACGGTTGGTGCTCATAGATGCCATTGAGCGCATTGAAATCGCAGTGCGCAATAAATTAGTACATTATTACTGCGAGTCATATGGAGCATTCGGCTATCTGGACATAAACAACTTCCACAAAGTCCAGCTCAGCCAATGGCAGAAATGGCAGGACAAGATAAACGATGCAGCAAAGAAAAGTTCCATGCTGCTTGTTCGCGATTTCTTTGCACGTTATTCCGATCAACACCTGCCGCTCTGGATCGCATGCGAGCTAATGGATTTTGGTGCTACTGTATTTTTCTTCAGCAGCGTAGGAGCACAGATACAGAAGAAAGTATCACGGTCGCTGGGCTTACCATCTCCCACCATATTGGTTTCCTGGCTCAGAGCATTAAACGATGTGCGCAATGCATGCGCCCACCATAACCGAGTCTGGAATAGGGGCTGGGTCAAGCAGCCCGCAATTCCAGCAAAGGATGCTGCATGGTATAGCACGCTTAACCCGAACACTTTAGTTTGGGAGTCAAGCAACTCCAGAACCGTAGCATTCAATATGGCAAAAACAGGCGGAATGCTGACCATTTGCCATTATCTTCTCAAACAAGTTGCCAGCAAATCGCAATGGAAAACCCGATTTTTTGGTATTATTCAGGAGCCCCGTTTTATCAACATTCCACATGCCTGGATGGGATTCCCGGATAATTGGCAAAACCATCCTTTATGGAAGTAAGACATACATAATTTTCCTATGAACGGACGCGCATTGATATACGGAACGATAGCCATCGATACCCTCATTACGCCTAGTGGACAGGTGAATTCGGTCATGGGCGGTTCTGGCCCTTACGCAGCGCTGGCCGCCCGACTGGTCACGGACAAGATGGATATGGTCGGTGTGGTGGGGGATGACTTCCCCGCTGCCTGGGAGCAGGCGCTGGAGCTGCGCGGCGTGAGCATGAAACACGTGGCGCACGAGAAAGGCCAGACCTTCGCCTGGACCGGCAAGTACGAGGACGACATGAACAACCGCACCACCGTAAGCCGCACCGAAGGGGTGCAGGAGCACTGGGTGATGCAACTGCCGCAGGAGCTGCAGGAATGCAGCATTGCCGTGGCCACGAATGTGACCCCACGCCTGCAGAACCGCATGCTTCAGCAGTGCCCGCATGCCTGTTTCCGCATGGCCGATTCCATGAAAAGCTGGCTGGAGCGCGAGCCGGATTATGCTCTGGAACTGCTGAAAAACGTGGATCTCATGCTCATGAATGATGAGGAAGCACAATTCTGGGCACAGACGGATGACACTATCGAAGCCGGCGAGAAGCTGCTGGCGGCCGGTCCCCGCTATGCCATTGTGAAGCATGGCAGCCACGGTTCGACCCTGTTCCACCGCACGCCGGATGGCGAAACCCGCATTTTCCGCTGTCCGGCCTGGCCGCTCAAACACGCCCAGGATCCCACCGGCGCAGGAGATGCCTACATGGGAGCCCTGGCCGGATACCTCACCAAGTGCCTGAACGGAGGGAATCCCCGCTGGGAGGACATGAAGCGGGGCGTAGCCATTGCCACCGTGGTAGCCGCCGCCGTGTGCGAGAAATTCGGCACCATCTCGCTCTTCGCTCTTGGCATTCACGAACTTGCCCGCCGCATTGCAGCCTTCCAGGAAATGACCAACTGGGAGTAAATCGCCCCGGATTCAAGGCCAGTTGAAATCACCACAGAGAACGAATACCATTCCATCTCCATCATCATGCAAAAGCTTTCAAACACAGTACTTTCGATACTGATTGCCTGTGCATGCAGTGCGCTGCATGCCAATGAAGCCACCGCCCCGGCTGCACCGGCCACGGCAGAAGCAGCCACTCCGGAGCATCCGTTTTTCCGCACATCCTTATACCCGGAATGGTCCAGGATGACGCGGCAGCAGGCTATGACGGATATCAAGGCGGCGCTGAATGAAGCCAGGGAACGGCTGGGCGCCATCGCCGCAGTGACACCGGATACGGCAACTTTTGAGAACACCTTTCTGGCCTGGTACAAAGCAGATGAAAACATGAAGCAGCTGACCAATTACCTGAGCCACCTGCAATTAGCCACTGGAGCACCGGCCATTCAACACATGATGTATGATGTGCATGGCGAGATTATGAGCTTCAAGGCCGAAGGTTTGCACGCTCAGCGCATTGCAGAGGTGCTGCGCCATGCCGGGCAAGCCCCCTGGGTTGCGCAACTCAGTCCGGCAAAACAACGTTTTATACAACAGACCCTTGCCAGCATGCGTAATAGCGGGCTTTGCCTTACCACCCCGCAACAGGAACGCAAAGCGGCCATTGAGGCAGAACTTTCCCAGCTTGGTTACCGTTTCTCTCAGTATGTGAAGCAGGCTCCGCAAATGTGGAAACTGCTCATTACCGACCCGGCAGAGCTGGAAGGAATGCCGGAACAGTGGATGAAAGCAGCCGAGGCAGCAGCTGTTGCGGATGGTTACCAGGAAAAACCCGCATGGATGGTCAACCTGACCACCGCACCGGCATCTGCAGTACTGCGCTATTGCAAAGTTGAGAAAACCCGGCAGAAATGCTGGCTGGGCACTGTCTCAGTCGGCACACCCCTCACGCTTGATACAGAACCCATTATTGCCCGCATTCTGGAGTTACGTCATGAACTGGCCACTCTGCTGGGTTACTCAGATTATGCAGATATGCAGGCTGCTCAGCGTATGATGGGCAGCGGCAAGAGAGCTCTGGCGTTTGTAGATGAAATGCTGCAGCAAAGTAAACCAGCATGGGATGCGTATGTGGCCGCCGAAATGAAGCGATTCTCTCAGGCTACCGGGCAGAATCTTACCGCGGTGAATCCTTGGGATGTGAATTACCTGAATATGCACCTTCCGCCCAAACGCAGTAAATTCAACGTAAACGTCATTACCCCGTATCTCCAGACTCCTAAGGTACTGACAGGGCTCATGGACATATGGTCCGGCCTGCTGGGTGTGAAGTTTGAAGAACTATCCACCATCTGCCTCACCTCCGGCGAAAAAGCGCCCGCCGGTTATGTGGAGACCTGGCACCCGGATGTGCGATGCTTTGCGGTGAAGGATACTGCCACAGGCCACCACCTCGGCTCCTTCTATCTGGATATCTACACCCGTCCGGGCAAAAGGCCCCAGGCCTGGTGTCTGCCTCTGAGGGATGGCGAACCGGCAGCAGATGGCAGTCCGGGGGAACCGCACCTGGCTGCGCTCATGGCAAACTTTTCACCACCGGTAGCTGGGCGCCCCCACCTCATGAACCACGGAGAGCTTTATATGCTCTTCCACGAGTTCGGGCATATGATGCACATGATGCTGGGGCACGGTGAGCTGCGCGCCCACTGCACAGCGGAAATAGAGCGTGATTTTGTGGAAATGCCCAGCCAGCTGCAGGAAAGCTGGATATGGGAACCCGCTGCGCTGGCCACCTTCACCAGCCATTATCAGACCGGAGAGCCCCTGCCCGCCGCCCTTGCCGAACAACTGGCCGCCTCGCGCGGCTCCAATCCCATTGAAATGCACATGCGCATGCTGCTCACCAGCAAACTGGATCTGGAGCTGCACATGCACTATCATGATAAATACAAGGGCCGCCAGCTGGATGAAGTATGCCGGGAGATTCTGGCTCCCTGGCTCTTCCCCTACACCATGCAGCCCCCCAGCGAAATGCGGACACTGACCCATTGCATGACTGATGGCTACGCTGCCGCCCTGTACACATACAAATGGTCGGAAATGCTGGCAGCCGATGCCATGCAGCGTTTTCAGCGGGAGGGCATACTTAATCCAGCCACCGGAGCTGATTACCGGCGCTGCATTCTGGAGCAAGGCAGCAGCATACCGGCCATGCAGCAAATCCGGGATTTCCTGGGCCGGGAGCCAGAACCGGATGCACTCATCCAGCGCTACACCAAACCGTAAGTTGTCATAAGCCCGGTGTAGGCTTTTACTCCTTTTACCGGCAGATTTTACTGTGCAAGAAAATTTGCCAGAGGTAGCAAATTTACTTGCCATGGCATGAGAATCTGTGGCATCATGTCAACTGCAGGAAATTTCTTTCGTCCATATAGTTTCCCTAACCTTACTACAACAATGAAGTATCTCCCCATTGCAGGTTTGATGTGGGCCGCAGGAACAGCGGTCTTTGGCGCCCCGGAATTACCCAGATATGGCGTAGTGCTGGAGGTCTGGGACAATGTGCAAGGAGAAAAAGTAAAGGAGGTAGCCGAAGTCAGCCACAGGCGACCGGCCAATTCCGTTTACATCAAGAACCGCATCGATGATTGCGCCACCGGTAAGGACCACTTTGCCGCACGCTACTCAGCCTGGCTCACTGCGCCGGAAACCGGGGAGTATACCTTTTACCTGGCGGCAGATGATTCAGCAGAGCTGCTGCTGAGCACCACGGAGAAGGACTGCGATTTGAAAAAGCTCTGCGAAGTGCCGTACTACATGCCCCGCCACCACTTTGCCCCCGGCAGGAGCTCGGCTAAGGTGAAGCTGGAAAAAGGTAGAAAATACGCACTGGCCGTGCATTTCAAGGATGCAGTGAAGGATGACCACGTGGCCCTGGCCTGGGAGGGTCCGGGAATCCCGAAATCCATTATCGACACCGCCTGGCTCACGCCCCGTATGGCTCCCGGGCTCGAGAAGATATGGGAGCAGACCATCATTCGCGAGGTAAAGGGTAAGGGGCTGATAAACAAGTTGCTCAGCCAGTCTGCAGACGAAGCAAATGACTGGGTGATGAGTCTTTCCAAGGATGATATGCCGGTGATGATGGAGGCACTGCAAACTATCCTTGGTGACCTGCAGAGCAAGGGCGATGAAGCCTTGCGTGACGGGCTGCGAGACTTCGCCAAGGTGGCGCAGGGCATTAACGCCTCCGCAGCATCTCCGGTATATCACCCAGTGGCCCGGCAGTTGCTCTTCATGGAAGAGGCCTGGCTGAAATCGCTCACAACGGAGGAGCTTTCCCGGCTCGGCGCACACCGCATGGCTGAGACACTCGGTAAAATTGCGCCCGGAGCCACCCCCTGCAAGCTCACGCAGAAACTGAACTCCGCCGGCGACAAGTGGCGGGAGGAATATGTATCCCTCGGTCTGTATGCCGCACCAGGAAAGCCTGTAACCGTCAGCATTCCCAGGGAACTTGCCGGCAAGGGACTGGAGGTTCAGGTGGGCCACCACTTCCCCGAAAAGCATCTGCCGCTCATCAGCATGCCGGGAACTTCCCGCTGGTTCAAGCTAAACAAGGAAAATACCACCCTGGTGAGTCCGCACGGCGGCATCATGCTGCTCATGGTTCCCAAGGGAGTAGAATTGAAGAACACTCCCGTCTGCATTGACGGAGCACTCCAGGCCCCGCGATTCATCCTGGGACAGCATACAGATGAGGAGTGGAAGGAACTGCGCAAGGCCCCTGCCCCCTGGGGCGAACTGGTAAGCGAGCACCTGGTTCTGCTGGTGCCGCGCGACCTGCTGCAGAAACTGGATAATCCCACTGCGCTCATGACCTGGTGGAATGAGAACAACCGCGACCTGGAGGATTTCTATGCCTACTATCCCAAGGTTCCCTTCCGCATGCACTCCGGGCTCTATGCCGAGGAAGGTCTATCCTACTGGCCGCTGCACTGGGATGTGCAGAATGTGCCCAATCTGCTGGATCTGGAGGCCATGAAGGCCACAAACTCCGCTCTCTTCCTGCACGAACACGGGCACCACTGCGATTTCTGGGAAATGGAGCTCTCTTTCTGGGCTGAATCCACCACCAACTGGGGCGGATACTACCTGAAGGCCCGCGAAGGCATGGCTTTCGACTGGAAGGACTCGCACGACCTGCACCTGCGCAACCTCTTTGACCCGAAGAACAAGGGCATGCTGGAAATCATGGAGGAAAAATGGTACAAGGTCAGCAACAAGGGCACACACCACTGGTCCTACCCCATCACTTCCATGATGATTGCCTATGCCGAGGACTTCGGCTGGAGCTGCGTAAGAACGGCCATCAAGCGCCTGCGCGACCAAAATGACCTGCTGAACAAGGCTGATTTCATCGGCACCTATGACCACGACCAGGCCAAGATTGACCGCTATCTGATTGCCCTCTCCGAGGCTGCCGGGCGCGATGTACGCCCCTATTTTGCACACTTCAAGCTCTTCCCCTCCAGTGGCACAGTGGTGTATCTGGATAAACAGAAGCTGCCGAAGTGGGATGCCACCTACTGGGTGCAGCCCAAGCAGACAAGCACCAGCAAGAACACCCCGCTCACCCTCCCCTGCGGCGCAGCAGAACTGCTGAGCCATGCCAAGGGCTCCGGTATCCGCTGGCAGAAGAATACAGCCAAAGGAGGCAAGGTCGAGTACCTTCCCAAGGGCGAGGCCATCTATACCCCAGCTCCCGGTTTCAGCGGGGTAGACACCCTCACCTACGAGCTGTCCAACGAATACGGCACCACCGCCAGGAAAACCATCGAGATTACGGTAGAGTGAGCTTCCCGCATTCCTTGCGGATATGCTGGTATCCTGCATGACTCCGTTCATCCCCATGATTTACGTTGAGGAATTCGCCATCCCCTCCATTCAGAAGGTAGAACAGTGGCTGAACTAGCACTACGACGCACACAGCACCATGCAATACTATCCTTTTCAGGTATTCGACACCCCGATGTCCCGCCTGAAGATGGGACAATATCACCATACTGTACGGAGGAATAGGAATCACCACCCCCGGCAATCTGCCTTTTCCTTATCTTCACCATAGTGCGGCAGCACATGTGATTTTCATTGACAAGCGCTTTAATTATGCGTAATATCAGCGCACCATGAAGAAGCGACTCCGCAAGAAATACCGCGTTGGTGAGTTCAAGGAACTCTGCTTTGAATTTTCCTTTGATTACAAAGGCGATGTAGCAGCCCCCGAGTGTGAGCAGTTCCTGCACGACCTCATCGAAGGCTGCATCGAGGCCAATGGCCTTGATTGCGAGGGCAATATCACGGACGATGGCTGCAGCATCATTGCCAAGGCCGTAGATCCCACCCAGACCAGCGAGGCCCAGCGCCTTGCCGTGAAGAGCTGGCTTGAGGCCCGCAGCGATGTGGAAATCAAGAGCTTCGGCGAGCTGCAGGATGCCTGGTACTCCTGCTGCTGATTGCATACCCCTATCAACAGGCCATGGCAGACGGCCTTATAGTCTGCCACACCCCCTAATTTCAGAATGAACGAGAACGAGCCTAAGCAGAAGAAAGACGTCATCTATGCAAAGGGTCTCAAAGGCGTAATCGCCACCGAGACCGGGTTGAGCGATGTGCGCGGTGAGGAGGGTCACCTCCTGTACTGCGGCTATGAGATTGAAGACCTGGTAGACCTTTGCAGCTTCACGGAAATCATTTACCTGCTCCTGAATAAACGCCTTCCCAACCGCGAAGAACTCGAAGGCCTGCAGCAGCGCCTGCGCAATGACCGCGAACTGCCCCAGCCCATTCTCGATTTCTTCAAGACGGCCACCAAGACGGCTCGCCCCATGAGCGCCCTGCGCACCGCCGTCTCCATGCTCGGCATGTACGACGACCGCACCAAGGACCCCAGCCAGATGAAGGAAATCGGCCTTTCCCTCATCGCCAAGCTGCCGGTCATGGCTGCTTACTACTACCGCATCTGCCAGGGGCTGGACCTGCCGCCCATCCGCACCGACCTGGGTGAGGCTGAGCACTTCCTGTGGCTGCTGAAGGGCACCGAGCCCGACCCCGCAGAGGCCCACATTCTGGACGTGGCCTACATTCTGCACGCCGACCACGGCATGAATGCCTCCACCTTCTCTGCCCGCGTGACGGCTTCCACGCTGTCCGATATGTACTCCGCCATCACCTCCGCCATCGGATCCCTGAAGGGTCCGCTGCACGGCGGCGCCAACGAGGCCGTTATCGAGATGCTCAAGGAAATCGGCGAAGAGGAAAATGTGGAAGAGTACATCAACCGCAAGCTGGCTAACAAGGAAAAGATTTTCGGCATCGGCCACCGCGTGTACCGCACGCTGGACCCCCGCGCCCCGCTTCTGCGCCGCATAGCCATCCGTCTCACCCAGACCATCGGCGAGCCGAAGTGGATTCGCATGAGCGATCGCATCGCCAAGATTATGCGCTCCCGCAAGAACCTGAACGCCAACGTGGACTTCTACTCCGCCACGGTGTACTACAGCCTGGGTATTCCGACCCGCATGTTCACCACGCTGTTCGCCATTGCCCGCGTGGCCGGCTGGGTTGCCCAGATTCTGGAGCAGCTGGAGGACAACACGCTGTATCGTCCGCTGGCTGCTTACAAGGGGCCGGATGATCCCTTGCTGGTGCCCATGCTTGACATGCGCTGATAAGCTTCACAGAAAATCCCCGCTTTCAACAGGAAGCGGGGATTCTTCTTACTCAGCAAATCTGAATCCAGGAATCACGGCAAAGACGGACCGGCACCTTCAGGCCTCATTTCCCGGATTCCCCTGCTCAGGCTCAGGTTCGTCCTGCTCGTCCTGAGACTCAGGCTCATCCGGCACTTCCGGTTCATACTCCGCTTCCTCGCCTTCCTCACAGTCCTCGGAATCCTCCGACTGCTCACCTTCGGAGTCATCAGTTGCAGGGTGTATCCGCAATACATCCGTATAATAGCGGCTGTGGTTCTCGTACACATTCGACATATGATGCGAAATAAATATCCCGGTACCTGAACCATAGTAGCAGCTCAAGAGCGGCTCCATCAAATCGTAAATGGAGCACACGTATCGCAGCCATGCATATTCCGCGTCATCCAGAAGACTCTTCATATAATCAAGGCGCAAATCGGATTTGATATTCTCATGGCTCATGGGTCCTCCAAGCAAAAGCTCATAACCATGAGCCAGTGCATCTGTATAAGCTCTTCTCACATCCGCGCGAACAGCATCACCCGCTCTCCGATACATATGGAGGTATTCCCCCTCTCCATGAGTGGTCCACACCATAAATGACGGGATTGCCACAGGACGCATCGGGGGAGCAGGCACATCAGAGCAATCCCCCTCTTTTTCTTCCGGCACCCAATGGGCATACCGCCTCAGGATGCGGAGGTCATCTACAAATATGGCGCGAACCCTGGCCAGAGACTTCTCGTACCCCTCGAGACAGAAATCATCCCCAGGGCCATCATCTGCATACGAGGAATATGCCACACACAAAAAGCGTTTCTGAGTTTCATAGACCTTTTCCATCCTCTGACTCAACACCTCCAGCATGCGTTCCACCTCCTTGCGGATTTCTGCGGCAGACTTTGTTTCGTCCTCCTCATCGTAAAAATAATCCTGCAGAAGCAGTGCGTGCTGCTCCTGCACAAAGGAGTCCTCCTGCGCTAATCTTTCCTCCAGGCAGGGAATCAGACCAGGTCGAACCTCATCCGGAAGCTCATAGGCGTATTCCATGTCCGGGTACGCATCCCGGAACAGAATAGCCAGAGACTCCTGGTGAGTCTGATTCAGAAGCAGCAGAGCTAACAGGTAGCGGTGGTCACGGGCATGCTGCAGGAACTCCTCCATTTCCTCCACATCCTTAGAACAGCCATAATACCCTATGGCATAACGCAGAGATTTCCACTCCTGATAAACCTTCCTCAGCAATTTGGAGACATAAAGATTCGCCACCCTCTGCTCAGCCGGCTTATCCAGCCAGGAATCCGATATGTACGATGAAGCATACCCACCGGCAATGGTGTAAGGATGATTCGGGACCAGAGAATCAACCGCGGCGTCCATGGATACCTTCAGCGCAGCATCCCATTCCTCCACAACCGACAGCACAGTCTGAGCCACAAGCTCCGGGCTGCCGTATTCAAGAACATTCAGAAGACGCGCCCGGTACACCGCAGGAATGGTCTCAGGCAGGTCATCCGCAGCCAGGGGGCGGGGTTCTGCATTGCGCAGCTTTTCCATGGTGGAGACCAGTCTCTGCAATCCGGGCTCCAGGCGCGCCTCTATCTGCTTACTCTTCTCTGCAGCAAGACCTGCATCCTTATGCTTTGCGGAAAGCAATGCGTGAAGATAAACGCGATATGCAGGCAGTAGGTCCGTGCGCACACCCTCCCTCAACCTATCAAGCTCGTCATCCGAAGAACCAGCTATATTCGTTTCCGGAGCAGCCTCCTGTTGAGCAGGCATCCAGGCATACGCCCCCCATAGACCTGCAGCTGCAAGCAGACAGCCACCAAGAACCAACATAGATATTGTTCTCTTTTTCATTTTCTGACAATTCAAATCTTCCTTGGCATTCAACACTCTACTCCGGTGCATTCACCTCTGGCATGGGCTCGGGCTCCACATACTGCAGGTGCGGCGCTATAATAAACGCAAGATATTGCTCATGCGTGGAATACAAAGAGAAACGCAGCAACTGTGCCTCGGCAGAAGGCGGGGTCCCGGCGGGATGCTCAGCAGCATCATAAGCCGCCACCACGGTTTCCACATAGGCCTGCCATGCCGTCTCGGCCTCTGCAAAAAGCTGCCTGGTCTGCTCCTGCACGGCATTGAAATGAGATTGCTCCACAGCACCGGGCAGAGGCACGCCGGATACCAGGGAGGCCCCACGGTCCGTACCAAAGCATTCCATCACCTGCTCTGCGCAAAGGTTCAGATACCCCTGCCAGAGTCGCGTAGCGCGGCCTGCAGCCGCCGCGCGGGCCTCATCTGTGTGCTCGGTTTCATGAGCCAGCTCATGCACCATCAGCGGAGCCACGGGAGTGTTGAGCAATTCCAGTTCATCATCTCCACCCTGTAAATCAACTGTTCCTTCCTCAGCCTCCTCGCTTCCGTGAGTCTGAGCCTTAGCGGGTTGTTCCTCTTCCTGCGTCTCTACTTCGATACCCCAGGGGACAGCAAAAAGCACACTCTGGAAATCCTGCCGGTATTCGCGGTACAGCTCATTGCAGAAATGCTGCCGGCACTCCTTCACCGTATCGGCATCCTGAGAGCAGGCAACCATCCCCAGCTGAGCCATCACAAAACGCATCTGAGCCTCGTAACTCCGCTGCGCGGCATTCATAGCAGCCTGTGCCGCTGCCCGGGTGCGGGCCTTCGCATCAGGCTCAATCTCCGGAGAATGTGCCCATAAATTCAGCACAGCCGTCAGCTCCGCCTGAATTTCCGCCCAGAATTTCTTATCCTCCTCCGAAAATCCGGTGTAACCAGCCCGGGCTGTATCCAGGCGCTTCTTGCAGACAGCCCGTTCCTGCTCCACCGCCTTCTTCTCTGCTGCAGAACGCGCTGTGCGCGCACGGGCATCCAGATAACGGTTATATTCCGCCATGCGGTCGGCATAAAATTGATTCACAGCATTATCCTGCCCCGGTGCAGCGGAAACCAGAGCACTCATCATCAGCATGTAAAACAACCTGCGCATAAATTCAGTCTACCACATCACCCTCCCAGTGCAAGGAAAAACCCCGTCAGAACAGATGATGCCCACACGCGTGCCCCAAAGATTTCACATTTGACTGCATTATCAAAGCCGTTTTGGAGCCTGCCCCCATCTTTATCCGCTAAAGATGGCGATTTGGCGAGGTTAGAAATCAATCGGAGCACGGGACTTCAGTCCCGAAAACTCAAGCGATGAGGGACTAAAGTCCCTTGCTCCGACAAAAACAGCTGCTCGCCAAACTCCAATTAGGCTTGCGGTAGATGAAAATCTATCGAAGGACCAAGGATTAGTAGTAATGCGGGCGGGCGCCCCCCGCGGATTCCAAATTCAAAATCCTGTATTACATAAGAATCTCTCAGGCGCCCCAATGACACCTGAGAGATTTTTCTGTCAATAGCCCCGGCGGGAATCGAACCCACATCTAAGGTACCGGAAACCTTCGTCCTATCCATTGAACGACGGAGCCGCTTAACGCTGCACATGATGCCACAGGCTATGCGGGTTGTCAAGGGATGATGACGGACATGCCGCAATTCATCGTGCCAGCGCCTCAATGCGCCACGCAAAATCCACGCGAAAATCACTTTAAAGGACAAACTGGCGGCTTGCATAATGGGAATTTATATGATAAATTAAGCCCGTACAATTATGGCAACACAGCTTGAACAGTTAAAGAAGTATACGACCGTTGTGGCCGACACAGGTGATTTCCGCCAGATGGAAGAGTTCACCCCGCAGGACGCAACTACCAATCCGTCCCTCATTCTGGCAGCCGCCGCAAAGCCTGAATACCGCCCGATTCTTGATGCCGTGGTGGCTGAGTTCAAGGCAACTGTGGCTAATCCTGCAGAAAAGATTGGCGAACTGATGGACCGCGTTATCGTGGCCTTCGGTCTGGAGATTCTGAAGCGCGTACCCGGCCGCGTGTCCAGCGAGGTAGACGCCCGCCTTTCCTTCGATACCGAAGCCACCGTGCAGAAGGCCCGCGAAATCATGGCCCTGTATGAAGCCGCCGGCATTCCCCGCGAGCGCGTACTCATCAAAATCGCCGCCACCTGGGAAGGCATTCAGGCTGCCCGCCAGCTGGAGCAGGAAGGCATTCACTGCAACCTCACTCTGCTGTTCAGCCTGGTGCAGGCTGTGGCCTGTGCAGAGGCCAATGTGCGCCTCATTTCTCCCTTCGTAGGCCGCATTCTGGACTGGTACGTAGCCGCCACCGGCGAGAAGTACACCGCCGAGACCGACCCTGGCGTCATCTCCGTACGCACCATTTACAACTACTACAAGAAGTTCGGTTACCCGGTGCAGATCATGGGCGCCAGCTTCCGCAACACGGGAGAAATCCTGGCACTTGCCGGCTGCGACCTGCTGACCATTTCTCCCGGTCTGCTCGCAGAACTGGCCGCCAGCGAGGCCGAGGTGAAGCCCCTGCTTTCCCCCGAAGCCGCTGCCACCAGCGATATCGAGCGCATCCCCGCCGATGAGAAGAACTTCCGTTTCCTCTTCAACGAAAATGCCATGGCCACCGAAAAGACGGCCGAAGGTATCCGTAAATTCTCCGCGGACATCCGCAAGCTTGAAGCCCTGCTGGCTTCCATGCTGTAATTAACACAACAATAACACAATCATGAAAGTACTTGTTACCGGCGGTGCCGGTTATATCGGGTCCCACACCGTGCGCCAGCTCGTCAAGAGCGGTGCAGACGTTACCGTGCTCGACAGCATGGTCTATGGCCACGAGGCAGCCATTGTGGACGAGGCAGTGACTCTGGTCAAGGGTGACCTCGGCGACCCCTCTGTGGTATATCCCCTCATGGTGAACGGCAAGTTCGATGCAGTGGTGCACTTTGCCGCCTTTATCCAGGTGGGTGAGTCCGTGACCGACCCGCTGAAGTATTACGAAAACAACATCGCCAAGCCCCTGGTGCTGCTCCGCGCCATGCTGCTGGCCGGTTGCAAGCGCTTCGTATTCTCCTCCACCTGCGCCACCTACGGTGTGCCCACCCAGGTGCCGATTCCTGAGACCGAGAAGCAGGACCCCATCAACCCCTACGGCGGCTCCAAGTACATGCTGGAGAAGGTGTGCAAGGACTGCGACCGCGCCTACGGCCTCAAGAGCGTATTCCTGCGCTACTTCAACGCCTCCGGTTCCTCTGTGGATGGCGCCATCGGCGAAGACCACGAGCCCGAGTCTCACCTCATCCCGGTGATTCTCCAGGCCATCAAGGGCGAGCGCCCCGGCATCACCGTGTTTGGCACAGACTACGACACCCCGGACGGCACCTGCATCCGCGACTACATCCACGTGGATGACCTGGCCGATGCTCACCTGCGCGCTCTCGACTACCTGATGAAGGGTGGCGAGACCAACTGGTTCAACCTCGGCACCGGCAACGGCTTCTCCGTGAAGCAGATTATCGAAGCCGCAGAAGAAGTGACCGGCATGAAGGCTCCCGTAACCTACGGTCCGCGCCGCGAGGGCGACCCCGCCCGCCTCATTGCAGATTCCCGCAAGGCCGCCGAAATTCTGGGCTGGATTCCCAAGTACCAGGATGTGAAGGACATTGTGAAAACCGCCTGGAAGTGGCACAACGGCCCCCGCGGTGGTCACTATTAAAGCCCCTGCATTCCTTTAATTCAAAGCCCGCATTCTTCCGAATGCGGGCTTTTTTATGCGGGATAAAACACGCCATAGTCGCATCAGAGACGACGGCGGCGCAAGGCAAGAGCAACCAGAGCGGCCAGGCCAAGGCTTGTTGCCAGTCGCGGCGGTGGCGAAGCCGAAGACGGATGGTCGGCTCCCGTCTTTGCCCCCTCGCGGGGGCTACGCCGAGGCAAGACTCCGACCGAACCGCTTATTTCCTGCGACGGCGAACTACGAGAGAGGAAAGTGCCAGCATGCTCAGGGCCGTTGTAGTGGGCTCAGGAACATGAACAACGAGCAGTGCGCCAACATCGGCCTTGAAATCAATGTAATAACTCTCATTTCCTGCCAGATTGCTGAACACATTCCCCACCCACACGCGGCCGGAATCGCCCGATGCCACCATCTGCGGCAATACCAGGCTCTCAATTCCAGTGAACAGGGTCACGCTTTCTTCCCAGCCTCGCATCTCGTTCAGAATCGCCATCAGGTTCGTCCCCATCTCCACCTGTCCACCAAAGGTCAGCGCACCGTTGATGGTCACCGCACCAGCATCCAAGCTCATCATATCCAGCGTGGCACCATCTGCCAGGGTCAGGCTGGCATTCAGCGTGGAACTACCCGCCAGCAGGGCTGTGCCCTGCACCGTCAGTTCCGCAGCATCTGCCTGCAGTGTTTCATGAAGACTCAGCGTCGCCGCCTGCTCCAGCTTGAACAGGCTGTCAGCCAGCAGACTCACATTGCCACGGATGGTACTGTTCCCCGCCACCTCCAATGCCGTTCCGGCGTTGAAGGTCAGGTTATACCCCACATGGCTCAGCTCGGCATTCTGCACACGCACTGTGGCGGCAGAGCCTTCCATGGCGGTGATACCCTGCCCCTGATAGATGGCTCCCCCCTCCACGCGCAGTCGGCCGCCGTAGAGATTCGTCATCGCACAGACCTCCGTGGTGCGGGAATTGAGAATTTCCTGAGCTGTAGCCGTTCGCCCGGCTCCGGCTGCTTCCAGCAAGTCATTCAAGTGTTGTTCCGTATCTGCACCGGTGAAGATGATATCACCCGTCTGTCTGATGGTAACGGATTCACCATCTTCGTCCAGATAGGTATAATCCGCATTCAGATTCACTGTGCTGCCGGAGGCTATGTAAACCGAATCCCGGAACTCAATACTCTTGCCCACTGCTGCTGAAAACGATATCACATCACCGCTGCCTCCGGCATAGATGCTGCGCAGACGATAGGTTCCATTGCTAATTTCTGCATTCTTCTCGAAGAGTACGGCGTCATTATTCTGAATACTCAGGTTGCCAGATGTATAAATCGCGCCGCCATAGACATAGGAAGAGGAGGTGGAGCTAGCCATGTTTCCTTTAAACATCAAGCTCCCGTTGCTACTCAGATCTATATTGCTGCCACTATACCCATATATTGCACCGCCATTGGCATAGGCTCTAGACGAGGTAGAAGCGGAGGAGCTGGCTGTATTTCTTTCAAATATCACGTTTCTGTTGTTTCTCAAAATAACAGAATCATTGCCATAGATCGCACCGCCACAAGCATAGGCATAAGAAGAGGATGAAGAAGTAGAGTCAGCCATGTTTCCTTTAAATATCAAGCTCCCGTTATTTATCAGATCTATACTGCTATAGCTACCTCCATAAATCGCGCCACCATATGCATAGGAAGGGGAGGTGGATGTGGTGTTTGAGCGGGACGTATTACCTTCAAACATCAAACTCCCGTTATTACTCAAATCTATGCTGCCATAGGTTGCTCCATGAATCGCGCCGCCGAACAACGATGATGATATATTTCTGAATATTACACTTTCATAATTACGATTCAACACAGAACCATCCGCAATACGCAAAGAATATGTAATCGAGCCATTGTAATGCTTATTAAATGTTTCTGCATTGTAATTCAAAATGAGCAAATTATCCACCCAGACCAAGTCTGATGCGCCATAGGCACCAGCACCAGTCACCGTTAACTTATCGACATCCCAGCCGGTATACGTGCCACGCACATACATCAGGACTTCATTTTCACAAAACCATGTACTGTCGTTGCTTAAAGCCAGAGTCACTCCTCCCGTGAGATTGATATCCCCCACAAAATCGGTCGCACCCAGTGTTTCCTCAGCATTTAGCAACAGGGTACTGCCCTCCTGCATCTGCACATTACCGAAAATTGTGTTGTTACCCAACAACTCAAGAGAGGTGCCAGAATTGAAGATTAAATCATGACCGGAATGGCTCAACGCAGCATCCTTCAACCGAACCGTGGCAAGAGAACCTTCGTGGGCGGTAATACCAGCCCCCTTGTACACGGCCCCATCTTCCACACACAGACGACCTCCGTAAAGATTCGTCACGACATCCACCTCCGTTGTGCGAGAATCGAGGATTTCATTCTCCGTAGCCATTCTCCCGGCACCTGCATCCTCCAATAGCTCATTCAGATGCTGTTCCGTATATTTGCCGCTGAAGACGATATCGCCTTGCTGCCTCATATCTCCAAAATCAGCATTCAAATTCACCGTAGAGCCGTTTTTGATATACACAGAATCCCGGAACTCGATACTATTGCCCGTTGCCGCAGAAAGAGAGATGACATCCCCACTACCACCGGCATAAATACTCCGCAGACGATAAACACCATTGCAGATTTCTGCATTCTTCTCAAAGAGCACAGAATCATTATTCTGTATACTCAGATTTCCGTTAATATAAATAGTTCTACCATAGGCATTGGAAGAGGAAGAGGGGGTCAAACTAGATGTATTCCTTTCAAATATCACATTCCCGTTGTTGCACATCGTTACATTGTGCCCATAAATTGCTCCTCCTTTGAGCCATGTTGAAGATGAGTTTGCAGTCAAGCTGGCAGTATTCCCTTCAAATATCACAATCCCGTTGTTGCTCAGGGTTATTGTGCTGTTAGTGTCTCCATAAATCGCGCCGCCATAGGCAGTTAATAAGGTGGAGCTGACCGTATTCTCAATGAACTTCACGCTTCTGTTGTTACTCAAATGTATACTACTATCAGTGCCACCATAAATCGCACCTCCACCGGATGAAGAGCAGTTACCTCTAAACAACACACTGTCGTTGTTACTCAGGTTTATTGTACTGTCAGATTCCCCATAAATTGCGCCGCCATCGGATGAATAGCTGCCGCCAGTATTCCCTTCAAATATCACATTCCCATTGTTGCTCAGGGTTATTGTGCTGCCTGAGTCTCCATAAATCGCGCCGCCTCCAGTTGAAGAGCAGTTACCCCTAAACTGCACGCTGTTGTTGTTGCTCAAAACTATCGAGCTTTCACTCCCCCCATATATCGCTCCACCATACGATGCATTTGAGAACATATTGGCAATCTTCTGCTGGGCTGAATTACCGCTAAAGTTTATACTACCATTGTTGCTTATCGAAATAACGCTTAATTCACCTCCGTAAATCGCCCCACCATAAGCAAACTTCGGCGCGCCTCCACTAACTGTACCACCCACATAAGACGCTAGGCAACCGGAAAACTCCACACTATTGTTATTACATAACGAAATCTCGCATGAATCATCGCCATAAATCGCCCCACCACAAATACCATTGTATGAGGATCCAACTGCGGAATTACCAGAAAAAATCACACTACCATTATAGTCCAGAGTAATGACTCCTGAACAACCTCCATAAATAGCCCCTCCCGAAGCACGATAACCGGAGTTTGCATAAACATTAATATATTTGAACAACACACACCCGTTGTTACTCAAAACGATATTGTCTTCCTCAATAGAATCAGCATAAATGGCACCACCGTTTGAATCAGCATCAGCAACAGAATATTCCATATTTTCAAAATAAACACCTCGGTTATGCTGATAATACACTCCATTAAATAAACGATCTGTTACAGTTATAGCATCTTTTACTGCATCATTATGTCGAACAAGTAGAAGAATACCATTTTCATTCAGCTGCAGGATGGCTCCAGCCCAAAAGCCGCTGCCGGACTGAGTGGTGTCGAAGTAGTTGGAGATGGCGCTGTTGGAGGAATCCAGGGTGATGGCGTTGCCCTGAGCATCCACCAGTCCAGAAACTCCGGTAAGGAGGGTATAGGTCTTACCATCTCCCTCGCCACAATTAAGTAATTGCAACCAGCTACCGCTTTGCAGGGTGAGGGTAGAGTTATTCAGACTAGTGGCCGGGGCGCAGCCAGAAAAATCGACTCTCAACGTGGCATTATTCCCCAGCACCAGATTAGGTTTAAGTACCGAGCCATTGCTGCCTACGGCAAGTGTCTGCCCGGCAGTGAGCACTAGGGGAGCCTCCATATCCAGCGAGCCACCCTGAAGCGAAAGTGTTTCAAAATTCAGCGTGTAGCTTCCCAAATTTATGACTACATCTGCCCCGCTGGCGATACTTACCTGACCCGCGGTAATATCCTCGCCCAGCGTCACAGTACTTTCGCCGGAGAAGCTCACATTATCGCCCGGAGCAAAGGCGGCAGCAGCTTTATCCTCATTGGTAAAGGATTCTGTCTGCGTATCCCAAGTGAGAGACTCGCCCTCAAAGGAGAGGTTCTCAGCCCAGGCAACACCGCTACCCATGGTACACAAGACAACAGCCACCAGACAAGATAAAACAGATTTACGAAGTAAAACAGGGAGATGAAGTTTCATAACATATGTGTTAATTATCTGTTTTTAAAAAGACTACTGCGATGATAAAGACCTGACATTTCAGTCATTTTGATTACATGCTGATATCTATGCCAATCAAACACCAATTCAAGTAAAAGGGTACACAAAGCCAGCAAGACAGAATAGGACATCAGTCTGTCGTCGAAACACACCATGCAAGGACACTGAAACCTACTAAAGTAACAGGCACACTCCGACCCATGACAGACTATTTTACATGCTAAACAACCAAATAACCAAGAAAAACAACAACTCTGCGTACAGTGTATAAAGTCCGACCATGCAGACACTCGTTTTGCTATAGCATATATTTGCATATTTTTAATAGCAGGCTCAATATTAAGTGCTTTTTCCTCGCAATACCAACATTCCCGAGTCCTTTCCTTAACTTTTGCAAATGCAGTTGAAAATAGCCAACAAATAAGTACCACAATCAACAAAAATGCAATCAGTGGTACTATGCACCCCCACGTTGTAGTATCAAGAAAATAAGGAGAACAGACAATGGCAATTACCAAGGCTACCGCGCAGGGCACACAGAATAAAGGCTTTGATTTCCATGAGTCCAATAATTCAAATAAGGTCTGGATGGAATAACTGTATATATTCTTCTCTAAATGATAAATAATAGTCCCTATGATTCCTGATAGAGAAGCAAACAGTAAGAACGTACCAGTTTCCCATCTATGCAAGTTTGTAAACTCCCCCAACATGGGTTTAGCAAACAAGTATATCGGCACAAAAAACACAACACCGCAAAAAAATTGGCGAAGCAGGTTCTGGAGAGAGAATTTATGGAGGAGGGAATCCATACATATGGGATTCTACCCATTCGGAATCCGTAATTAATGGTTTTGATTAGGTTTGACGTTTAGATAATAGCGGCCTATGAGACCTTTGATGCGAGTAAAATGGAACGATGTACCGGGTGCTGTTATTTTCTCGAAATAAAACAGTTTGTATGCTTGACTTACGGATTCCGAATTCCAGCCATGACAAAACACAAACAAAAAGAAACAGACAACGCCGCACTAGAGATTTTGAGAAGCACAGGAGCAGATGTACTGGAGGCTGCACTGGTGGCAAGAACGGCCATGGAAGCAGCCCGCGGCAAAGTAAAGAGAGCGCTGAAATGCATAATCGCCGGAGCAGAAGCTCTCCGGCTGCAGGAACGAACAGTGACCTTTGAAAAGGCGGTAAAGGCGGCTTTGGAAGCACGAAAGGACAGGCGAACGCGGACGGTGTATGATTTCCGGTATTTTACGCGGAGGTTTATGAAACGGTGTCCGGGATTAGCCAAGCGGCGGGTGCGGGGCATCACACCGCAGGAGTGTGCGGGCTATATTGAACAGGCATTTGATACGCCACGCCAGCGGCAGAAGGCGCGCTTAATCCTGAGCGGAGTGTTCGGCACGGCGGGAAAGCGGGGCTGGTGCGATGCAAATCCCGTGGCGCGGGTGGAGGCGCCGCGGGTGGTGGAGAAGCAGGTACCGATTCTGACACCGCAGGAAATTGAGCAGATTACCACCTCAGCTGAGGCCTACCAGGACGGCAGCTGCGCGGCGGCGGTGGGCATGATGCTCTACGCCGGCATCCGCCCGCATGAGGTGGCGCGGCTTACCTGGGAGCAGGTGGATTTGCAGGAGCGCGCGATTTATATTCTGCCGCGTCACAGCAAGACCGGCGGCGCGCGGCGGGTGACGATTCACCGGCCGCTGCTGCGGATTCTGAGGGCACACAAGCGAGCGAATGGTGAAAGGATATGCCCGCCGAACTGGCTGCACCACTGGCGGGAGCTGCGCCTAGCGGCGGGCTGGAACTCCCCTGCCCACCGCTGGCCGCAGGATGCGCTGCGGCATACTTTTGCAAGCTATCACCTAAGCCACTTCCGCAGTTTTGCTGAGCTGCAGCTGGAGATAGGACACAGGGATGCCACGCTGCTGCGCACGCGGTATGTGGACCAGCGAGGGGTCAGAAACGCGCGGGCATTCTGGGAATACCGGGGGCAATTTGCAGCGTAGCATCAAGAATTACGAAGTAAAGGAAGTTCGTGCGCAGCTGCAGCTGCGCGGGGGATTTTGGAAAGTAATCAGCCCCCTGAACGGGGGCTGAGAGAATTTCGCCTTCGGCGAGAGAATTTCCACCGTAGGTGGAGAGAATTTCTGCTGGAGCAGAGAGAATTTCGCGGGCTGCGCCCGCGAGATTTATTGCCCCTGCTCGCGGCGCTGGCGGAGATAGGCCATGCGCTCGGAGATGCGGAGTTCCAGGCCGTTGGTGGTGGGGTGGTAGTAGACACGGCCCTCGGGCAGATAGGCCTGGGGCACAAAGTTATCGTCAAAGTCGTGAGCGTATTTGTACTGGGTGTCCTCCTCGGCCACGCCGCGGAGCCTGGCGAGCTTCTTGCGGGTGGGGGTAGCCAGGTGGTCGGGCACAGCCAGAGTGCGGCCTTCTTTCACATCCTGCAGGGCGGCATTCACGCCGGCATAGGCAGAGTTGCTCTTGGGCGCGGTGGCAATGTACACAGTGGCATGCGCCAGGGGGATACGCGCCTCCGGCATGCCGAGCATTTCCGCAGCGCGGGCGGCATCCAGTGCCACACGCAGGGCGTTGGAATCTGCCAGGCCCACGTCCTCACTGGCGCAGATGACCAGGCGGCGCGCAATGAAGCGGATGTCCTCCCCGGCGTTCAGCATGAATGCCAGCCAATACAGCGCGGCATCCGGGTCGCTGCCGCGCATGGATTTAATGAATGCGGATATGGTATCGTAATGAGCATCCCCCATGCGGTCATATTTCACCGCTTTTTTCTGAATGGATTCCTCTGCCACCGCCAGGGTGACATGCACCAGCCCATCCGCGCCAGGGGCGGTAGACAAGGCTGCCACTTCCAGAGCGGTGAGCGCCTTGCGGGCATCGCCATCGGATTTCACGGCAATGTGTTCCAACGCAGCGTCATCCAGCAGCAGGGGAAGCTTGCCCAGGCCGCGGGCTTCATCAGCAGCAGCCCGGCGCAGCAGCGCCACAATCTCCGAATCCGGCACAGGCTCCAGCGGGAATATCTGCGAGCGGCTGAGCATGGCCGAATTGATGGCAAAATAAGGATTTTCCGTAGTAGCTCCGATAAAGCGAACAGTTCCGCGCTCCAGATGCGGCAGGAGCACATCCTGCTGAGCTTTATTGAAACGGTGCAGCTCGTCCACAAAGAGAATGGTCTTCTGCCCATGGATGGCCATGCGGGTGCGCGCTTCCTCAATCTTGGCGCGGATTTCGCTCACGTTGGACTCCACGCCGTTGAGCATCACAAAAAAGGCGCTTGTGCAGCGAGCTATGACATAGGCCAGCGTGGTTTTGCCTACACCTGGAGGTCCATAGAAAATGAGCGAGGAAAAGCGGTCCGTCTCAATAGCGCGGCGCAGCAATTTGCCCTCTGCCAGCAGGTGCTTCTGCCCGGCCACCTCAGCCAGGGACTCCGGGCGCATGCGCGCCGCCAGGGGCATGAGAAACTGCTCCTCAGCCGGGGGCTGGGGCGTTTCACCATGCGGGGTAAAGAGGTCGTACTGCATGGCGGTTTACACGTGAGGCGCAGCGGAGCGCAGCTGGCGGAAAATCTCGCTCTGGCGCTGCTGCAGCGGCGCAAGGGAGGTTTCATAATCGGCCACGCGCTGGCGGGGGCCGGTATAAAGGCGACGATAAGCAGCCACGCGGGAAACAATCATATCCTGCACCAGCTCGGCCATGTAGGTGGACAGCATCTCATGCAGGGGCTCGGCCTCCCTTCTGACTAACTGGCAGATACGGCGAACCACCAGCAGATGAATCAGCGAACCGAACATCCAGAAGGCAGCTGCAATGCCCAGGAAAATGAAGGCCAGCGATTCCAGCGCACAGTAGCCCAGAATGCCCGCCACCATGAGGCTCAGGCACACGCAGGAGGTGAAAAAGCGCATCCACTCCACCTGGCACTTGAACAAGGCGGCAAAATGGCTGCGGATTTTAAGGCTGCGGAAAGGCTCGTAGAGAGAACTCTGCAGGCGCTGGCGCAGCTGCTCCAGCTCCTTTTCCAAATCAGCGGCCGGGAACTCACCGATTTCACACTGCAGGGTCTGCTTCATACGGGGGCGCACGCTGCGCCAGTGTCCATTGCAGGAGAGCACAAACTGCTTATCCAGCTCCTCCTGCTGCAGGGTCACATCATCCAGCACCAGGCAGTAGTACAGGTTCTCGGCAGCAGTAGGATAATTCTCCAGACGGATATAGACAACGGGCGAGAGGAACCAGCCCAGGCTGCGGCGCAGGTGCTGCAGCAGGCGGGGCATGCAGCGCTGCGCAGAGGCCGCGTAGTTGAGCACGCAGTTGCGCACACCCTGCATCTGGCGTGCCAGGAAGTTATCTATCTCCTGCTCCACGCCCTGCAGGAAACCGCTGTCCGTGCGGGCCACGGCATCACGAGCCTTCAGAATGCTGCCCTGCTTGTAAAGCAAATCAGACCCGCATTTCATCACCTTGCGGATAGCAGCACGCAGGCCACCGGTGGAGCCCTCCATAGCGCTCACCACCTTGTCACCGAATTCATCGGCCAGCGCGGCGTTGGTGGGAGAAATCTGGTACACAGGAAGCACACGGCCCAGGCGCTCGCGGCAAAGCTGGCGCACGGCTTCGCTCAGCGTAACCGTGTGGGCAGCATCCAGCGCATCTGTGTGGGTAAGAGCCACCAGACAAGCGGGGCCGCCTTCCTCCGGCAGTGGTGCAAGCAAGTCCCACACCGGGGAGACATTCACCTCACGAGCATCCACCACAGCCACCACTACATCAGCATCCGGCAGAAGCGGGGCCACGGCCTCTGCCACGGCGGGGTCCTCACAGCCACGCGTGTTCACCAGCTCCAGGCCAAAGAGATTGGGCTCCGGGATGAAGCGGCAATGCTCGGCAGCATCTGCCGTATCACTCATATAACGCCAGCGCACATAATGGTGCTGCGGCGGCACTTTCGCCAGCACCGGGCAGCCTACCATGCCACCCAGCAGCGCGGATTTACCACACCCGCTGGCGCCGATAACCACCACACGGCGGTCATTTCCCATGAGCTCAATGGCAGCAAGCAAGGCTTCCTTTGGCTCCTCAAGTGATTCATCATCAATATCTGCACACAGTTCAACGGCCTGATGCGCCCAATAGCGCACCTGGCTCTCCTGCACTCTGTAACAGCGTTTCAACATGAGGACAGGCAATTATAACCACCACAGCCCCGCTTGTCCATACAAAAACACGTCCGATACGAATCGGAAGCAAATAATTCAGACAGCAGGAGTTGAATATATCGGCGCGGGTATGGCTTCCAGCTCAGCCTTGGGGGCAGGAAGCTCCACCGGTGCCGGTATGGGCCCCGGGGCAGGAAGCGTCTCCTGAGCCGGCTGCACAGGCGGCAGTGTATCCTCAAACGCAGCCGGGAAGAATGCCCGGGCGCGCTCACGGGCCTCGGTAATGCCCTGCGCCGTGGGCTTGATGCCGGGCACATCATCAAAATTGACCGCGCGGCGGAAAATACGAGGGTCCGTACCAAACACCATGTAACGATGCACCTGCAGCGGGTCCTCAAGCGTTGTCACCTTCTTTTCCAGCACTGTGAAGGCCACCTGGATGCCACAGGCACGCAGCGCCTCCAGCATAGGCGGCGTGTGATAACCACCCGGATAGCAATAAGTACTGCAATTCCCGAACATCTGCTTGATGGAATCCACGGAATCCGGCAATTCCTGCTGCAGCTGCGCGGCATACTCCGGCGAATCCTCGGCATAGCGCTTCCACTGGCTGGGGTAGAGATGCGTGGTGGAATGACTGCCGATGGTGGCACCATTGGCCATCATCTCCCGCACCATATCCGGATTCATCGACTGTCCCTTGCCGCTCAAGTAGGTGGTATACAGGAAGAGAGTGAAAGGATAACCATACGCCTTGAGCACCGGGTAGGCATCCGTGTAGACACTGCGCCAGCCGTCATCAATGGTGATGAGCACGCAGCGCTCCGGCAGGCAGCGCTCACCCAGCAGCCAGTCCAGGAAATCCTGCATGGTGATGACGGTGAGGCCTGCATCGCGGATATACTGCATCTGCTGGCAGAACTCCGAGGTACGCATGAGCATATCGCTCACGGTCCTGGTATTGCTGAAATTGTGATACCCCAGCACCGCCACGCGTGTCTGTTCGCGGGGCACAACCGGCTGGGGAAATTCCTGAGTCACCCAATCCGCATCAGGAGTGCGGCGGATCAGCTCACCTGCTGCCGGTTTGGTGCTGAATGGGCGCGGCGCAAATGCAGCCGCCGTCAAGGTCTCAATGGGGATATCCTCTACCACCGGTGCAGGTATGGGGCCCTGCCCGTCCGTTGTTTCCTCACCAGGCTGGCCGGTAAGCGGGTCCACCACCGGCGGAAGCGGGGTCTGCGGCAGCGCCACATCATCCCGGGATTCCATATAGGAAGGATACGGCACTGCATCCACAGCGGCCACCTCTGTAGGCTGAGAAACAGGCAGATGCTTGGCGGCTTCTGCATGCACCCGCTGCAGTATTTTCTCATCATCCGACGCAGCACCAAAGTTCACCGCCCGGGCAAACGAGGGCATATCCTGAACCGCATAGCGATTTATCATGTAGGCCGGCGTTCGGCGGTCAACCTTGCCCGCCTGCAGACCGAAAGCCAGTTTGTAGCCATACACCGGCAGATTCTCCACCATGTTGGCACAGGCATAGCCGCGAGGATAGGCAAAGGCCACGCAGGAGCCGAAGGCACTGGTAACCAGCTGCGCGGAAAGCCCCAGCTCACGCTCTGCCATTTTCAGCGCGGCATCCGGCCCGGAAAGACCGGCATGCTGCCAATCGTAGGACAGCGGACGAGTCATGCTGCGGCTGCCGATAGCCGCACCGCCCTGCTGCATTTCCCGAAGCTTATCCTGGTTCAGCGCCACCGCGCTATCCTGAAAACTACGGCCATCCGCAAAAACCACATAGGGAAAGCCGAACTCACGCAGCACCGGGAAAGCCACGGCATAGGCTGCGGCGTCGGCCTCGTCCAGCGTAATCAACACAGCCGGTCCGGATATGGTCAGGCGCCCCTGATGCCAGTCCAGAAACTGCTGCAGGGAAAGTGGGGCAATCCCCTGCTCTCGCAGATACGTCATCTGGCTCCTGAATGCCGCTGCAGATAAACCGCTTGCCCCTTCCGTGGCAGCAAAGGCGCTATAGCAAAGCACCGCCACCTGGGGCGCCTCCGCAACCGGCTGCTGCGCATCAGGCGGCACCTGCTCTGCGGGTGCAGTCTCCTGCGCCCCGAGCGACCCACAAACAGCCGCCAGGCAAGAAAGAATCAGCCAGGAAAATCTCCGTATCATGCAGCCTCTAGACTACCACACCCGGCAAATTTTGCAAGGCTTTTCCGCGCCGAGAGATGCACATAGAACCCGGGTGAGCCCGAGAAATGGCGATTTGGCGAGGGCTCAAATCCTTCGGAGCTCGGGACTTTTAGTCCCGAAAAAATAACCGTTGAGGGACTAAAGTCCCTCGCTCCGACAAAAACAGTTGCTCGACAAACACCATTCCGCTCATGGACAGGTCCGGGCTTAACGGCCGGGCACCATTTCAAAGGTAAAGCCCTTCAGGTACTCCGTCTCCGGGATGTTGAGGAGGATGGGGTGGTCCGGGCTCTGGCCGTGCACATGCGTCTGGCGCAGCGTGCAGTGGCCGTCCACGGCGGCCTCGCCGATGGTCTGCTTGAACAAATCGGCACTGATGTGGTGAGAACAGCTGAAGGTGGAAAGCACACCGCCCACCGGCAGCATCTGCATGGCGCGCAGGTGAATTTCCTTGTAACCGCGCAGGGCGCCGTTCAGGCTCTTCTTGTTGCGGGTGAAGCTGGGCGGGTCCAGAATGATGAGGTCCCACTTCGGGTCGGCACCATTGCGCACCTTATCACTCTCACGCTTCAGGAAGTCGAAAGCGTTCTCTGCAATGGCCTCAATCTGCAGGCCGTTCAGCTCAGCATTCTTGCGCACAGAAGCGATTGCATCCTCAGAAATATCCACAGCCGTTACGCTGGCAGCACCAGCCTTAGCGCAGGCCAGCGCAAAGCCACCCTGGTTGCAGAAGCAATCCAGCACACGGCGGCCGCGTGCCAGCTGGGCCACCTCCTGGTAATTCTGCAGCTGGTCGAGGTAAAGGCCGGTCTTCTGACCGGTGGCCAGGTCAATCATGAACTTGATACCGCGGCCACTGGCCACAAAGGGCTCCGGCTGCTCACCATGGGCCACATATGTTTCCTGCTCAATGCCCTCTGCCACCAGCATAGGGGAGTCATTGCGCACAATGATGCTGCGAGGGTTGAACAAATCGCCCAGAATGTCCTTGATGAGACCCAGACGCTGGTACATGGCCATGGTCAGCGTCTGCACCACCAGCACATCGGCATAGCGGTCGATGATAAGACCGGGCAGGCCATCGCTCTCGCTCCACACCAGGCGCATCATCTCCTCTCCCGGCAACCAGCGCTCGCGCAGCATGGCAGCCTGGGAAATGCGGCGGGCAAAGAAATCGCGGTCCAGGTCCTGCTTGCGGCGGGAGAAGCGGCGGGCAACAATCTGGGAATGCGGATTATACATGGCAGAGCCCAGATAACGGTCGCGCTGATCTTTCAGCAACACCACATCGCCGGGCTTCGGGTTACCGAATACCGTGCGAACCTCTGTGCCATACACCCAGTCGTGACCGTGGAAAATACGCGCCTTGGGCGCAATGATGAGACCTGCCATAACGCGCGCTACCATAGCGCAAATACTCCGCCGTGTCAAGATTTTCTCATTTTCACGCGCGCGCGACGGTGCGGGCGTGTCAGCATAGCCCCCTTTTCTATGTCACATACAGAAATTTGGCTTGCTTGAAATACCGGGCGGGAGTATAGTTTCGCCCCGAAATGAAAGCCCTCGTCAAAACTGTAGCCGGACCCGGCCTGGAGCTGATGGATGTGCCGATGCCTGAAGTCGGTGCAAATGATGTTCTCATCAAGATTTACAAGACCGCCATCTGCGGCACGGACCTGCACATCTGGAACTGGGATGCCTGGGCCCAGCAGACTATCCCCGTAGGTATGCACGTGGGCCACGAGTTCTGCGGCGTCATCGAGCGCGTGGGCTCTGCCGTGACCGAGTACAAGCCGGGTGATGTGGTTTCCGGCGAGGGGCACATTGTGTGCGGTCACTGCCGCAACTGCCGCAAGGGTCTCTTCCACCTCTGCCCGAACACCCAGGGCGTGGGCGTGAACCGCGCCGGCTGCTTTGCCGAGTATCTTTCCATTCCCCAGAGCAATGTCATCCGCATCCACAAGGATATGCCCATGGAGATTGCTTCCATTCTGGACCCGCTGGGCAACGCCACCCACACCGCCCTTTCCTGGGATCTGGTGGGTGAGGACGTGCTGATTACCGGCGCTGGTCTCATCGGCTCCATGGCTGCCGCCGTGTGCAAAAAGGCCGGTGCCCGCACCGTCACCATCACCGACGTGAGCGACTTCAAGCTGAACCTGGCCAAGACCATGGGTGCAGACCGCACCGTGAACGTGCTCAACGACAGCATTGCTGCTGCCCGCGAAGACCTCGAGATTACCGAAGGCTACGGCGTGTGCCTTGAGATGAGCGGCGCCCCCGCCTGCCTTAAGGACATCATCACCCACTCCGCCTATGGTGCCAATATCTCCCTGCTCGGCATCCAGCCCGGCGGCTCCGGCATCGACTGGAACACCTTCGTGTGGAAGGGGCTCAAGATGAAGGGTATCTACGGCCGCGAAATGTACGGCACCTGGCAGAAAATGGATGCCATGCTGCGCAGTGGTCTGGATGTTTCCCCCATCATCACCCACCGTATGCATTACACCGACTTCAAGAAGGGCTTCGAGGTCATGGCCTCCGGTCAGTCCGGCAAGGTGGTGCTCACCTGGGCAGAGTAAAAATAAGCTTCATTTTCAGAGAACCGGGGGGGGGGGGGGGGGGGGGGGGGGGGGGGGGGGGGGGGGGGGGGGGGGGGGGGGGGGGGGGGGGGGGGGGGGCGGGTGGGGGGGGGGGGGGCGGGGGGGGGGGGGGGGGGGGGGGGGGGGGGGGGGGGGGGGGCG
>JBGUSR010000031.1:0-2461 GCA_045132635.1 Akkermansia sp.
CGCTTCATAATGGCGTTGGAGGAGACCTCATCATTGAGGATCATGGAACTCCAACTGGCTGGTTCCCGCTGGGAACAGATAATGGTACTCAGGTTAATCTCACTGCGCTTCTCCAGGATCTCAAACAGCACTTTGACCTCACGCTCATCCGTAATGGTGTGCAGCAGGAAGTCGTCCAGAATCAGCAGGGCGGCTCCGCAGGTTTTCTTCATGCGCTTCTGGTACTTGGAGTAGTCCGCAGCCTTGAGGGCTACCATCTCCTCCAGCAAGGTCTCGCAGTGGTGGTACTCCACCTTGTAGGTGTTGCAAGCTTCAATGCCAATGGCCTTGGCCAGATAAGACTTACCGCTGTCCGAGGGGCCAAGGATGCAAACATTCATGCCTGCGTCAATGAAGTCCAAGGCGGACAGCGTTCCGGTAATGCCACGGGGCAGATATTCCCGTTCACCGGAATCTACGCAATTGGAGAGTTCCTGCGGGCACCCACGCAGATGTGCGCTGCGCAGTCGGCTCTGGATGCGCTTGTTCATTTTCTTCTGGTACTCCGGCTGTACAAGGTTGGCAATGGCCGTCAGCGGATCCAGTTCCAGAAACTTGGGAGACCGGTACATTTCGTCCAAAGTGGAAGACATACCGGGCAGTCCCATTTCATTCAGTTCCACCAGCAAGGTGTTAAAAAGCTCTTTCCCGGTGCGCATCACTTGCCACCTCCCTTGCCTTTACCCTGGGCCAGACTCTGGCTGCGGGACAGGAGGCGTTCAATATCCATAGATTCAGCACCCATGACAAAAGCACCCTTGTTGCGCTCGTCGTTGACGGCGGTGTTGTAACCGGCAACGCCCAGATCCTCAGCAATGAGCTGGATGGAGTTTTTAATAAAGCTGTAATTCGGCTTACCCAACTCCAATGCCTGACGGCAGGTCTCTTCCAGAGCCTGCTTGCTATACTTCTTGGTGAAGCCCAGGACACCCTGGCACATACGGTAGGTCTGCACCTCCAGCTTCCGGCTGGCAAGGATGCGTTTAATGACCTCGCCGGTGTTGGGGCCAATGGTCATGGCTTTACGGGTAAAATAGGTGCCGTTCCATTCGGACATTTCCTTGAAATTTGCCGGGAGATGGTTCGGATCTGTAGACCACTGGCTCTTTACAGTGGCTCTTGGCCATTCACAGATGAATTCGCCCTCTTTGGAGAAGATCTTCACCGTAGTGGCAGATGCCCGGATAAGTACCTCTCTGTGCAGATAGGCACGGTCTACGCTGTAATAAGCGTTGTCGAAACGAACATGGTAGTCAGAGGACACCTTCGCCGTCCGTCTTTCCATGTATTCGTAAGGGACCGGCGGCAGCGGCATAAGCTCCCGGCGCTCCTCATCCCAATAATACCGGCGGCTGTGGGGTTTCTTGGTAAAAGGAGCACTGTTGAGCTCGTCCAGATGCTTCCAGAGATCCCGGTTAAACTGTTCCAGGCTGAAATAGTCCATTTCCTCCATGTCGTGAAAGAACCCCTTTTCCAGAATGCCTACGGCATTTTCAACGGAACTCTTGTACTTGGGCTTCTTTACCTTGGCAGGAAGGATGACGGTGTGGTTGTGTTCTGCCCACTCTGCGTAATCCTTGTTCAGCTCCGGGTCGATCCAGTCCTTGTTGGCAATGACTGCCTGCTTGCAGTTGTCGCAGACCACCAGGGCCGGGACACCGCCAAAATACTGCAAAGCATTGTTATTGACGGCGATCCACTGCGGCTCCTTGGTGGATACCATGCCCTCCGCATAGATGTACTGGGAATACGGCAGTACCGCTACAAAAACCACGATGGTCATGACCTCGCCAGTTAGATGGTCTACCATCTGGAAGGTCTTTCCGGCGAAGTCTACCTCCATCTTCTGGCCAATGACTGCATTGAAATGAAGGGTCTCCTTGTTCTCCTCGCACCACTTGGCGTAGTTCTCACAGAACTGCCGGTAGGAGTAGAACTTGACGCCACGGTCACGGCACTGCTTGGAATAGCGGTTCCACAGCACTACCAGGGTCATGTTCTTCCGGGAAGACATATCCTTTGCGATATTTTCATAGTCAGGCTGCTCATAGCTGGGATCTCTGCCGCCGGGGAGTTGCTTTTCTCCGTAAACCAATGCGGCAATGCCGTAATTGGTGATCCCTTCCGGCAAGGGATAGCTAAGCACCGGAGAATTCCGGAACGCCCGCAGGAAGTCATTGACTCCTGACACGCTGACTTTGAGTGACTCAGCAATGGCCTTGCCACTCATGCCTAAGGCATAGTGTTTTGTAATGATGTCTTTGTAATCTAACATACATTACCCTCCTAAAATAGTGTATTTCCGCTGTTGCGGATACCACTATTATGAGGGGTAATTCAACTATCTCAAACCGCTGCCGCTGTCACCGCACTGCTGCCGTTGACCACCGCACCAGCTGCCGCTGGAGACCGCCGTATGCAG
>JBGUSR010000032.1:0-10538 GCA_045132635.1 Akkermansia sp.
GCCAATAGCCCCGGGTGGAGCCGCGAATGCGGCGGAACCCGGGGTTAGCTAATCAAACAAACCGAACCCCGAACAAAGTGAGTGGGTGGCAGAAATCGCGGCTAACATATTAAGCCATAGTTCCTGCCACCCACTCGCTGCGCTCGGGGTTCTGGTAAATATTTTACTTGTTACCCAGGGTTCCGCCGCTGACGCGGCTGCACCCTGGGCTACCAGCTGCCGCCCTTTCGGGCTCAAAATTCCGCGGGCTTACGCCCGCCTGACTTCAAAACTTCGTACTTCCCACTTCGTCATTCGTACTTTCACAAACTCCCATATGGCGCAGGACACATGTGATATATGGTCGTTATCCGCAGTAAAGGCCTTTTCATCCCGGCAGAGCTATGCTACACTATCCCCCGGCGGCGGGGTGAAGCTCCTGCCCTCTCTGCACCATGGTCCTTTCTCTCAAAACTCTTCTGTGCGTAGGCTGCGGCTGCTTTGCCGGCGGTGTGCTGCGCTACCTCACCAGTTATTTCATCTGCACCCGCTGGGGAATCACAGCCGCGGATATGCCCTGGCATACCCTCATCATCAACTACGGTGGCTGCCTGTTCATGGGCCTCTTCTGCGGGCTTGCCACTGCCGGCTTCATAGAATCCCCCAACCTGCGCCTGGCGCTCACCGCCGGGCTCTGTGGCGGCTATTCCACCCTGGCTGCCTTCGCCTTCGAGAATACGATGCTCCTGCGCTCCGGGCACTACTTCACCACGGGCGCCTACATCCTCGCCACACTCGTCGGCAGCCTGCTCTGCTTTGTGGCTGGCTATGCGCTGGCCAACAGCCTCTCCCGGGCTCTCTGAGGGGCTGAAGTCACGCGCTGCGACCGCGGGAAATGCCAATCAGCGGGGGCTCAAATCTTTCGGAGCACGGGACTTCAGTCCCGAAAACTCAAGCGATGAGGGACTAAAGTCCCCCGCTCCGATAAAAACAGCCGCTCGCCAAACTCCCATTTGGCGCAGCAATCTTTGGGATACATGTGATTCTGCATTCCGCTCGCTATTTTACGCTTGCAGGGGGCCTGGGGGCAGGGTATACTACGCCCGTAAACCAATAATTATGAAGAAGTATTTTTCTCTGATGGGTATGGTGCTTCTGCTGGGGGTTCTCGTGGCGCCCCTGCATGCAGAAGACGAGATGGATGATACTGCCGCCGCTGCTGCAGAGGTGGAGGTGGTTTCCATTCCGGATCTGGTGGCCAAGGCAAAGTATGTGACCAAGGTCAAGCCGAAGAAAAAGGCCTCGGTGTATTTCTTTCTGCGCTCGCATTCGCGCTGCGGTTTCTGCCGCACCATCACCCCGCGTATGAATGAGCTCTACAAGGAAATGAAAAACAAGGGGGCTGAGCTCATCATGCTGAACTGCGACCCGGATACCGCTGCCGCTGAAAAGTGGGCCAAGGATACCGGTATCGAAATCCCCATGATTACCCCGGAAACCACGGGCCCCATCGCTGCGGTGGTTCCCGGCGGCGGCAGCGGCGGCACGCCGAATGTGATGGCGGTCATGGCCGATGGTGAGCAGATTGAGGGTACCTCCGGCGCCAGCAAATGCCCGGAACTCGTGGCTACCTGGAAAGACCTCGTGAAGCAGGCCCGCAAGGCTGAGGCTGAGAAGAAGAAGGCTGCCAAAAAGACAAAGGCCAAGAAGAAGAAAGCCAAAAAGGCTAAGAAGGCCGAGGCTGAAGAGGACGAAATCTGAATTTTGAATTTCTAATGTGTTGAATTCCGCGCGACCTCCCGGCCGCGCAGGGTAATGAAAAATCACCTGAGAAACCTCAGGTGATTTTTTTTACTACACGCAGTTCTCCTCCACCTATGAATTCCCGTTTCGCGGAATCCGCAGCTGCGTCTTCCGCTTCACCCCATCGCTATTAGTCTTTCGCCCGTCTGACTACAAAACTTCGTACTCGTAACTCGTAATTTGTATTTTAGAATCGTTCTATAGGCCAAGGGTATTGACGATTTACGATTGACTATTGACTATTGGGAAAAGGCGCGTGGTGAAGACTAGCGGTGGGGTGCTTGGTGGCAGAGCGAGAGGCTTGGGAGCGGGGCGTGGGTGCTGCGGCAGTCGCGGCGCTCGCCGCTTTTCCTATTGCGCTGCGCCGAAAATTCTCATTACTTCGTAACTCGCAACTCGTAATTTGTACTTTAGAATCGTTCTATAGGCCAAGGGTATTGGCGAAGGACGATTGACAATTGACGAATGGGGAGAGAGGCAGGTGTGTGTGTCCTGGCGTTGTCGCGGTGCCTCGTGGTGTGTGGTTCTCGATGTTTGTAAATTCCCGCGAATCGGGAATAGCATTCCCGATTCGCGGGAATTTGCTTGACAAAACCGGCTTCAAAGGCCTAGAATAGACTCTGTGAGAAACGAAAGCGAAGAGATGTACCTGGAGCGCACTGCCGGAATGCAGGTGGAGGCGCTGAGTCGCTTTTTTCCATGTGTTATGGTAACCGGTGCCCGACAGGTGGGAAAATCGACCATGCTGCGCCGCCTGATGCCGGAGAATATGCGGTATGTGACGCTAGATGATTACATGGTTGCAGACTATGCGAAGAAAGACCCGAAGGGATTTCTGGAGGAATGGGGGTACCCCTTATGCATCGACGAAATTCAATACGCTCCGGAGCTGCTTCGCGTCATCAAGCTGAGGGTGGATGAAGCGGGGCAGCGCCCCGGCATGTACTGGCTGACCGGTTCTCAGCGCTTTGTCATGATGAAGGGGGTGAGCGAGAGCCTGGCCGGGCGTATAGGGATTATCGATTTACACAGCCTTTCACAGAGAGAGATGGGCAAGGCTCCCCTTTGCTGCACTGCTTTTGACCCGGAGCAGGCAGCCAGTCAGGTGCAGCAGGCGAATACCTGCTCACTCAACGAGCTGTATGAGCGCATTCTTCTGGGCGGGTATCCTCGCCTGGCGCAGATGCCGGGCGGAAACGTGGAGGCATACTTCAGTTCCTACGTGCAAACCTATGTAGAACGCGATGTGCACGCCCTCACCCAGGTGAGCAATCTGGCATCATTCGTCCGGCTTATGCGCTCTGCCGCCATGCGAACCGGCCAGCAACTTGTATACAGCGATTTAGCCAGAGATGCCGATATTTCTCCTAAGACAGCCGCTGCCTGGGTTTCCATTCTCCAGGCCTCCGGCATTGTGGAGTTGCTGGAGCCCTATTATGTGAACACAACCAAACGCCTTTCCAAAACACCGAAGCTTTATTTCATGGATACGGGGCTGTGCTGCTGGCTTGCGGGCTGGGACAACCCTCAGCGTCTCATGAACAGCGGCTATGCCGGGGCTATCCTTGAAACCTGGGTTTATGGGCAGCTGGTCCGCAGTTATGCGAACGCCGGTCAGCCCCTGCGCCTCTCGTATTTCCGCGATAGAAACGGTGCAGAAGTTGACTTTGTGCTCGAGAAAAATGGCTGCCTGTATCCCATGGAGGTCAAGCGCAGCAGCTCTCCCTCTACCTCAGATTTACGCTGGGTCAGCCATATTCCCCCGGGCTCTTCGGAGCTGCGCCCTGGCATTGTGTTCTGCACCGCCACTGCTCCTGTTCCCATGCCTCATGGTGCCCTCGGCTTCCCCATTTCCGGCTTGTAGCATCTTGCTGGCTCGTTAAATTCCCGCGAATCGGGAATAGTATTCCCGATTCGCGGGAATTGGCGCATTATGTCGCGGGGGTAGGCCGTTGAATTCTCTCTACCCATCGAACAGACAATAATAAACACCGTAGCTACCGAATTACCACTCTCTACTGCACCTCACGATATATACTTTCAGAAAATCACCAAATTTCTTAAGGTATATTTTGTTCCACAATCAATCCACGTAAATAACAACCTCTACTTTAGAATTATTCTATAGGCCAAGGGTGTTGACGATTTACGATTTACGAAGGACGATTGACGAACGAGGATTGGGGGGCTTCTTAAAATTCCGCAAATTCCGATTTGGCGGGCCTACGCCCGCCTGACTTCAAAACTTCAAACTTCAAAACTTCGTAACTCGTACTTTAGTCGCCTGTAATAATATGTCGCTATCTCCTGCATGTGTATGCATTTTATATATGGGGGATTGTTCTGTTCCTTTTCAGATTAAAAGGGGTTATCTTTATTTTCCTTCATCTGGATAACTGGAAAATATATCAATAATTCCCGCCTTATTATTCATAAAATAGGGTAGAGAACAGGGGGAAGGGGCCTTCTGCAGCTGGTCTGACTGTTTGCGGTCAGAATTTTGTTCATTCGCTTTCCTAATGGATGAATTTTAAGGTTTTTTTTGAAATTTTGTCTGTACAATGCCAGTGCTTTGCGCTACAATTCCCGTGCGAGCGCTCATGCCCGCGGCGTGCCCGCATGGCTCGATGCTTGCCGTATCACCACCTGAGAAATCTTTCTAATCACCATCCCAGACCTCTTTCTGCACCGAACATGAAACTGCATCTCCCCAAGCAACTGTTCACCGCACTTCTTGCCGTTTTCGCCCTGACTACCCCGATTGCCTGGGGTGCCAGCATGACCATTACAGGGACAAGTCAGACTGAAATCAACACGACTGGTGCAGTGGCAGGAGAGACGGTCACTTTCCAGTTGACGGATGCTGATAATAGCAGTGAGTCAAATAACTTTTTCACGGGTGGTGATAGTACGTACACAACAGCTGCAGACATTATTATTTCTGATAATAAGGACACGGATACTCTGGAAGGTCTGGTTATTACGAATGGTAATCGTAATAATCATCAGGTTTACACAGGAACTGTGACAGGTGATGGTATTATCAAGAAGGTGGGTTATGGTGATCCGAATTATATTACGTTCTCTGGTGATGTAACGGGATTCAAGGGTGATATATATCTTGGTTCGGCATCCGCTTTTACATTAACCTTTGGTGGTAAGGATGACGCCGTGGCTGCAGCTGTAACCACCAGTACAGTGGGTGTGGCCGGCACGGGTGATATCTATTTCTCCACCAATAATAATACCCTCACTTTTAACTACAGCTCCTCTGAGAATCCGATATATATTACCAATGCTATTTCAGAGAATAGTAGTTGCACATCTAAGGTTGTTTTGAAGGGTGGAGCTAACTACATTTTCACCAAGGATGTTAACGTAGATACTATTGAGCTCGGTTCAAACTCTTCATGGACGCTCACGGGTAATCGTACTTTCGCCAATGCTGTGATTGGGGATGGCACACTTATCATCAACGATGGTGTTACCGCAGAGATAACCGCCGCGAAGGGTATTCAGACTCATGTGGAGGTAAATGGCGGCGGTACACTGAAGTCCTCTGTTGTGGACGGCACCTGGTATGAGGCTGCTTCTGCTACAAAGTCGATTACGCTTGCCGGCACTAGTTCTGAAAAGATGGCCACATTTGATGTGACGGCCCGTCAGACCTATGTGACGCCGACTTATATGAACGGCAATGCACAGATTACCAGCAGCAATGCTGCTGGTTCTCTGCAGCTTTTCACCGGTGCCACCTTTACTGTTACCGGCACGAATAATATCATCAGTGCTGCAATGACCACATCCCGCGCATCGGTGTTCGATGTGGCTGAAGGCGGCACGCTTGAAATCAGTGGCCAGGTCACGCGCAATAGCACCAATGCAAGCAATGATACCATCACCAAGAAGGGCGCTGGCGAGCTTATTTTCTCTCATTCCAACAATACTATTCAAGGCGGGCTTATTATCGAAAACGGTAAAGTGACGATTGCTGAAGGTGGCAAAATTAACATTCATAACACCATCAGCAATGCTGGTACGTTGAACATCGAGGGCACCCTGAATATCTCCAACGTTTCCGCCTTTGAAGGTGCTGGTGAGGTTACTGGCTACTCCAGCAGCTCCTCCGCGGTGAATAGCAATGATAATGGTTACGTTGTTTATAACAAGATACTGATTGCTAATGGTACGGTGATTCTTGGTTCGAATGCCTCCGTTACAGGCATAACAAGTGCTGAGGTGGAGAATGGCGTTGGCCTTGTCGGCACACTGGAGACTGATCGTGTTTTCGCGACTGCAACGTTCCATGTCAATAAGGGTACGGTAAAGCTTGGTGACGGTGCCTACACCGATTATGAGGCTGCCTCAACATTTGTGGTGAAGTCCGGCGCAACGCTGGACATCAACGGCAAGATTCTGGCTAATGAGACAGCAGAGCTGGAGGGCGGCGCCAAGCTGACCAATACCGGCGCCGAGGTGGGTGAAGGCAAGGCTCAGCTGAAGACCCTTACCCTGAAGGGGGATGCTACTGTGGAAGCAGGAAATGCATTCGGTCTCCTTTCTTCCAGTTGGGGTGAGACCATCATGAACCTGAATGGTCACACGCTGACTAAGGAAGGCAATGCCCGCTTCTTCCTCGTGCAGACCACTGTGAATAACGGTGGTACGATTAACGCCAAGGAGGGTACTATTCAGATTGGTAGTACCCATAGTGCAAACAAGGTTACAACGGCGAACAACGTTGTTTTCTCCACAGAGACCAACGGTACACTGAGCATCGTTAATGGAGGCACGCTGATTGCCAAGGGTGTGGAAGGCGAAGCCGGTGCAATCAACGGCGCTTCCAATACCACGCTTCGTCTTGAATCCGCTGATAATCACAGCTACTCGGGTACGGTTACTGGTGGATTTACTTTCATTAAGAAGGGCGCAGGTACTCAGACCTTTGCTGGCAACACCGCTCTGGGCACGGTAACGCTGGAAGGCGGTAAGCTTGCCATCGGCGGTACCTCCAGTGTAACTGGTGTTATCAGCGGTGCTGGTAGCCTTGAGAAGATTGGAACAGGCACGCTGACGCTGAGCTCGGCCAATACATACACTGGTGCCACGACGATTACGAACGGTATTCTGTCTCTGAATCTGGGCCAGGTAGATGGCGTAAACAGCAACTACACGCTGGCTAACAGCGTGAGCGGCAGCGGTACCTTGCAGGTGGAAAGCGGAACCACGCTTCTCAACAATGACAAGTTGATCAGCTCCAACATTATCCTGAATGGTGGTCATCTTACCATCAATGGTGGTAAGAAGCTGTCTGCTAATGTAACCATGGAGAATGGTTCTTACTTGAGCTTCAGTAATGGTGATGCTCTGGACTATGACAAGAATACTGCAATTAACATGGAGGTGAAGACCGGTGCCGTTCTTGACTTTGGTGGAACCCGTCAGGCTTTCACAAACAATTCTGTTCTTACGCTGGCCGGTGGTCGCGTAACGGGCACAGGTGACGCCTACGGTGCCATTGATATGAAGGATGGCACAAGCTTTACCATCAAGGCTACAGAGAACAGCTCGCTGGATGCTACTGTGCGTCTGAGAGATGGCGCAAACATTATCGTTGATGTTGCAGACGACAAGACCCTTGATGCAAGCGGCGTATTCAAAAATCGCGATAATACTAGCGCCGGGGGCTCTTTCACTAAGAAGGGCACGGGTGAGCTGGTGCTTTCTGCTGCCAACACATACACCGGTGGCACTAAGATTGAAGCGGGTACCGTGACGACCCGGAATGCTTCTGCTCTGGGTACCGGAGGCGTGAACATGACCGGCGGCGTTCTGGCTCTGGAAGAAGATTTGAGCCTGGGTGGCGAGCTCGAGATTGTCCGCGGCGCTTCTGCCAGGCTTGCCACCAGCGGCAAGACTCTGAATCTGGGTACTGCCGGCAGCGTGAAGAAGAATGCAGATGCTTCCTCTTACGTAACCATTTCCTCCTCCAATGGCGCAGCTGCCAGTATGACGGCCAAGTCTGCCAATGTGGAGCTGATTCGCCTTGAGCAGGATGCCTCCTTCACCATTCAGGACATGACGCTGACGAACACGACGGTGACCGCAGCTACGGTGGATACCAAGGTGAACCTGAGCAACGTGAGCGTGGGTGCCGACAGCCTGGTAACCCTTGCCAAGGGTGCTTTCACTGTGCAGGACCAGGCCAATGTGGCCATGGGTGGCAGCGCATGCAATTTCACCACTTCTTCCTACAGTGGGTTTGTGCTGGGCGCAGCTGGTGAGGCCAGCATTACCCTGAACCTGGGTGATCTGAGTCAGCTGACTCCCATGGGCCCGGGTGTGTATGATATTGCCATTCTGCTGGATGGTTTCCAGATGACCGGCGACAATGCCAGCGTGCTCTTTGCTGCTGACAGCTGGCTGGGCAAGCTGCTGGCACAGAGCAACAATGCCAACGTGGAGATCAGCATCAGCCAGGCTGCAGATGCCGGCGAAGCTGCTGCCGCAGGCGCCGCTACCGGCGTGAGCTACAGCACCGGCAACGTGGGCACCATCATCACCATCACCGGTCTGAATGTGCCTGAGCCGACCACCAGCACGCTGAGCCTGCTGGCGCTGGCCGCACTCGCTGCCCGCCGCCGCAGGAAGATGTAGAATGTTGCCTTTTGAATCTTGAATGTGTAAAATTCCCTGCCCGGACTGGTGCCCAGTCCGGGCAGCTTGCTTTCTCTCCTCCTACGCGTGAGCCGAACGGCGACCGTGCGCCCGCGGCAGCGCACCTAGGACTGCGCCCCGCGCTCTCACGACCACCTCACGACTCCACAATTCGTCAATCGTCAATCGTCAATCGTCAATCGTCAATCGTCAATCGTCAATCGTCAATCGTCAATCGTCAATCGTCAATCGTCAATACCCTTGGCCTATAGAACGATTCTAAAGTGGAGGTAGGGAGTCCGCTACGCGGAGAGAATTTCTGCTGGCGCAGAGAGAATTTCGCCTGGGAGGCGAGAGAATGTCTGCGGTGGGACGGCAGAGAGAATTTCGCGGTGCGGGTTCCGCGAGATTGATGGGTTGTACCATGGGGAATTGGCGTAGTAAGGTAATTACAGGCCGGAGATGGGGAAGCTGAGCATTCCTGCATCGTTCAGGGTATCGATGCGGGTGGCGGTGCAAAGAACGATGCCGGGGTGTATGCCGCCGAGCGAAGCCGGGATGTGGTGCATTCCTTTCAGATCTCCCGGCACGGGGCGGCTGCTGAGCTTGACTTCCATAGGATAGAGGCACTGGTTATATTCCAGCAGGAAATCGACCTCCGCGCCATCGTGGTTACGGAAATAGTACAGCCGCGGGTCAATACCTACATTGGTAAAGCTGCGTAAGAGCTGTCCGTAGACCCAGGTTTCGAGCATGGCTCCGGCCAAGGGGCTGCGCGACAGATCCGCCGCACTCTGATAACCAGCCAGCCAGGAACACAGTCCGGTATCCAGAAAATACAATTTGGGGCTTTTGGCCAGGCGTTTAAGTGCGTTGGAATGATAGGGCTGCAGCAGGGAAACGATACCCGATGCTTCGAGAATAGATATCCAGGCTGCTGCCGTCTTGGGCGATACTCCGGCATCGCGGGCGAGGTCACTGTAAACGAGCTGCTGTCCGGTTCGCAGGGCAGCAGAGCGCATGAGGGTTACAAATGCACTCTTATCACCCACCTGGGAGAGGCTCTGCACATCGCGCTCCACATATGTCTGCAGGTAGGAGCTGAAAAAATCGCGCACAGGCATCTGGGGATACTGAATCAGCTGTGGATAGCCACCGCGCCAGATGCGTTCATAGAGTTCGGCCACACCGCAGATTCCCCGCAGAGCAGAGGCAGGTGAAATAGAATCCGGCAGAAAGCACGGTGCACCTGCGCCATGCCCCAGCAGCTCCTGCTGCGAAAGGCTCATGAGTTCCAGAAGCCCGATACGGCCTGCCAGGCTTTCAGTCACACCCTTCATCATGTGAAAACGCTGAGAGCCGGTAAGCCAATACATGCCGGGGCGCCGGTTTTCATCCACTCGTATCTTAATGGACCGCAGCAACTCCGGCGCATACTGGATTTCATCGATGCACAGGGGCAGGCCGTGTCTGTCAAGGAAACCGTTGGGATCTTCCTTGGCACGAGCCGCCTCCACATAATCATCCAGGGTCACATAATTCATCCCCGCGGGCAGCATGCCGCGTAACAACGTGGATTTACCCACTTGCCGAGCCCCGGTAAGCATCACACAGGGGAAATAGCTGGCTAATTCCTCAATCCTTGAACGCAAGGTACGCTCGTATATCCGCAAGGGTTCCATGCGTGCATTATGCCGCAAATCGGGAGAGCTGGCAAGCAAATTCCCAAAATTCGGGAGTGCACGACTCCCGAATTTCGGGAATTGAAAGACACTTGCTCCCGAATTTTGAATTTTCAGAACAATCAAGTGGCCTACGGGAATGTGTTGAGTCCCGCGAGCTGGCGTCCGCCATCAGCCCCCCGCGCCGCAGAAAGTAAAGCAACCTGGAACGACGCTTGACAAAGGACAATAGGGAACTTCTAAAAAGTTAAATTTACCCGCCAAATTGGACTTTGGCGGGCTGGAACAGCTCGTCGTTGCTGCGGTGTAAACGCAGCAATTTAGACCACTTTCAAGTGGATTTAGATGCCTCGTAAGAGGCAATTTCATCTGCCAAGGGCAGATTTCGATGCAGCTCATCAAGAGCTGCAATGCAGG
>JBGUSR010000033.1:0-5559 GCA_045132635.1 Akkermansia sp.
AAAGCTGGGCTACCCGCCTGCAGGTGCCGCTCTACAAGGGCCGCCCGAACCAGGACCCCGCTTCTGTGTGCTATGAGGCACACTCCCGTGCCCTGGCCGATGGGGTGGACTACCTCATCTGCGACACGGCAGGCCGCCTGCACACGCGCCACAACCTCATGGAGGAGCTTTCCAAGATTCGCCGCTCCATTGCCAAACAGGATGAAGCTGCTCCGCAGGCCTGCTATCTGGTGGTGGATGCCACTACGGGTGGCAACGCCCTCATGCAGGCTCGCGAGTTCCACAAGGCCACGCCGCTGAACGCCGTGGTGGTGACCAAGATGGACGGCTCGGGCAAGGGTGGTGTGGCCGTGGCTATTCAGGATGAACTGGGGGTTTCCCCTGTGTTCCTGGGCATCGGCGAGGGGAAGGATGACCTCATCCCCTTTGAGGTGGATAAGTATGTGAACACCCTGCTGTAAAGCGCAAAGGTCATGGAGTGTCTGCTGGGATACACGTATGAGGCGCTGGTGGAGCTGCTGGCCGGCATGGGGCAGAAACCCTTCCGCGCAAAGCAGCTGCAGGAGTGGGTGTGGAAACACCGCGCCACTTCATTTGAGCAGATGAGCAATCTGCCGCCCGCGTTGCGTGCCCAGCTGGCTGAAAAGTTCTGCCTGCGCCCGCTGGAGGTGGTGGAGGTGAATGCCAGCACCACGGGCACTACGCGCAAGTTTCTTTCCCGTATGCAGGATGGCCATCTGGTGGAATCGGTCATCATTCCTGCGGCCGTGGGGCAGGGTGGGGCACATAGTTCACGCCTCACGCTCTGCGTTTCCTCGCAGGTGGGCTGCGCGTTCGGCTGCCGCTTCTGCGCCAGCGGTCTGCTGGGCTTCACCCGTAACCTGACGGCATCGGAAATCCTGGGGCAGATTCTGGCGGCAGAGGAGATTGCCGGCGAGCGTGTGGATAATCTGGTGTTCATGGGCATGGGTGAGCCCCTGGCCAATATGGACAACCTGCTGGCGGCTCTCACTGTGATTCTGGACCCGCACGGGCTCAACATCGGTGCGCGCCACATCACCATTTCCACCTCCGGCAATGTGCCCGGGCTGCGCCGCCTGGCCGCCTTCGGCAAGCCGCTGCGTCTGGCGGTTTCGCTGCACGGTGCCAGCGATGAAGTGCGCTCCCAGGTGATGCCGGTGAACCGCAAGTGGCCCATGGGTGAGCTGATTCCGGCGCTGAAGGAATGGAACCGCACCGGCAAGCACATGATTACCCTGGAGTACATTCTGATTCAGGATGTGAATGCCATGCTGCCCGAAGCCCGCAAGCTGGCCCGCATTGCCCGCGACCTGAATGCCAAGGTGAACCTCATTCCCTACAACACGGTGGAGGGTCTGCCCTGGGTGCGCCCCAGCGAGGCGGATTGCAAGGCTTTCTGCCGTGCGCTCATGGCCGAGAAGATTCCCGTGACCATGCGGTATGAAAAGGGGCACGACATCAACGCCGCCTGTGGCCAGCTCCGCCTTCGCCGCACCACCCAGCAGGGGGAAGAAGAGAGGTGATACCTTATCGGAGTACGGGACTTTAGTCCCGCTGATTCCCCGGGTGAAAAACTGGCGAGCCTGCGGCTCGCAGAATATCTGAATTGTCCCTAATACTTTTTCTTTCATTCTGCGTCTGCATTTCAAAATCCCTTGACGAAATGTCGGCGTGCGTGTATAGTTCGCGCGTGAGTTCTAAGAACGTACCATTACTGACCCTCCCGACTACGGATTATGACCGCATGCTGGAAATGAGTACCCGCCAGCTGGTCAGCGTGTTGCGCAGCGCCGTGCTGTCTCCGGACCGCATTGGCCGTTTTTCTCCGCGTCCGCCGGAGAATCACGAGGCCTACACCGTGCATCACCGCCCGGGCTGCATTGATATCCACCTGCATGTGGGTGGTGAGGATGTGTTCTGCTGTAAGTTTGTTCCTGCTCAGGAGTATTGATGGCCCGTTTTCTGAAAATCAGTTTTGCTGCGCTGGCTGCGCTGGCGCTGGAGTCCTGCCAGCAGTGCCGCTGGTGCCCCATGGCCTGGAATACCCCGGCTGGTACCCGTGCGGTGGTGGAGCCGCATGAGGTGGAGTTCCGTCCCATGTTGCCGGATACTCCCGGCACGCGCATTGTCGGCCGCTTTATTCTGAGCGGCACCTCGGAGGACGATCTGGGCAACGAATACTGCCTGCAGGAGGTGCGTCGCCGTGCTGCCGCCATGGGCGGAAATGTGGTGGTGTATCTCTATCCCGGTGTGGATTACGCCCCCGTGGCCTATGTGCCTGAAAAACCGCAGGAGAACCTGCATGCCAATGATGACCTCGCCTATTGCGAGGAATAAGGGTGCCTTTTGCTCCCTTGTAACATAATTGTAACATTCCGGGAGAACTTTGTGCTCGCGTTCGCCCGGGGGGTATGCTAAAACTATCCCAGCGAATAACCCGGAATTTCTACACTTATGGCATTACATATCCAAATGAGCGAAGAGGCCGAGAGGGAGTACAAGCGCGCCAAGATGCGCGGCATGCTTTCCTCTTTCGGTGCCGCTACGGCTCTCTCCCTGGCATTCGGTCTGACTCTGACTTTCACGGTCATCTACTTTGCTACGGAACAGCCTGCTGAATTCATTTCCTACGTTCCCCCGGCAGAGGATGCTCCGCCCCGCCCTGTGCCCACCACTCCCAAGCTCAGCCAGAAGGCAGCCACGCCTTCTAATACTGTGGCTCCTTCCGTGATTGTTTCCACGGGTGCTGCTCCCGTAGCCATGGCTCAGCTGGATATCGAGATGGATGACTCTGCTGATGATGGCCTCTCTATCGATATTGGTATCGGTATGGACACCGGGCTGGGTGAGGATCTGGGTGAGGCTGGTGGCGGCATGGGCTCCAGCTCCCCCTCCGGTTCTGCTCTGGAAGGTACGCTCTACGACTTGAAGCAGTCCAAGGGCGGTGCCCCCACCAAGATGGCCCCTGGTGGCAAAGTTGATACGATGGAGCTGTATTCCGTTGTGGGTGCCTACATGAAGAGCTGGAGCCAGAGCGCCCTGGCTCGTTACTACAAGTCTCCCGCTAAGCTTTATGCTTCCAATTTCTTCCTGCCTTTCGCCAAGGCTTCCCTGGCCCCGGAGGCTTTCCAGTGCGCCCAGAAGGTGAAACCCGCAGCCTGGCTCGTGGTATACCGCGGCAAGGTGAAGTCCCCGGTTTCCGGAACGATTCGCTTCGTTGGCACGGGTGACGACTTCATCGGTGTGCGTTTTGGTGGTAAGATGGTGCTGGAGGCTGGCTATCGTACCCCCAGCGGATACAAGAAGAATGACCTCAGCCTGGTGAATGTTTCCGGTGGTGATCTTGCGGGGTACAAGAACCGTATCAAGAAGGGCGAGGATAAGGTGCACAGAAACTACGAATTTATCAACTATCCCGGCATTAATAAATGGAACGGTGATGTCGGCGGTCTGACTACTGGTGATCCCATCAAGGTGAAGGAGGGTACCTCCTATCCCATCGAAATCGCCATTGCGGAAGAAGGTGGTATGTTCGGTTATGTGCTCATGTGGGAACATGTGTCCGATAACCCCATTGTCAAGAACGGCAAGGTGACCGGCGGCAAGAAGTTCTACCTCTTCCGCACCAACTTCTCTGCTCCCAGCAAGGAGGACCTCCAGAAGCTTATCGGCAAGCACTCTGCCGGCGAAATGGAATGGCCTGAGTTCGACCCGGACTCCCCCATCTGGGTTGCTGTTCCCTGATGCGGAATCGGAAAGTAATTTAGTTATCACACCCCCGGACGATGCGCTCTCCGGGGGTGTTTTACGAAACGCCCGGGCAGAATTTCACTATGAGAATACGCATGCAAAATCGAAGGATAAGCACCCCATACTGCACGGGGCTTCCGCTGCTAGCTCTCTTGTCTGTTATCGGGGGAGGTGGTGTTCTGGTAGTGGTTTTTCTGTTAGCTCTGGTCTATTCGGCAGTATGCCAGGCTCCGGGGTCTGTTGCGGAGTCGTCGGCAGTTGCAACGGAGGAACCGGTTTTGCCGCCGCGGCAGTGCCGTATGGTGCCAGTGGGACCGGAAATATCCGTGCTGCCGGCAATGAGTGTTACAGGTGCTGCTGCGCTTGTATCGCTGGAGCAGGTGATGCAGGAGATGGAGGGGCTGGAGGCGACGGAACCACCGCATGATATCGATTTTTCGATGTTGCAGATGGAATTGCTGGGCGATTTTGATGGCTGGCTGCCTGCTTCTGTGCTCTGGGGCACATTCTATGACCTGTCGCGCAACAAAGGCGGTGCCCCTACGGGCCTGGTAAACGGGAAAGAGCTGCAATCTGTGGTGAAAAATTACCTGAACTCGAGGGATTTGCGTAAACTTGCCCGCTATTACCGATTCCCGCCCACATTATATAGCTCCTGCTTCCTGCGGTCCGTGGCGGATGCTGTGTGTATGCCGGGAGAGTTCCGCAGGCAATCCGGCCAATTGCCCCCTGCCTGGGTGGCTACGTATAAAGGGCGCGTAGAGTCTCCTGTTTCTGGGACTATTCGTTTTATCGGCACGGGGGATGCTTATTTGGCCGTGTGTTTCAATTCCCAGGTGGTGTTGGAGTCTGGTTCCTGCCTGGCTTCGACGCAGAAAAACGAAAACCCGGAAAAATTGGCCGTTGGTACTGAAATCAAGGTGAAAGAGGGAGAGGTTTATTCTATGCTCGTCATCTTGGCTGGCTCGGGGAATGCGGCCGATTTCGGTCTGTTGTGGGAACATGTGTCCGGGAAAAACGCTGCCGGGAGTGAGGGTGTATTAACGGATGCCTGGTATTATCTTTTTCGCACAAGTTTTTGTACACCATATGCAGACGGTGATGATGGGACTCTGAAACGGTGCGGGCAATGGCCGGCTTTTAACCCGGATTCGCCTATCTGGATGGTTGTTCCCTGAAAAATACACCACAATCAGCACTGCTTTATCTCAAGAAACAGTGTTTTTGCCTGTTTGTGCAAAATGTGCAGAAAAGTGCAAAAATAATTTTCCACTGTAACATGCTGGTTTTCGTGCAGGTTAGGGGAGGGGTGAAGAAAAATCTCAAACTTTTTTACAAAAATGAGCTTGACGTTTCGCGGTGGTTGTGATAAGCTTTGCCCCGCACCCCACTACGGGGCAGCCCGAAAGGAAAGCGAGCAACGCTTACTGACTGGCCGGGCGAGGCAATTTTCCAAGTATGACTTTCCGAGGCGCCGAGAGCGGCTGAAAAGCAAGCTCACTGGCTAACAACCTGCCAGGCGGGGCGCCGGAGAGGATAAAGAGAGGGAAGGAAAAGGTCGTGACGCGTGCCGTGGCCAACGCCGAGATGAAGTTCTCAGGAATTTCGGAGCGGGGTAACACGGCACTGTCAGAATTGAAATGAGCTAATAAAAAAGTTCAATTCTGATGGTCCAGCAATTTCTTAAATTAATATTATGGAGAGTTTGATTCTGGCTCAGAACGAACGCTGGCGGCGTGGATAAGACATGCAAGTCGCACGGAGTGCCTTCGGGCACTGAGTGGCGCA